>DUEY01000001.1 GCA_011174795.1 Dehalococcoidia bacterium
TTGACCAGCTCAAACTCGTATTTGAACAGAGTGTTCAGATAGCCCATGTCCCATTTGGTCGGTCTCGGCTTCCATGCACCTTCAAGACCACTTGTGATCGTATTGCCGCCTTTGCCACTGCCGAAGCTGCTTTTCCAGCCAAGGCCCTGTTCCTCGATGGAGGCAGCTTCGGGCTCAGGACCCACATTCGACGCATCGCCCGCGCCATGACATTTTCCGAAGGTATGACCGCCAGCAATGAGAGCAACGGTTTCCTCGTCATTCATTGCCATACGCGCAAAGGTCTTGCGGACGTCACGACCCGATGCAACTGGGTCAGGATTACTATTAGGCCCCTCCGGGTTCACGTATATCAGTCCCATCTGCACGGCGGCAAGGGGATTTTCCAGTTCCCGGTCGCCCGTGTAGCGCTTGTCACCAAGCCACTCGCTCTCGGTTCCCCAGTAAACGTCCTCTTGCGGCTCCCAGACGTCCTCGCGTCCGCCGCCGAAACCGAAGGTCTTGAATCCCATCGACTCGAGTGCGCAGTTGCCGGCGAGAATCATGAGGTCGGCCCAGGAGATCTTGCTGCCGTATTTCTGCTTGATCGGCCAGAGCAGCCGACGCGCCTTGTCGAGGTTCACGTTGTCGGGCCAGCTGTTCAGCGGCGCGAAACGTTGGTTGCCGGCCCCCCCGCCGCCGCGGCCGTCGCCCATGCGGTAGGTGCCTGCGCTGTGCCACGCCATCCGGATGAAGAGCGGCCCGTAATGACCGTAGTCGGCCGGCCACCAGTCCTGCGAGTCGGTCATCAGCGCATAGAGGTCCTCCTTCAGGGCTTTCAGGTCGAGTTTTTTAAATTCCTCAGCGTAGTTGAACTCCTCCCCCATCGGATTGGACTTGGAAGAATGCTGGTGCAGAATGTTAAGATTCAACTGATTCGGCCACCAGTCTCGGACCGACGTGCCGCCGCCGGCAATGGGTTTGCCTGTCCTGCCCGTTACCGGGTGCTTGCTATCTTCATTCATAATGCCTCCTCCTTCCATTGCCTGAACTTATGCACCGTGCTCCTATAAATATACTTTAATACTTCGGTGTCCATTTGTCTAACTAGATTCAGCGGACTTATCGATTGATTTTGGTGACGATGATGGATTCTTTCAATTCACATTACCTTTATATAAAAAAACGCCAGCGGTGAAACGCTAGCGTTTATATTCCTTGGTGGAGACGGGGGAGAGTCGAACTCCCCGTCCAGAAGAATCCCATCCAGAGTATCTACAGGCTTAGTCGGCTGTTAGCTCTCACCCCGCTGCTCTCCGCCGTCCGATTGCAGCAGGACCAGCCGGCCTGTCTTAAGCAGTCCCTACCGGCGTCGGGGCCACAGCACCTCGACTTCTCGGCGCCCGGTCCTCACCCATCGAGGAGAGGTAGAGGCAGACGTGGCTGCCTTATATTAGGCTGCCAGTGCGTATTCGCGTTCGCCAGTTATTTTTTGCCACCTGATTTACGAGGTTGATGGCACCTCGGCCTGCAACTCCGGAATCAAACCCCCCTGTCGAACCTCACGTCCCCACGTTGTTAAATCCTGATTTCTAAACTCAAAACAATTCGGATTTAGTGCTTAGGATTTCCCCTTTTTCGGGGTGCGCTGGCTGAACGCACGGTCGATCTGGCGCTGGGCATCGCGCTGGGCTATTGCCTCTCGCTTGTCGAAGGCTTTCTTGCCCCGGGCGACTCCCAGCTCCACCTTGGCTATTCCTTTTTTAAGGTACATCTTGAGGGGCACAACTGTCAGCCCCTTCGTCATTATATCACCACTGAGCTCTGCTATCTCGCGGCGGTGCAGCAGCAGCTTCCGCGGCCTCTTTGGCTCGTGATTGTACCTGTTGCCGCCTGGAAACTGTGCGATATGAGCCCCTACCAGCCATAGCTCACCTTTCTCCGGCCTGGCGTAGGCATCGCGTAGATTGACCCTGCCCGCCCGTATCGATTTTATCTCGGTGCCGGTCAGAACCAGCCCCGCTTCAAAGCTATCCTCGATGTGGTAATCGTGGTACGCTTTGCGGTTAACAGCGATCGTCTTGACAGCCATGCTCAAGTATAGCAAATAGTAGGAGTTATGTCAAGCTAGAACGTTTATTCTGCTGCCAGATAAGAGCGCCCGATTTTCGCCTAGTCCCTAGCGCCGACGATAGCGACACCGGAAATACCACCACCCGGGATTCCACCGTAGTTCTGCGCCAGCCCTATCCGTGGGTTCTTCAACTGCCGCTGCCCCGCCTTGCCCTGAAGCTGGAGGTATGACTCGAATATCATCCTCAGCCCGCTGGCACCAATGGGATGGCCGAAGCACTTCAAGCCGCCATCAGCGTTGATAGCCACCTCTCCGCCGATATCGAACGCACCCGCCTCAAGGTTCTCCTTGTACTTGCCCCTGGGTGAGTAGCCAAGGTCCTCGGTAATCAGAACCTCGGTGATGGTGAAGCAGTCATGTATCTCGGCTATGTCTACCTCCTTGCGGGGGTCAGTTATCCCTGCCTCCTCATAGGCCATCTGGCCCGAACGTACAATCTCATCAATATGAAGGTAATCATAATCAGCCCCTATCACCCCCTGCGTACCCGCGCCGGCTGATATGGCAAATCCCTTGACCATGACGTAGTCATCCCTGAGACTCTTCGCGATCTCAGGCGTTGTGACAATCGCCGCCGCCGAGCCGTCGCTGACACCGCAGCAATCGTAGAGCCCGAGAGGCCAAGCAATCATGGGAGCATTCAGCGCCTGCTCCAGGGTTATCTCTCTCTGGAAATGAGCCCGTGGATTCAGGCTGCCGTTGTGGTGGTTCTTGACTGCTATCCTGGCCAGCATCTCCTTGCCCTCCTGAGGGCTGAGCCCATAGGCATGGAAGTACCTGGTAGCTGATAGCGCGAACCTCGCTGGCGCCACTATCGTCGCCCACACCCAGCTGCTGAATTGCGGCTCGCCGCCCATCTGGGTAAGCCCTGTGACCCCAGAGTCCTTCAGCTTCTCGGCACCACAGGCCAGACAGATGTCGTATATACCTGCAGCCACGGCATACGAGGCGCCCCTAAAAGCCTCGATACCCGTGGCACAGTAGTTCTCAACCCTGGTAACCGGGATATAATCTGTTTTTAAAGCTCTCGCCAGTCTGCATCCCCCACTCCCCGTCTCCGGCCCCTGTATCCCCAGCCAAGACGCCTTAATATCTTTGAGTTCAAGCCCTGCGTCTTCCAGCGCCTCGTGACAGGACTCCACCATCATATCCTGGTCGCTCTTGTCCCAGAGCTCGCCGAACCTGGTACAGCCCATACCTACAACAGCAACCCTATCCTTAATGCCTGGCATTATTCGTTCTCCTCCTTAAATATCTGTCTAGCTTCTCAGCGGTATTGATTTCCAAAAGTAATTGTGAATCCCGTCCTGGGACGCCAGTTTCCTGAAGCTCATCTCCACCGTCTGCCCCACCTCCAGCTCTTCGAGCACTCTGTCGGTCATCATGGTCGCCATGCGGCCACCACCTTCGAAGTCTATGATGGCGGTCACACGTGGCGCTTCGCGCCTCGGGCAGAGGTTATCCGCGCTGAATGTGAATATCTGTCCCTTCCTATCGGAAAGCCTCCACGGCTCGTAATCGTCCCTGGTACGGCATACCGGACATACCCTCTGTGGCGGAAAGTGGATGTTACTGCACTGTCGACACTTGAGCGCATGCAGAGGAAAAATCTGGCTGCGGTCTCTCCATTGAGCGACCGATGATATATGCCCTCCTGGAGGCGTCGGCTGCGCCTCGAAGGTCAGCAACTCCCGCCACTGAAGGTAGATCCTATAGTCATCGATGATACGCTTAGATTCAAGGTGCGCTTTCATACCCCGCCGTCCCTCGACCTCCCTCTCTATACCCTCGGTTACCTTGAGCACGAGGGCATCACTGCCATTGCCGTAGCTGCTGAGCAGCAAGCGGTCGCCCGCCTTCGCGTCCTCCAGCGCCGCAACCAGCAACATGAAGGGATAGGCGGCTCCAGTATTGCCCATGACATCGAAGAAGTGATGCTGCACCTGCTCCTTGGGATCAAATCCCAGCTTTCTCGCAACATCGCCGTGCGTCCTCGGAGTGGGCGCGGCTAAAACAGCTTTGGAGAAGTCGCCCGGGCTGAGATTTGCCTTCTGCAACAGCGCGGTAACCGCCTCCGCCGTGGTATTCACGTAGCCTATCGAGTATATGAACCGGTCCTCCCAGGCCCGGATGAAATCGTCGTCATCCCGCCGCCAGATATCGTTTAGCTCGTTGGATAGCGATTGCCAGTGCTCTATCTCCACCACTGTTCCGGAGTCACCGATGAGCAACGCCGCAGCGCCGTCACCGCAGTACTGCTCGAAATCAGTCCCCGGCGCTCCCATCCGGCAATCGGCCGTCACCACAAGTACCTGCTTCGCCGACCCGGCATTCACAGTATCGAGCGCCATTCTCAAGGCGCCCGTACCCGACCTCAAAGAATTGCAGAAGTCAGCGGTAATGATATCCCGCCTCAGGTCAGCGGCAGCAGCTATAGTTGTTGCGATCTGCTTCTCCCTGTAGGGAGCCGTTGTCGATGCAAAGAACAATCCGTCGATCGCCTCCCTGTCCTGTCCTTTGAGACAATCGACAACCGCAGCCACCGCCATGGTTGTGCTATCCTCGTCGAAATTGCGGATAGCCTTCTCGCCACGTGACCCCTTGATTATCGCCTCGCGACTAAGTCGCCAGAGGGGCACGTAGGCGCCATACGAAGTAATACCGGCCATCTATTTTCCTCCTTGTCATCAGCTTCAATTAGCCTTATTTAGGATACCAGTCGAGGCCTCTGATTGTCAATTTAAATTGCCAGCCTGGTTAAAAGCTGTTAATATCACAAATGTATTTATGTCTACTGATAAAGAGAGGTGGCCATGCGAACTAAATTAACAAGAATCACAGCGCCAATAATAATTATCGCAGCTCTTGTCGCCGTCTATCTCGCCGGTGCCTACGGGCTGTCGCCGCTGGTGACACCTTGCCCCGATGAACCGGAGTTCGACATCGTCGAAGAAGCATGGCAAGTAGTTGTTAGTGACTTCGTCGATATCAATGAACTTGACCTCAGCGTGTTGAGCGAGGGGGCGGTAAAAGGAATGATTGAATCCCTGGACGATCCCTACTCCGCCTATCTCACGGCAGAACAATATGAACTGATGCAGAGCTCACAGATAGAAGGCCACTTCGGCGGTATCGGAGCCGAGCTCACTATCATCGGTGGAAATCTGACGGTGGTTTCTACCCTTGAAGGCACACCGGCGGAACGAGAAGGTCTTATGCCCGGAGACGTTATTCTGGCGGTTGACGGGAAATCAACCGAAGGTATAACCCTGGAAGACGCCGTGCTTACAATCAGGGGAAAGCCGGGCACTCAGGTAACCCTCCTGGTGCTGCATCAGGACGAGGAGGAAGCGGAGGATATAGTGATTACCCGTGAAGATATCAAGACCCCCACTGTTTATACGGATATTCTCCCAGGAAACATTTCCCACATCGAGATCACTCGTTTCACCGGTCTCACCGGACAAGAACTGGTCTCAGAACTTCAGGACTTGCTGGAACAGGACATTGCGGGCGTTATTCTCGACCTCCGTGACAATAGCGGTGGTGTATTGTCAGCAGCGGTAACAGTAGCCAGCCAGTTTCTCGACGGAGGCATTGTAGTCTACGCTATCAGCAACCAAGGAGAACGAGACGAATGGGCAGT
Source organism: Dehalococcoidia bacterium (assembly GCA_011174795.1). GTDB lineage: Bacteria > Chloroflexota > Dehalococcoidia > SZUA-161 > SZUA-161 > W281. The sequence continues at coordinate 5,760 of DUEY01000001.1, forward strand.
CGAGAAGGGAGGGCTCGCCACTACCCTACCGCTGGCTGTCCTAGTTAACGGCAACAGCGCCAGCGCCAGCGAAGTGGTTTCAGGCGCGCTTCAAGACTACAGGCGGGGACGTCTTATCGGCACCGTTACCCTGGGCAAGGGAAGCATCAATCACCATCGCCAGTTGAGCGATGGCTCCGCCATCTATATAACCATCGCCCGCTGGTACACACCCAACGGGCGGCAGATAGAGGGAGACGGTCTAACTCCAGACGACGAGGTCGAAATAACAATAGAGGATATAAAGCAGGGGCATGACCCCCAACTCGAGAGAGCTACCGAGTATATCGAGAGCCAGCTATGAGTACCCGCGGTAAGCGAGTTATTGTCGCTCTGAGCGGCGGCGTGGATTCTTCGGTGGCAGCAGCCATCCTGAAGGATAAGGGTTACGAGGTCATCGGCATAACTATGATGTTGTGTGACCGAGATGCCGAGAAGATAGAACCCGCGCGCAGGATTTGCCAGATTCTGGATATCCCCTTCTCCGTCCTCGACCTCACGGTGCAGTTCCAGGACGACGTCGTGGACTACTTCTGTCAGGAGTACCTACAGGGGCGCACACCGAACCCCTGTATTCGCTGCAACCAGCGGATTAAGTTCGGCTCTATGCTGGACAGGGCACTGGAACTCGGGGCCGACTACATAGCTACAGGTCATTACGCCAGGATAGAGCGAATTAACGGCAACTACCGCCTGCTCAAGGCTGCTGATCCCGCCAAGGACCAGTCCTACCTGCTCTATACTTTGGGTCAAAGAGAGCTGTCGCGCCTCCTCCTGCCGTTGGGCCGGTATCGAAAGCAGGATATTTGTCGCATAGCTCAGCAGATGAGCCTGCCCGTCTGGGAGAAGCCGGAGAGCCAGGAGATTTGCTTCATCCCCGATAACGACTACCGTTCATTCCTCGCTAAGCGCAGCTTGCCCCAGCCTGGAGATATCGTCGACACCGATGGCAATGTCATCGGCAAGCACTCAGGAATAGGTTTCTATACCATAGGACAGCGCCATGGGCTGGGCCTGGCTTCCTCGGAGCCTCTGTATGTAGTGGTAATAGACGCCGCCGGCAACCGCCTGCTGGTAGGTACAAAGGTAGAACTCCTCCGTGACGAGCTCTATGCCGGTCAGGTGAGCTTCGTCAATAGCGACCCGCAACAGCAACCTGTAAACGTTACTGTGAAGATCAGATATAAGGCGCCGGAGGTAAGAGCAGTGCTCCATCCCCAGGGACAACGCGCCCGTGTTGTATTCGAAGAGCCGCAGCAGGCCGTCACCCCAGGACAAGCGGTGGTATTCTACGAAGACGACGCGGTTCTCGGAGGGGGAACCATCGAAACAGATAACCACCTGCAACCTGATGTTGCTGTTACCTGATTATCGTAGTATAGTATAGTAACCACAGAGGCAAAACTCGGAGGGGAGGTATCGGGTCATGCTTGAGCAAGTTCGAGACGTCATGATTATCATCTGCGCCTTCCTGGTCATCGCGTCTACCATCACATTCACTGTTGTAACCATCCTAATATTCCGCAAGGTTTCACCCACATTAGATTCGGCAAAAGGCTTCGTCTCCGACATTCAAAGCATCTCTTCTGTGGTATCCGGTAAAATGGTAAGGCCAGCAATGAAAGGAGCGATTTTCGCTGCAGGGCTGCGAAAGGCTCTGGTCACCCTATCGAAACACTCTCATAGAAAGGAGAAGAACGATGACAACAGAAAATAAAGGGCCCGGGTTCTTCACCGGCCTGCTTTTTGGCGCTCTTATTGGAGCAGTATTAGGCTTTCTATTCGCCCCTCAACAGGGAGAAAAGACCCGGGAGCAACTGCGTGGAAAGCTAGATGAGTTCGTCACACTGGGTAAGTCGGCATGGGACGAAGGCAAAGAGGCCGCGACGCTAAAGGGAGAGGAGCTGAAAGGGAAGTTAGAGCGAGCGAGAAGAAAAAGAGACTAGGCACCACCGCTACACAGCATTCATGCCGTTTCAACGTTTTTAGGATAGGAACCGAGTATCTTCAGGAAGCTGGTTTTATCTTCCAGTTCTTTCAACGCCTGAGCACAAACCTCATCATCCACATGCCCCTCTAGGTCGACATAGAAGACATACTCCCAGGGTTTATCCTTACTCGGCCTGGATTCTAGTTTCGTCAGGTTTATGCCCCTGGTTGCGAAAGCTCCCAGACACTGGTAGAGAGCGCCGGAGGCGTTTTTTGTGGCGAAGACAAGCGATGTCTTATTCCTCTCAGCGTACTCAGCCTTCTCCCGGGATATAACAAAGAACTTTGTGTAGTTGCTTGGGATTGTCTGAATATCTTCAGCCAGTATTTGCATCTGGTATATCTCGGATACCCTTTTGCTTGCCACAGCGGCGCAGTTCACCAGGCCCTTCTCCTTTATCAACTTCGCGCTACCGGCGGTATCATAGGTGGGCACAATCTCAACGCCCATCTTGCGCAAGAACTCCTCGCACTGGGCCAGCGCCTGAGGGTGAGAATATACTGTCTTTATACTGGAGATGCTCTCGCCGGGAGGCGCCATGAGGCAGTGGTTCACCTCCAGAGCGACTTCACCGTAGATATTGAGGTCGTACTTCAACAAGAGGTCGTAGGTCTCATTGATACTGCCCGCCTGGGAGTTCTCAACGGGGACGACCCCGAAATCAGCCCTATTTTCAGCTACAGTCCCAAAAACGTCTCTGAGAGAGCGGCAAGGTAAAAGCTCGACATCACCGAAGAACCCTTGTACTGCATCTTCGCTGAAAGCTCCCCTCTCTCCCTGAAACGCGACCGTGGTCATTCCAACCTTTCAATCGAACCACTCAGGCGACCAATCATTTACCGCTGAGCATCGCCCGTATCGCTTCCTCGTTCTCAGCCTCAGTGACCGCCATCACCTCATCCTCAGCCTCGATCACGGTATCCGGCGTAGGCATCTTAGGCCCTTTTTCCTTGCTGATAACCAGCAGTACGGCACTACCTTTGGGCAAACGGAAGTCACCTATCTTCTTCCCCACCAACTTTGAATCAGGGGGGATCTTGGCCTCAACGACCTCGAGAGACCCGCTCTGCAACTTGAGCAAGGGGATCAGGGGATGCGAAGGGAGTTGCTGCTCGATATGAGCCAAGATGATGTTGGTACTGCTTACTGTTGCATCAACGCCCAGCGTCTTAAAAATGTCCTCGTTGTTGGGGTTTCTAATACGGGCGATTGTTCGGGGAACATTGAACTTGTGCTTGGCAACCTGGCAGGCCACCAGATTGTCTTCATCGCCATCGGTAACGGCAACCAGCATATCCGCCCTGCCGGTGCCCACATGGTCCAAAGTGGCTGCTTCGCAACCATCACCGCGATATACCACGCTGCCCAACTCCTCGGTCAACCTTTCACAAACATCGGCTTTTTGCTCAATTACCAGCACCTCATGCCCATCATTGAGCAGTATCTTTGCCAGGTGATATCCTACCTCTCCACCACCGACGACAATGATATACATGTTCCCCTACCCCTCGATCTTTTCTTTTAACAGACCTGCAACCACCTTGGTGGGGCTGACGGTATCCAACCCCAGGTTGCGGTACATATCCTCACGAATCGGGTCATGGATGCGGCAGACCACTTTAGGTACGTGGTAAATATGTTTGGCGATTTGCCCCACCATCACATTGCGGTTATCCCCTGGTGTTACCGATACAAAGACATCCGCCTCCTCTATGCCCGCCTTCCTGAGAGCCTCCTCATCCATCCCGTTTCCCACAATCGCAGTACCACCGAAATTCTCAGGGAGTTGCCTGAAGCTGTAGGGGTCAAGGTCCAGGATGGTCACATTATGCCCCTCGGCATCCAGCATCTCAGCTAATTTTGCACCGACACGCCCACAACCCATTATGACCACATTCATTAGCTCAGTCTTCCTCCTCGGAGATCGGCTCCCGGCAGATAAGCACCCAGCAAGGAGCATTCTTCAGCACATAGGGGATGGTCTCCCCCAGAGTAAATTCACCAAACTGCTTCTTGTAAGTAAACCCTATTGTAATCAGGTCAACTCCACGCTCTATCGCCTCATCTACCAAAGCCGGTCCTATCTCCCGTGCCTGTAGCATATCGGTTTCAACAGCGCAGTCCATCTCTTCGGCAATACGCTCCGCATGGTCGAGCACTTGCTCTCCCTTATCGATTGCCGGCCTGTCCTCAGCATCCAACGGCAATGTGCGATCTACTTGAATCACATAGGTCACATAGAGTTTTCCACCTGACTTCTTAGCCAGACGGCAAGACAGCCTTATAGCCTCCTCATCGGCCTCTGTGCCATTAACAGGGATTAAAATCTTTTTCGGCTGCATCATATATCTCAAACTCTAAAATATCACCACCGCTTGGCAACAACACCGAAGCGGTATTATAGCGCCTTTTGTCAACTTTGCATAGAGTACTATCTATATTACCCTGTTACCTAAAGTATCTAAAGGTGTATCCACTTGTCAAATCTCGGAAGGGAATGTTAAAATGAGGCATAATAAGTATCCGGAGCGTCCCTGTAGCTCAGTCGGACAGAGCAACTGCCTTCTAAGCAGTGGGTCGTGCGTTCGAGTCGCACCAGGGACGCCAGTTTTATGCCCCTATTGAGCTTCTCATCTTTTACGGTTTTATATTAATGGTTCAGCCCTTGGCCGCAACAGCGAGTTTCGCAAAATCCGCCATTGGAATCGCTGTCCAGGTCTCAGTCTGGCCCCCGCCATCGGCTGCAAAAGATAAAGGCATACCTGCGGCAGCTATCTCGTCCGGTGCCTCATATATAAACATCATGTCATAGCGCCCTAAAAGAGCATAGGCACCGGTCGTCGTGATTCCCATCTGTTCGGCTATCTTTCTGCCTTCTTCGTACCGCTTGCCGATGTCACTTACAGCTTTCAGCCCCTCGGATGTGAACTTAACCAGCGTGACATATGTTGGCATCGTTATACCTCCTTTCAGCCGCTGTCGACCGCAATTGTATCACACATCCCAATATCATATAGATCATTAATTCACTCGAAGTTCTACAGGGCAATACAGACAACTATCAAATATGGGGCGTTTTTATTCTATATATCATTCTTGAAAAGTCCATATTAAATAAAGACACGTTTGCCTTTCTTCTTTACAAATGCCTGGTTATGTGCTAGTGTTCTTAGCGGATTTTCCCGCCATTGAAACACAGGCCTCATCAATCGACCTCACTAAGTATGTCCAAAGAAGCATTCTATATGGCATCATTATACCTATCGCTGTACAGTCTACAGGTTAATTAACGATGATAAGGAAACCAGCATTCATTTTTCTTTTCATATCGCTGATGACGTCTCTCGTAGTGGCTGGATGTGGCGGTGATAATGGCACACAGCTATTATCCACCGAAAAACCATCTATAACCGGAGATGCAGAAACCGTAGTACTTATAGTAGCTAACTACCAGAGAATGAGGACTCTCGGCTATGATGACAAGAGCGTGGATGAGTTAAGCTCTGCGGTGCAAAATCTTGCTATAAATAACCCTAACGGTAAAGGTATTGTACTGGATCTCGGTGATTTACATGACCTTGAGATTGACACTGCATACGATATATGGAACGGACACGAAGGTGATATTACCAAGACTAACAATCTTGTCTCTGCCATAGACAGCTATATCGAAAATTTAAAGAGCGATGATAGCAAATTTCCCATTCTTAAATATGTAATTATGGTTGGCTCTCATGAGGTCATTCCCATGAAAGCCAGACCCGATGACTATACGTTCCAGGGATTAGCGAGCGAAAGCATATGGGCCAACAGCCCCTGGCCTGATGGCCTACCCCTGAAGTCCGGCTATCTCTACGAAATATATTCTGCCGGCGCCAATGGATACTATCTAACCGACACGCCCTATATGGATTTGTCTTACCTGGACACGTCACCAGACCATGAACTGAGCCCTGAGCTAGCTGTTGGCAGACTTATTGAGACGCCTGAGCAAATACTGAATGTAATAAATACCTACATGAATAACAATGGGGAGATAACGAAGAACCAGTTCGTATCTATAGCAAGCTTTGACTACCTCGATGGGGGTACAAGGGCAAATGATTTAATGAAAATCACAGGGGTTGCCACAGATGATTCTCTGATACAGTGTAACTACGAGTCAGCAAGCATACCACCGTTATTAAAAGCAAAGCATGACATCGTATATTTCTCGGGGCACGGCAACTACAATCAAATCTCCACTGGTAGTGATTACTTTGCAGCTGGCGTAAGCAGCAGCTCTGGCAATACCCATGAAATCGATTCCATTGATGGGGCGGTAATCATAACCTCGGGATGCCATACCGGTATTAACTTTGGGAATAAGCTCTATCACGCACCAGATGAATTGAATAATCCGACCACCTACTCTGAGTTCCCAGAGGATTTTGCCGCCATGAGAGTTATTGCTTACGTAGGTGCAACAGGATATACCGCTATTACCCACAGCCGCTGTGAAACTGAGCAAGCACAGACAGGCTATGGCGAGTTATTGGCTACAAAAATAGTAAATAATGTAGTTAATGGCGCTGATATTGGGACAGCATTGAGGGATGCGATGCAATCCTATTTCAGGTCAGTGGAACCCCTTAATGATTGGGATCGGAGAGTACTGGCGATCCCAACGCTTTACGGTATCCCAACCTACAAGGATCCGCCAGTTGAGCCGGAGCCGGTAACCAGCACGATTAAGAATGGCTTTATCGTGGCTAGTTCTTCAGATTACGACCCCGAACAGAAGTCCGAAAGGATAGAGATAATGTTAACTGACTATTCCCTGACCCCTTCAGGGATAGTCAACATCCCGGGAGCAGTCCAGTTTGTTTCCTTCAATAAGCCGGTATTGCCACAGCTATTTATAGAGAAGACGCTCCCGCGTTTTTCGGAGATACAAAATATCTCCTGGGTTGAAACCGAATCACAAAATGTTGTGGTTCGAAATAATGTGCCTATAGCTGGCATTGCCTGTCAGAAAGCGAGCCTTACCGGTGAGTTTGTATTCGAAGGGTTCTGGCCGGTAGAACCATATCAAGCTTATAGCCACCTCGTATTTGGGGGCAGCGGTTCCGAAGTGGGAATCTGTATATACCCGGTTCAATACAACCTAGAAACAGGTGAAATAAGGATATGGACGAAGATGGTATTTGATGTTGAATATGAAATTCCAGATACCGGTATAGATATCGTAGGTCTTTGTGCAGATAAGAATGAATATCAAACGGATGACAAGGTAACTCTACACTTCGAGATAGCTAACATGGGTCAAAGCAGGCAGGTTGATATTCTCTTAATGATACGCGACTTTGACACCAGCGACGGGATAGCTATCCATGACGTCGCTCAAATTACCCTAGAAGAGGGTTCCAGCGCAGAAAAATCATATTCAGTAGAGTTGAGCGATATTCCATCTTATAAAATAGCAGGGAGGCCAATAGAAACAGAGCTCATTATTACCGACTGTAATAATGGCGATATACTCGCATCCCGCAGCGTTGATTTCCAAGTGCAAACATTGCGGGCAGTTACTGCTACGCCCGTGGTAACCCCGACCCCGCAGGTCACCATAACTCCGGAAACAGCAGTTACTCCAGCCCCTACGAAATCGTCCAGGTAGATTCCGTTGCTGATGCAATTATGTGTGATAATGCTAGAGAATAGACTCAATACTGTCGGGGTAAAAATAATTATTCATTCAAAGGGGGTAAAAAATGTGTTAACAGGTACTTATAAAGTATGGTCTGGTCTACTCAAATCGGCATCATTGAGGAGGGAGTAACATGGCAAAACAACTACCTTGGAGAACGTGTTTTAAAGCTGCATTCTATATTGTGGTATTGAGCATAATAGTAGTGCTCGCGGTTTCCTGTGACGGCTCAGCTTCGCCAGCGACAGGTGAGGCATCTCCGACGGCTACTGTTTCCGCACCACTTCCCGGTCCTATGCAAACGAGTACAAGTAGTACAGGTGCAGCTGAATACCAGATATTCCTATTTATTAAGGAGATACCCGGATCATCAAAAGATCCCCTTCATAAGGATTGGATTGATGTCCATTCTTACAGCCACGACATATCCAAATCCGCGTCAGCCTCGGCTTGCCAGCACGAAAGCTTCACGGTCTTCAAGCTGCTGGACAAGGCCTCGCCCAAGCTGGCCCTCTATTGCTGCAACGGACAGCGCCTGAACGAGGCAAAACTAGATGTGTACCGTTTAGAAGAAGGAGAGCAGACGAGGATGACATATACGATGACCGGTGTAGTTATTAGTTCAGTCAGCCTGAGCAGCTCTACGGATAGCGGGGATGTGCTGCCGCTTGAGGGAGTATCGTTCGATTACAGCAATATCGAATGGAGATGTGAATATCGTACTCAATCGGGAGCAACGGAGATAACCGAAGCCACCTGGGATGTAATTGGCGGCAAAGGCGAATAGACGCTTAGCAACCTGAAACAGCAGGATTTGCTCGACATCATCGGGAGATTTTCAAGCTGCGGCTATCCTATGCTATATGATACACTCCTTGTGAGGGGAAAAAACAAGGGTAAAGTGGAACCATAAATATCACTGTAGATTATAAAATCTAACCTTAGGGGAAGCGATGTAAATATTGCAGGCAGTTAACCAACATGCACGTTTCTTATAGACTGCCATATCGACGCTCAAAGATCCCACGCACAGAGGCCAGGAAAGAATAATTGCCCTCTGACATCGATGCCGCGGAGGTACTAATTGGAAAACAGTATAAGCAATAATACAGCACTTGGAGACCTTCGAGTCCTCGATCTGACCGGACCAATTGGTCTGTATTGCACTAAGCAGTTGGCAGACTTAGGTGCTGAAGTGATAAAAATTGAGCAACCAGGTGGCGACCCTGTCCGACGAATCGGCCCCTTCTATCATGATGAAATCGATCCAGAGAAGAGCCTTTACTGGTTCCATTTCAATACGAGCAAGAAGAGCATTACCCTGAATCTCCAAAGTATTGAGGGTGTTGAGATCATGAAGAGGCTGGTAAAGACAGCAGATGTGCTTGTTGAAACTTACCAGCCAGGGTATCTGGATAGCATGGGACTGGGGTATTCGATACTCAAAGAGATAAATCCCGGTCTGATTATGACCTCCATTACTCCTTTCGGGCAAACAGGTCCATATAAGGACTTCAAGGCTTCCGATCTTATCGGCCTTGCTATGGGCGGCTTCCTTTTCATCTGTGGCTGGGAGGATGAGCCGCCTACAAGGGTCGGTGGCTCACAAGCATATAACATGGCATCGATAAATGCCTGCATAGCCACACTGACCGCGCTCTACTACCGTGATATGACAGGAGAGGGGCAATACATCGATGTATCCATGCAGCAGTGCGTTGCCCATGCTCTACAGTGGGTGACACAGATGTACGATCTGCAGGGGCGTATCATGGCGAGGTCGGGGCGTCTCGGTGTTCCCCTCCAAGAATGCAAGGACGGTTGGGCAAATATGATTGCCTTATTCGACTGGGATATCTTTGTGGAATGGCTGGACAGTGTCGGCGAGGCTTCAGACCTATCGGACGCTAAATACAAGCAAATGGACTATCAAATCCGACCCGAGGTGAGACAGCATATCACGGAGGTCACGGATGCTTTCACCAAGGCACATGATAAAAGATGGCTCTGCGAGGAAGGACAGAAGAGGCATATCATAGCCATCCCCTGCAACAACGCCCGAGATGTCGTGGAAAATCCCCAGCTCGTCGAACGCTCATTCTTTGTAAACGTAGAGCATCCAGAACTGCAAGATACCTTGATGTATCCGGGTGCCCCCTATAGGTTGGGCGAGACACCTTGGAGAATAGCCCGTAGAGCTCCGCTGATAGGAGAGCATAACACAGATATATACATTGAAGAACTAGGATTTACAAGCGATGACCTCGAAGTATTTAAAGAGCGCGGAATTATTTAGGTATAACAACAAATAGATAACTGGGCATAGGTTTGATGGAAAGAAAATTCGCTCTCGATGGTGTAAGAATAACCGACTTCTCATGGTACGGAGCAGCGCCTTACGCTACTCGGTTTCTTGCTGCGTACGGAGCTGAGGTGATTCGGATAGAAAGTAGCACAAAGCTCGATGGGATGAGATGGCAGGCACCCCGAAAACAAGATGTGCCCGAGAGCTACAACATCAGTGGCATGTTTAATAATTTCAATACAGGTAAGCTGGGGATAACCCTTAACATGAATCATTCTGAAGCACGGGATATAGTGAAGAAGCTTGTTGCGATAAGCGATGTCGTCATCGATAACTTCTATCCAGGAGCTATGGAGAAGTGGGGGCTCGGCTATGAGGAGCTGGTTGGAATTAAGGCGGGTATTATTGTAGTAAAGATGCCTGTTACGGGAATTACAGGGCCCTATGCACGATGGCGCGGCTTCGGAACGAGTATACGAACTATGGCAGGCATCGATTATATGACAGGAAATCCCGACCGTCCGCCGATAGGGACAGGGATGGCAGCCCTGCCCGATTTCAGTAGTAATCCCTATCACGCAGTTACGGCTATCCTGTCAGCTCTCCATTATCGTAATAAGACGGGTAAAGGACAGTTTATCGAGGTTGCTCAGTTCGAATCTACCGTATGCTGGACCGAAACATCTGTCTTGGATTACGCCGTTAACGGGCGCATACAGAGAGCCATGCATAACCGGCTACCCCACGCGGTTCCGCATGGAGTATATCGGTGCCGCGCAGAAGATAGTGAGGTCGACTACTGTGCCATGCCGGAGTCTGTACCTGAACGCAGAATGAAGGACGAACGATGGTGCGCCATTGCTGTTTTTACAGATGATGAGTGGAAAGCATTCTGCACTGTAATTGGCAACCCGCCGTGGACAACGGAGGATAGATTCATCACTTTCCAAGACAGGAAGACTCATGAAGACGAACTCGACCGTCTTATTGAAGCATGGACGATAGATAAATCACCCGAAGAGGTGATGATGATGATGCAACAGGCAGGGGTAGCAGCGGGAGTAGTTCAGGACGGGGAGGACCTGCTCACAAGAGACCCCCAACTCAGGGATAGAGGTTTCTATGTGTATCTTGAACACCCCGAGGCCGGAGTAATTGCTCATGACGGCCTCACGTTTTCCCTATCCACCACCCCCGGCGAGATACGACGGGCACCTCTTCTCGGTGAGCATAATGAGTTTGTATATAGAGAGATACTGGGATTCTCCGAAGACGATATTGATAAGCTTATAGTAGAAGGAATCCTCGAGTAGAGAAATATTTACGTCCAGTCGCACCAGAAACGCCATAGCATAAAGGGCAACTGTTACTCTCTAAGACGGACTTCCGGTAACCATCTCAGCGCTCTTGGGAGATACCAGTTGCGTGTCCCCAGGAGCTGCATTGCCGATGGTACCAGGATAGAACGGACGATAGTAGCATCCAGTAAGATAGCCACCGCCAGACCGAACCCCATCTGCTGGAACATCACCAGGTCACCTGCCGCAAAGCTTGAGAAGACTGCTACCATGATAATTGCCGCTCCCGTTATGATGCTCCCGGTTGAGCGCAAGCCGAAAGCCACCGATTCCGTGTTGTTCCCTGTCTGATCATATCTTTCTCTGATGCGGCTCAACAGGAAGACGTGATAGTCCATTGAGAGACCGAACAGCACGCAGAAGAGGAATATAGGAACCCATGCCTCGAACTTATCTAAAGCTTGGAAGCCCAGAAGGTCGGCTCCGAAGCCTATCTGGAAGACCAGCACCACCAGCCCATAGGTCGCACCGACGGAGAGGATGTTCATCAATATGGCCTTTATCGGGACGACAATGGAGTGAAAGAACACAGTTAACAGGATGAAACTCAGTCCCAGCACAAACACAAATACTATAGGAAGGTAGTCTCTGGTCACATCTATATAGTCTATGTTTGCAGCGGTGGCTCCGGTCACCAGCACCTCGGCATCGACTCCACTGAAGGCCTGGGGAATATATTCAGAGCGCAGTTTCCTCACGGCATTCATAGCCTGGTCGTTGTTTGGGTCACCCATCACCGGTGCCGACAGTTTGGCAAGGTCAAGACTCGAGTTGATAGCCAGAGTGGGTGAACCGTAGAACGACGGATCGGATTCAATGATTGTGGTCAGGTTATCTACTCCATCCTGTACGGAAGCTGAACCTATATCGCCGTCGATAACAATCTGCGCCGGTGTAAGCATGCCGAAGGAGAAATCCTCCTCAAGTATGAGGAATCCTTTCTTGGATTCCAAGTTATCCGGCATGGAACTGATGCCAGATGCACCGAGGTTGAACTGGTATACCGGCACGATTGCACAGATGAGCAGACCTGCCGCAAGTATCAGGCTGACCCAGGGACGTCGCATTACGATACGGGCAATCCGCTCCCAGAAGCCTCCTGATTGGGCTTCCTGCCTGCCGAATCTGCGACCGACGTAAGGCACCCGCAGGGAGTTTATCCGCTCTCCCATCAGGCTAAGCACAGCGGGCAGCAATGTGAGTGTGGCAGCAACAGCAGCGATAACGACTAGAATGGCCCCTGCGGCTATACTCTGGAAGATAGTGAGTGGAACAATCACCATACCCAGCAATGCCAGGACTACGGCTATCCCGCTGAAGAACACGGTCCGGTTAGCTGTTGCCGCTGCTATCACAATCGCGTCCGTCTTCTCCCGTCCCCTGAATCGTTCCTCTCGATATCGCGACACGATAAACAGTGAGTAGTCTATGCCCAGCGCAAATCCCATCGCTGCTATCATATTGACCACAAATATTGACAGCTCATACCCTTGTCCTATCACCGCAACGGCTCCAACAGCCGTAACGATAGCGATAATGCCGATGAGTACCGGAACTACCGCTGCCGTGATGGTGCCAAAGACCACCAACAGGATAACCAGTGCGATGGGAATTCCGAAGAGCTCAGCTTTTTCGAGGTCTGCCTGCGCCGCCTCTTCCCAGTCCTCACCGACGCTGGCATCACCGGTAATAAGAGCCTCGAATGAATCCGCGTCACCGTATTTATGAACGATATCGTTTACCTGCCCGATGTTTTCCAGGGCGTTTTCGTACGAGCCTGCCATAACGAGAGGCATGATGGTTGTATGCCGTTCCGCAGACACCAGAGACTCGTCGCCGGTGATATAGTAGTTAACGGCAACATCAATGACTTCGCTGCCCAAAGCGGCGATTTCACCGAATAACTCCTGAACCCTTGCCTGGAATGCCTGGTCATCAACTGTCAGCGTTTGAGACCTGACAATAACGATTTCCGTGGCCCAGTACCCCTCGTCCATCCGCTCCTCTAAGATGTCGTTGGCACGTTCGGATTCCGGGTTGTTAGTGAATGTAACATCACTGGTCAATGCATCCCCGAGGAAGAGGAAAATAAACCCTAGCGACAGTAGAATAATAAAGAACCATACCCCGATGGTGAGCCATGGTCGCCGGCTGCAGCTACGAGCAATGGATTCGGTGGAAAACGATGGTATCTGCATTGTGTATGTTTTACTATTTCAAGATATCTCTATCTGAGAGTTTATATGCCATATTTCTATTTAGCCATGAATGCACTCAGGTATTGTACCACGCTATTTAGCTTAGGGGTATCTTTAAAATCGTACATTTTATGTCAAGTTATGCCCTGCCCTGCTTTATCATGCCTGAGCGATGAGACAAAAGTCACATACAGCATGAGACCCCGTATTTAATATTGAATTTGAACTTCAATTGCCATATTTTATTGCCATCTTGCACTATCAGTGTTTTTTCTATACACTCTATCCACCATCACTCTTAAAAGTGAATGAGTAGTCAACATGAGCGTAAAAGAGGTAAAAATCTACTCTACCCCGACCTGACCCTACTGTAAGATGGCCAAGAGTTTCTTGGATACCAACAACATTTCCTACCAGGACTTCGATGTCGCCTCGGACAAAGAGGCTCGAAAAGAGATGGTCGCTAAATCTGGGCAGATGGCTGTGCCAGCGATTGAGATCGACGGTGAGTTCATAATCGGCTTTGACGAGTCAGCGATGAAAGAGAAGCTCGGAATCCCGTAAAATCAAATTCGTGAAGTAACTTATGCACGAGCTCATTATCATCGGTGCCGGACCCGCGGGGATGACAGCAGCAGTCTACGCTGCGAGGAAGAGGCTCAACACCCTGCTCTTGAGCAAAGACCTCGGTGGCCAAGTATTGTGGACAACAGGCGTGGAGAACTATATGGGCTACCAGTTCATCGAAGGGTCCGAGTTGATGAAAAAGTTCGAGGAGCAGGTAAAACAGTTCCCCGTAGAGCAGATTATCGGACAGGGAATAAAAGCCCTGGCCCAGGTAGATGGTGGATTCGAAGTCAGGACAGACAAGGGCGAGAGCTATCAAGCGAAATCGGTGATTATCGCTACCGGTAAGCGTCCCCGCCAGCTAAACGTACCCGGCGAGGAGAAATTAAAAGGAAGAGGAGTAACCTACTGCTCTGTCTGCGATGGCCCCCTCTTCGCCGACGAGAAGGTAGCGGTGATAGGCGGGGGCAACTCGGCGCTGGAGGCTGCTGACGATATGGTGAAGATAGCCAAGCACGTATATCTGGTATCGCTGACACCGCTGACCGGCGACCAGATACTCATCGACAAGGCAAAAGAAGCCAACAACCTGACCACATTCCTAGAGCACGAGGTGCTGGGGATAGAGGGCGAAAATCTCGTGAACGGAATTAAAATAAGGGACCTGAAAAGCGGCGAGGAAAAGAAACTCGAGGTGAGAGGCATTCTCGTCGAAATCGGGCTCGTGCCCAACTCCGAGTTTGCCAGAGACATCGCCAAGCTTAATAAGCTCGGCGAGATCGAGGTGACGGCTACCTGTGAGACCAGCATACCAGGTCTCTTTGCCGCAGGGGATGTTACTAATGCCCCCGAGAAACAGATAGTTGTCGCCGCTGGCGAGGGAGCCAAGGCTGCTCTCCAGGCGCACCGTTATCTCCAGAGACTTTAAGGAGGTTATTAAATGGGCATCTTTTTCTCAGGTAGAGAGCTTATTAACATCGCCATCGGGATCGAGAAGAATGGAGCGGTGTTCTATGATTCCCTGGCTGAAGCTACCAGCAATCCTACTATTCATCAGGCCTATACCTATCTGGCCGACAAGGAAAGAGAGCACCTTGAAATCTTCCAGAACATGCTTCAAAACGTTGGAGACTACCAATCACCAGAGACACTGACCGAGGAATATGATGCCTATCTCAAAACCTTGGTCAACTCACTTCTCTTCACCGATGACAAGGTTGCCCGCGAGATGGCTCAGAAGGTAAGCAGTGATGCTGAGGCTATTCAGATCGCACTCGGCGCGGAGAAGGACTCTATACTTATATATTCCGAGATGCAGCACCTCGTTCGAAAGTCCGACTGCGATATTGTGAACAGGATAATCGAAGAAGAAAAATCACATATGCGGCAGCTTGTAGACCTCAAGGAAATACTGAGCAAACTACAGTGAATTTAATCTATAAGAAAGCCTGAAAAGGGGTGTAAAAATGGCAGGTGAGATAGCGCTAGAAACCGGCTTCTTCAAGAAAGAGGAACTTGAGGCGTTGCTCAATACGCTGCCTGTAGATATCACCTTTGTAGACAGCGCAGATACTGTCCGCTATTTCAGCTCGTCAAAAGAGCGGATCTTCCCCAGGGCAAAGGCAGTCATAGGTCGCAAGGTGCAGCAATGCCATCCTCAGAAGAGCGTCCACGTAGTCAACCAGATACTGGAGGATTTCAATCACGGGCAGAGGGACGTGGCGGAGTTCTGGATTAACCTGAAGGGGCGGTTGATTTACATCCGTTATTTCGCGGTTCGCGGCCAAGACGGGGGTTATCTGGGCTGCTTAGAGGTCACCCAGGACATCACAGGCTTGAAGAATATCGAAGGAGAGAAGAGGCTACTCAATAATTTGTAACACTAGTTGCTTCATATAGTACAAATTAAAGAAAGGGGTGAAAATGGCTTACACTGCAAAGGATTACAGCGGCTTAATCGGGATGGAGGGTTTCAGCGATACCCTGCTCAATAATCATTTCACTCTCTACCAGGGCTATGTGACCAACACCAACAAGCTGTTGGACACCCTCGCCGCTATGCTCAAGGAGGACAAGGCCGGGACGCCGGAATATGCTGAGCTCAAACGTCGCCTGGGCTTCGAGTTCAACGGAATGCGCCTCCACGAATACTACTTCGAGAATCTCGGCGGCAAGGGCGCCCTGGATAAGTCAGGCGAACTGGGCAAGAAACTGGTCGAGGACTTCGGCAGCTACGAGAACTGGGAGAAGGACTTCAAATCAACCGCGGCAATGCGGGGGATTGGCTGGACCACTCTATACCAGGACAATATGACCGGCAGGCTGATAAACCAGTGGATCAACGAGCATGAGACCGGCCATTTCGCAGGCTGCACCCCTATACTGGTACTTGACGTCTTCGAGCATGCCTTCATACTCGACTACGGGCTGAAGCGAGCGGACTACATCGCGGCGTTCTTTGAAACTATCAACTGGGGTGCGGTCGAAGCCCGCCTGAAGTCCAGTATCCAATTATAGTATTAAACGCTCAGTCTTACAGATGCGGACTCTGCGTAGCGTGTCGTTAGAAGACTAGATTGGAGGAAGCTATGCTGGAAATTCGTGATTTAAATGTCGAGGTCGAAGGAAAAGAAATTCTGCACGACATTAATCTCACTATCGGAACTGGGGAGACTCATGCCCTATTCGGCCCCAACGGAGGTGGCAAGACCACCCTCCTGATGGCGATAATGGGCTTCCCCCGATACCGGGTAATAAAAGGGCAAATCATCTTCAACGGAAAGGATATAACCAAATCTTCTCTGGACGAACGTGCGCGTCTGGGAATCGGGATGTCCTTTCAGCGCCCACCCGTGGTGCGGGGTGTCAAGACACGAGACATGGTGGCCGCTTGCGTCGAGAGTCGTGGCCCCAAGGATGACAGCGCTATTGACGAACTTGCCAAGAGATTGAACATGGGCGAGCTTATGGATCGCGAGATAAACTACGGCTTCTCCGGGGGTGAGATCAAACGCTCGGAACTCCTGCAGCTCCTCGCCCAAGAACCTGAACTGGTCCTCCTCGACGAGCCGGAATCCGGCGTCGACCTAGTTAACATGTCCCTCATCGGCGAGATGATTAACGAGCTCTTGCAGAAAGACCTGAAGCGCAGGCGGACACGCTCCTGTCTGATAATCACCCACACCGGCCACATCCTTGACTACGTCCATGCGAGCAAAGGATACGTCCTCCTGGACGGCACGATTCCCTGCGAACGAGCTGCTCTTGAGGTCCTGGATTCTATCAAAGAAAACGGCTATGAAGGGTGCGTAAAATGTCTATGCCAGACCGACTGACAGCGACCAAGAAGAGAAAAGAACTGGCTGAAAAGGCATTGGATAAAAAGGCTGCCTTGGGCGCAGACATCGACGTAGCGGCTTACTCATCAAGTGTCGATGAGCGCCCTTACCAGGAAAAGCCGGAGCAAATAAACCGCGAGGAAAAGGAGCAAATGCTGGGGGTTGGGGTCACCCTGGACGACCTGAGCCAGAGGGGCGGTACCTTTGTCCAGATGGACAATTCCGTAGTCCATAGCTCATCTAGCCAGGATGGGGTGGAGGTAATGGGAATTAGTCAAGCTCAGGAAAAATACGACTGGCTTGAGGATTACTGGTGGCGTGCTGTAAGCGTGGACGCCGATAAGTTCACTGCTCACGTCGAGCTTGAACAGAACAACGGCTACTTCATAAGAACCCTCCCCGGTGTTAAAACCGTATATCCGGTCCAGTCCTGTCTTTACCTTGCTCACAGCAACCTAGCCCAAAAAGTGCACAACATTATCATCGCCGAGGAGGACTCCGAGTTACACATAATCACCGGCTGCGCCACCCATCCGATGCAGGCCTCAGGGCTCCATCTTGGAGTATCAGAATTCTATATTAAGCGCGGCGCAAGGGTAACCTTCACCATGATTCATAACTGGGCTCCTGAGATAGCAGTGCGCCCCCGCAGCGCTGCCATTATCGAGGAGAACGGAATTTTTCTCAGTAACTTCGTCTGTATGAAGCCAGTGCGCACGCTCCAGATGTATCCAGCAGCAAACTGCATTGGGAACAACTCGGTCGTCAGGTTCAGCAGTGTGCTCGTCGCTCCACCAGGGTCGCACCTTGATATAGGCTCCAGGGTCCTGTTAAATGGCAAAGGCTCTCGGGCGGAGATTATATCGCGGGCGATAACCACAGGAGGAGATATCATCGCCAGGGGGTATATAGCGGGCAGTGCCCCTGATGTCAAGGGGCACCTCGAATGCCGTGGGTTGATCCTTTCCGAAGAACAGGGAGGAATAATCCATGCCATCCCGGAGCTAAAGGGCGAACTGGCCGGCGTAGACCTGTCTCACGAAGCAGCGGTGGGCAAAATCGCCGAAGAGGAAGTGGAATACCTCATGGCACGGGGGCTAACACGCGATGAAGCAACGGCAGCCATAGTCAGGGGCTTTCTACAGGTCGATATCGAAGGGCTGCCGCCTCAGCTTGCCACTGAGCTAAAGCAGGCGGTTGAGACCAGCGAGAAGGAGCTTTTTTAAATCGGAAGACTTTTTGTAGGCAAGCGAAACTATCTAATATCGTTCTATAGGGAGAAATGATATGAACCCCAAAGCTCTATACCCCATAAGCTATGGACTCTATATTATCGGCTCGAAAAAAGGTGGTAGTATCAATGCTCAGATAGCGAACACAGTGATCCAGGTATGCTCTGAGCCGCCGTCTATCTCTGTATGCATCAATAAGGGCAACCTGACTCACGAGTTCATCAAGGACAGCAAAGTCTTCACGGCATCGATACTGGCTCAGGACACCCCGCTTAGCTTCATCGGCAACTTCGGATTCAAATCGGGACGGGATATCAACAAGTTCGAAGGCATCAACTACAAGATCGGCAAGACAGAAGCGCCTATCGTTCTGGACAACGCCCTCGCCTACATGGAGGCTGAGGTGATTAACGAAATGGATGCAGGAACACATACCGTCTTTCTGGGAAAGCTCGTGGATTCCGAGGTGCTTAAAGAGGGTGAGCCGATGACCTATGCCTACTATCACCAGGTGAAGCGTGGCACCACTCCCAAGAGCGCCCCGTCTTATCGAGAAGAGGAGAAAAAAGAGGAGGCAAAAATGGCTAAATATAAGTGCAGCGTATGCGGCTATGTCTATGACCCCGAGAAAGGCGACCCGGAGAGCGATATTGCGCCCGGTACTCCCTTCGAGGAGCTACCCGATGATTGGGTGTGCCCGGTATGCGGCGCGCCCAAGAGCGACTTCGAAAAGGAAGCGTAGACAGCGTTAAAAGATGATATAGTTACCCCAGCAAAATGAATAAAAATACTATTACAAAGGAGTAGTAAATGGACAAGGAAAAAGTCATCCAGATGCTCAACCAGGACCTGGAGGGAGAGCACGCAGCTATCATCCAATATCTGCTCCATGCCTATGCTATGGGCGAAGGCGAGATGGCTTGCGAGATCGAGGCGATCGCCCGGGAGGAGATGCGCCACTTCGACTGGCTCGCCGAGACCATAGTCAGCCTGGGTGGAACCCCCACTATCAAGAGAGGCGATATGCGCACTGGAAGCAAGACGGTCACCGATTGGATGAAGGACGACGTCCAGCAGGAGCAAGACGGCATCACTATGTATGAGAAGCACATCAAGGCTATTGATGACCCCAAGGTCAAACGACTGCTGCAGCGTATCATTTCCGACGAGAAGTCACACCGGGATGATTTCAAGCACTTCGTGGACAAGGCCCAAAGAGAAGGGTTAACAGATTTGAGGGGCTCACAGGAAGATAATGTTACTAAGGTTATCGACTGGGGCATTGAGCACGAATATACCGTGATCCTGCAATACCTCCTGCAGTCCTACATGACGCCCAAAGAGGAGGTGAGGGAGGAGTTGCAGGACCAGGCCATAAACGAGATGCAGCACCTGGGGTGGCTCGCCGAGGAGCTGGTCGGCGGCGGTGGCACACCGAAGATCGAGCACACTGCAGTGGACAAGTCCAACAAGACAGCTGATATGCTGAAGGTGGATATCGATATCGAGAATAAGGTGGCTGCTGAATACGACCGTGCTGCCAGGGAGATCGAAGACGCCAAGCTGAAAAAGCTCTTTATCAGGTTGAGGGACCACGAAGTATATCATGCCGAGGTATTCAGCGACCTGCTTAAAGAGGAGGGATAATTAGTGAGAGGGTGGGGTAATTGTAACTAAATATACACTACCCTGTTCCGGGGAAAGGAGCAAAGGTAATGAACGAATTAGATGCACTCAGCCTAGCTGTTAAAAGGGAAAAGGAAGCTCACCAGTATTATAGTGAAGCAGCCGCGAGATCGACCAGTGAGACTGGCAGAAAGATGTTCTCCTGGCTGGCTTCAGAGGAAGAGGGTCATCTAAAGATTCTGGAGAAGCAGTGGGAGGAGATTAAAGGGAGCGGTAAGTGGCTATCGGAAGCGGGTTGGTGTACCTACGGAAATATATCTAATCCAGTCGAATGCACTGAGTTCCCCGAGGCATCCGAGGCAAAGGGTGAACCCAAGCCGGATGCCCCTGAACTGGAAATCCTGAAAAAGGCTATTGAAGACGAGAGAGAAGCTTCGGCGTACTATGCCGACCTCGCCAAGTCCACCACCGATCCAAACGGTAAGGCAATGCTGGAAAAGCTTTCCAAAGTTGAGCAGGGCCACCTGGATTTGCTGGAAGAGGAACACCAGTGGTTAAGTAAATCAAAGGATATGTTTACTATACACCGCTTCACCCTGCCACCGAGATAGCAGTTCTGTTACAGCGTTCACCCACGCTTACGTCACCCTGAGAGGAGGTCGGCATCGAGATGTGGAAGTGTACCAATTGCCATCACGTGGAACTCACCGATGATAAACCCGGGCGCTGCCCGGTTTGCGGTGCAGAGGCGGAAAAGCTCGCCCCACATGAAGTCCCGCGGATAAAGGGTAACAAGACGCTGAATAACCTCAAGGTTGGCTTCGTCGCTGAGTCACAAGCCCACCAGAGGAATCTGGCCTTTGCTATTAAGGCCGAGCAGGAAGGCTATCCCCAGATAGCCAGACTGTTCCGCGCCGTAGCCGAGGCTGAGGGAATCCACGCCTTCAATCACCTCCGTCTTCTCGGCGGTGTGGATAGCACCCAGGAAAACCTTGAGGCTGCCTTCGAGAGGGAAAACCTGGCAAGCAACACCTATCCGCAGTTCATCAGGGAAGCAAATGAAGAGGGCAATAAACATGTGGCGACGGTATTCAGCTATTCCCGCGATGTAGAGCGAGAGCACGCCAAGCTCTATAAAAGAGCGCTGGAGAACATGATACGTGAAACGGAAACCGAATACCATGTTTGTGGCGTCTGCGGCTATGTCGCCGAGGGTGAGCCTCCAGATGAATGTCCGATATGTGGAGCACCTAAGGAGAGGTTCAAAAGAGTGGATTAGTGTCGCCTGCTATAGGAAGGAACTTGGTAATGGGCAATGTAACACTAACTGAAGGCGTCCACTGGGTTGGAGCCATCGACTGGAACATAAGGAATTTCCACGGCTATTCTACCCGTCTTGGGACGAGCTACAATGCCTACCTAGTTGTCGATGATAAGGTAACCCTTATAGACACAGTGAAGGCGCCTTTCTACGAAGTGATGGTTTCAAGAGTGAAAGAGATTGTCTCCCTTGATGATATTGACTATGTGGTTTCGAACCATGTAGAGATGGACCACTCGGGCTCCCTCCCCATGATTATGCGTGATGCAAAAAACGCGAGGCTCATTACCCTTGAGAAATTCGGGGAGGGTGGGCTCAGGAAGACATTTCACTCAGACTGGCCTATGGATACAGTGAAAGAGGGCAGCGAACTCGACCTGGGCAAGAGGAAGATTGTATTTATCCCTACCCCCATGCTCCACTGGCCCGATTCCATGTGCTCATACTTGCTGGAGGACAAAATACTTTTTTCGATGGATGCCTTCGGGCAGCATATCGCCAGCTCACTGAGATTCGACGATGAAGTAGGCATAGATGCAATCATGCCCGAGGCAGCAAAGTATTATGCCAATATATTGATGCCCTTCGGTGACCTCATCGTAAGAGCGGTTGACAAGCTCAGCAATCTTGATATCGATATGATCGCGCCCAGCCACGGTGTTATCTGGCGCACGCATCTCGACACCATTACCAAGGCCTACACATCCTGGGGAAAAGGGGAGTCGAAGAACAAGGCTCTGGTGATCTACGATACCATGTGGGGCAGTACCGAGAAGATGGCCCACGCCATAGCAGAGGGCATCATGTCCGAGGATATAGAGGTAAAGCTCTATAACCTAACCAGATCCGACCACAGCGATATAATCACAGAAGTCCTAGATACCAAGGCCATCTTGATAGGTTCACCTACCCTTAATAACGGCATCTTTCCCTCAGTAGCCGGCTTTCTCTGCTACCTCAAGGGGCTCAAGCCCAAGGGGAAACTGGGAGCAGCTTTCGGTTCGCACGGTTGGGCCGGTGGCGCCGTGAAGGCAGTGGAGCAGGAACTGGGACAGGCCAGCATTGATGTGATAGATTCAGGATTGGCTATAAGATTCGTTCCTGATGAAGAAGAACTCCAGAAATGTACCGACTTCGGCAAGACAATAGCCGTAAGAATGAGAAAAGATAAGGAGGACTAATGTGACTGAAGCAAAAGACGGCTGTGTGCAGCCAGCAAAAGGACCTATAGGGATGCCCGAAGCAGAGGCATCCGCAGCGGGTGAGGTTCCCAAAGAAAGGGAGGTTCCTAAGATGACAGCTCGTGTTGGCAAACCAGCTCCAGACTTCGAGGCCAGTGCCTTCGTCGACGGCGGTTTCAAGAATATCAAGCTATCTGATTACAGGGGGCAGTGGGTCGTGCTCTGCTTCTATCCTGGTGATTTCACCTTCGTCTGACCGACAGAACTGGCGGCAGTTGCCGTCAAACATGATGAACTGAAGGCTCTGGGAGTGCAAGTGCTGGCAGCCAGCACAGACAGCCGCTTCACTCACAAGATATGGCAGGAAGAAGAGCTATCCAAAATGGTGCCCGGGGGTGTTCCCTTCCCTATGCTGTCAGATGCCGGAGGACGTATCGGAAGAGTCTACGGGATTTACGATGAAGATGCAGGCGTTGACATCCGGGGTCGCTTTCTTATCGACCCTGATGGTGTGATTCAGGCGATGGAGTGTCTGACACCGCCGGTCGGACGCAATGTAGCCGAGCTAATACGCCAGGTCAAAGCATTCCAGCACGTACGGGCAACAGACGAGGCTACGCCCTCCGGGTGGCAGCCGGGTAAGGTTACCCTGAAGCCCTCACCTGCCCTGGCAGGCAAGGTGTGGGAGGTATGGAAGCCTGAAATGGCCTTCTAGCAGGCGCGAATATAGAGCCTCTCTATACCCATTGTGCCGACCGAGTGGTATAATGCTTACAACTCATCAAGGCTAACCCTTGTGTCACGATGAGGATGTAAAGCATGGCAGTGCAGACGGAGCTTCTGAAAGCTATCCCGTACTTCACCGGCCTCAACCCCGAAGAGCTCGATTCTATCAAGGAGTTAATCTTCGAGAAAGAGGTTGAGCGAGGCGAGGTGATTCTGCTTGAAGATGAACCCGCCGATGCATTGTATTTCGTCACATCCGGTGCCGTGAAGGTATTCAAAACATCGAGCGATGGCAAAGAGCAGATCCTCTCCTTCATACGTCCTGGTGAATCTTTCAACGATGTGCCCGTATTCGACAGCGGCACAAACATCGCCAGTGCCCAAGCGGTAGGCCCAGTTGTTCTTTACGGGATAAGGAAAAACGATCTCGAGGTTATTCTTAAGAATCACCCGAAGGTGTCCCTGAATGTCAGCCGTGTCCTGTCACAGCAGATACGGGGCCTGGTATCCCTTGTGGAAGACCTGTCCTTCAGACACGTTATAGCCAGAGTAGCCAAGATTCTCCTTGAGTATGCCAGCGATGGTACAGGACCCAAGCCAAGGTTGACACACCAGGAGATGGCGGCGATGGCAGGGACAGCCCGGGAGATGATTGGCAGGTCGCTGAAGTCGCTGGAGGACGAGGGGGCAATCCGGTTGCACCGGCACAGGATAGTTATTACCGATAAAGAAGCACTCAGAGAAATAGCCGAAACCTAATGGACTGAGACATATGTCGCAGACATTTGAAATATGCAGACTTAAAATAACTACGTTGGAGGCTTCAATCAATGGCTGATTCGCCCGTTATCGAACGGGAGAAGTGCGATGGCTGCGGACTGTGTATCGATGTATGCCATTGCAACATACTCGTTCTGGTAGATAACGTTATAACAGTTATAGAAGAGAAAAAGTGTGTCTCGTGCAACCGCTGGTGCGCCCAGTGCGAAATGATATGCCCCACCGGAGCCATAACCATCCCCTTCGATGTAGTAATCGAAGAGCGTTGAAACGCTCTTAAAAACCACTTATCTGAATTACCCACAACCAACCACATCGAATTGCAGCCTTCCTCCTCACCATACCCTCAATGAGACAAAAGTCGCTTACAAACAAAATCTCATGCCCTAGAATGTGTTTGATTGGTAATGGTGTATGGGGGCACACGATGAGGAACGTACTCGATAAAGTTGAGCTTAGAAAGGCTGATAAAGCTGCCTGCAAAAAGAGGAGGCGCACAGACGAGGCTCACTGTATACACTACTGGATAATCGAGAGCCCCGATGGGCCTACCAGCCGGGGTGTTTGCAAGCACTGTGGTGCAGAAAAGGAGTTCCGTAACTATGTCGTGTATTCACCATGGGAGGACGAGATTGCCAAGTCTATTGAACGTCCAAGGGCAACGGCTGATGAAATCTAGATACTTATTAAAGGAGGAGCCAGAATGGCGAAGGTATTAGGAATAGACCTAGGGACCACTAACTCGTGTATGGCGGTGATCGAAGCAGGAGAACCGACAATTATCGAGAACAGTGAAGGTGGCAGGATCACTCCATCCGTGGCAGCGGTAAGTAAGGATGGAGAGCGCTATGTGGGACAGTCCGCTAAACGCCAGGCGGTTACAAACTCGGATAACACCGTTTTCTCCATTAAGCGTCTCATGGGGCGAAAATACAGCGAGCCTGAAGTGCAGCGAGACATCAAGCTCATGCCGTTCAAAATCGTTAAGGCGGATAACGGCGATGCTCACGTCGTGATGGGAAGCCGCACGTACTCACCGCCAGAAATCTCAGCCATGATATTGCAAAAGCTGAAACAGGATGCAGAGGCGAAGGTGGGAGATAAAATTACCCAGGCCGTGGTTACYGTACCCGCCTACTTCAATGACAGCCAGCGCCAGGCGACCAAGGACGCCGGTAAAATAGCCGGCCTGGAGGTACTCAGGATYATCAACGAGCCCACTGCAGCCGCCCTGGCCTACGGCMTGGAAAAGAAGGGCGACCATACCATCGCCGTCTACGACCTGGGCGGGGGAACCTTCGACATCTCCATATTAGAGCTGGGTGAAGGCACTTTCCAGGTCAAATCCACCAACGGCGATACTCATCTTGGCGGCGATGACTTCGACCAGAGGATTCTTGACTGGATTGCGAACGAGTTCAAACGCGAGCAGGGCATCGACCTGAAGCAGGACAGGATGGCGCTGCAACGTCTCAAGGAAGCAGCGGAAAAGGCGAAGTGTGAGCTTTCCACCACGATGCAGACGGAGATAAACCTTCCCTTCATCACCGCCGACTCCAGCGGGCCGAAGCACCTGACAATGACCTTAACACGGGCCAAACTGGAGCAACTGGTTGGTGACCTCATCGAGAATACTATCGAGCCGGTTAAGCAGGCATTAGCCGATGCGGGGCTTGAGCCACGCGATATCGACGAAGTAGTTCTCGTCGGCGGACAGACCAGAATGCCCGCCGTGGTCGAGAAGGCCAAAGAGCTTTTCGGCAAGGAGCCAAATAAGAGCGTCAACCCCGATGAGGTAGTTGCGATAGGCGCTGCGATCCAAGGCGGGGTGCTCAAGGGAGAAGTCAAAGACGTGCTGCTTCTGGACGTGACCCCGTTAACACTTGGCATTGAGACACTGGGCGGAGTGATGACGCCCCTCATTCCCAGAAACACTACCATCCCCACACAGAAGGGCGAGATATTCACCACCGCAGCAGACAACCAACCCAGCGTGGATATCCACGTGCTTCAGGGTGAAAGACCGATGGCAGCCGAGAACAAGACCATCGGGCGCTTCATGCTCGATGGAATCCTTCCGGCACCGAGAGGAACGACTCAGATCGAGGTCACTTTCGATATGGATGCTAACGGCATCCTCAATGTCTCCGCCCATGACAAAGGAACCGGCAAAGAGCAGCACATAACCATAACCGCCAGTTCCGGGCTTTCCAATGAGGAGATCGACAGCATGGTGCGGGAAGCGGAGCTACATGCTGACGAAGACAGCCGGAAGCGTGAGGAAATAGAGGTCAAGAACCATGCCGATAATCTGGCTTATACCGCAGAGAAGATACTCCGTGAGGTTGGCGAACGGCTACCACCTGAGCTCCGCAGCGAGGCTGAAGGTAAGTTGGCCGCAGTACGCTCTGCCATCCAGAGCGGTGATACCGATCAGGTAAAGAGAACCGTGTCGGAACTGGAGACTACGTTACAGAGCGTTGGGCAAGCCGTGTATAGCCATGCCGGCGCCGGAGCCGCCTCAGGTGGTGACTACCGGGGCAGAGATGACAGCGGAACCGTAGAGGGCGAGTTTCGTGAGGTATAACCCGGTACCGGGTTCTGTGTGCAGGGGTGGGGGCGATGCTCCCGCCCCTGCCGGTAAATGAAATGCAACACTCAACTGCTGCCAAAACCAGCACGGGAATTCCAGTAAAGAGGGAGTGTTATATGGATATCAAGATATATACCACACCGACCTGCGGCTACTGTCATCAAGCGAAGAGGTTTCTCGCCGAGCGTGGGATCAAGTTCACCGAGCATGATATCTCGCGTGACCAAACTGCAGCGGATGAAATGGTCCGCCTGACGGGACATATGGGTGTCCCCGTGATAGTGGTAGATGGCCAGGTGGTTATCGGCTTCGACCGCGCCAGGCTGGAGCATCTACTCGCCGGAAGAGGTAACGGTCAGCGCCCGCGCTTTGGGTTGAGGGTGGCCGATGCCAGCAGGATAGCACAAAAGCTCGGAGCTGTCCCGGTATTCGGGGCACTCGTGGGGGCTGTAGCTCCTTCATCCTTAGGCGAGCGAGCCGGAATTAGAGAGGGTGACATTATCACTGAGATTAACATGAGACAGGTACGCAATGCGGATGATCTGGAGAGTGCTCTGTCCAACCTATCCCCAAGCAGCAAAGCAACCATCATACTCCTTCGAGGGCAAGAGACTCTGAAATCAGAGATTGTGCTATAGGCAACCCGCGCTGTCGAAAAAGTGAACTTGCCGTAACTATCGGCGTGACCGCTGTTAAACCGTACGTAACAATGCCAAACGAGAGTGATTCTTATGTCGAGCGAGGGGGTGATAAAGATGAGAGTTCGATGTCCGGGACAGGATAATAGATGGCTGCGGGTAGAACTTTACAAGTGCCCGAACTGCGGTGCCGAAGAGGAGATCTTCTCCAACGAGACCAGGGTGAAGTGTCACGAATGCGGCGAGTGGATATATAAAGAGAAGCTTCCTTCGTGCATCGAATGGTGCGCGGCAGCCCGCCAGTGCCTGGGTGAGGAGAGATGGAAAGAACTGAAGGGCTGCAAATCAAACGATTCCTAGACTGGAGGGTGGATGCATGGACAGAACACTGGAAGAGGAAATACAAGCATCTTTAGTCAACGGCAAGCTACCCTGCGCCATAGCGTTCAAGATTGCCAAGAAACTGAAGGTCAGCCCTCGACAGGTTGGCGATACGGCGAATAGATTAAATATTAAGATTGCCAACTGCCAGTTGGGCTGCTTCCCATAATATCAATGATATTTTTCCTTAGAGGAGCTGTTATATGATAACCAAGGTCTTAAGGAAGATCATCAGGATCGACGAGGAGAAATGCGACGGCTGCGGTATCTGCGTTCCCGCCTGTGCCGAGGGGGCTCTTCAAGTCATCGATGGCAAGGCGAAGCTCATCAGCGAGGAATATTGTGATGGCCTCGGCGCCTGCCTTGGGGAATGCCCTCAGGGAGCCATCACCATCGAGGAGAGGGAAGCCGAGGAGTTCGACGAAGAGGCTGCGAAGCATCACCTGCATGAAAATAGTCGTGCGAAAGCGCAGCCTCCATGTGCCTGCCCCGGGGCTGCGGTCAAGCAGTTTGAGACGCAGGGGAGAACTAGTGCTCGAACACTCGATGCAATACCAAGGCAGTCTATGCTCCGTCACTGGCCTGTTCAGCTTACGCTCGTCCCCCCGACAGCGCCGTTTCTTCAAGATGCTGACCTCGTGCTCGCAGCGGACTGCGTTCCTTTCGCCTATGCCGATTTCCACCGCGACTTTCTGAAGGACCACGCTCTACTGATAGCATGCCCTAAGCTGGATGACTTCCCGGCTCATCTGAGGAAGCTGACGGACATCCTGCGTCAATCACACGTGAAAAGCCTCACCGTGGTGCACATGGAAGTTCCCTGCTGCTCCGGGCTGGTACATATGGCGAAGCAGGCGATACAAGCCAGCGGCAAGGACATCCCCCTCCGAGAAATAACTATCGGGACCAAGGGTAACCTGTTATAGAATATATTGGTCATGCGAAGGACAAATCATGGACTACATGAGAGTGCGTGAAAAAGGCCCCCAGAAAAAAAGGGGGCTGCTGCATTGGGTAGTGGCAGCGGCATTCTTGGTGATGGTTATCACCGGATTAATTATGTTTGTCCCTTCTTTTTCCAGCCTCGCTGCCGGCGGCTGGACCCGTCTTATCCATCGCTCTGCTGCGGTGGTCTTGATAGGAGCACCCATACTCTACGCCTTGATTAACTCTACAGCCGCTTTGAGCTGGCTGGAGGAGGCTCTGTTCTGGAGACGAAAAACATCAGCAAATGCCCCCAACACCTGGAAAACGATTCACAAATCACTGATCGCAGTTGGCTTCATCATCTTCGCACTTACCGGCATGATACAGTGGTTCCTTAAAGGAGTAGTGCCGAACCAAGTATTTCAGTGGAGCTTGTCATTTCACGATATCATCTTTTTCGCAGCTATTCTAATCCTGCTCTACCATCTGTACTACGAGGTCAACTGGTGGCTGTGGAAGCGGAGGTACTGCCGTAATTGCAGCCAAGCCTACTGTGTCGATGCATGCCCCACCGGAGCTCTCACGCATGGGCCGGATGGCAGCGTGGAATATTATCCCCGGCGGTGTAATAGCTGCAGGTTATGCCTAGAGTACTGCCAGCGCAGTTCATACCACAAGAAAGTTGACGAACTGGAAAGGATCGGCTCCAGCCGATAGTACCCTAAATGACCTCGTGTAAAGTTCGAGATAATCCCTCATCCCTTGAATATTCATTAAGCCACCAACCCATACAGAGGTAAGGCATGGCAGTGGAATTCTTCATCGTATTCAAGGATTATCTTATCGAAGTTTTACCCTTCCTTGCCATAGGGTTCTTCATAAGCGGTTTGATCTACGAGTTTGTCCCCTCGGGATGGGTAGAGAGACATATCGGTGGGCGCGGCATTAAACCGATACTTTACTCCACCGTCGCAGGGACGGTTCTTCCCATCTGCTGTATCGGCTCTCTGCCAGTAGCAGTAAGCCTACACCAGAAGGGAGCACGGCTGGGGCCGGTCCTAGCCTTCCTCGTAGCAACACCTGCCACTTCTATATCCGCCCTTATCGTTTGCTGGGCCCTCCTCGGGATAAAGTTCACCGTATTCATCTTCTTCGCCGTAATCTTAATGGGGCTCGTTATGGGTGTCATAGGTAATTTTCTGAGGTATCAACCCAAGAACATGGCGTGTCCTCATTGCGAACAGGAGGCAGAGGGTGCTATAGACCCGATTTGTGGAATGAGCGTGGGTAAGGAGGGATTGAAAACAGATTATCAGGGTAAGAGCTACTATTTCTGCTGCTCTCACTGCCAGGCAGCATTCGAGAAAGAACCTGCGAAATATGCCTCCGCTGGTGAGTACGTCGCGGGTATAAAGGAAAGGATGCGCTCCGTATTCAGGTATGCCTTCTGGGATATGGTAAAGGAGATCGGCCCCGAGTTGTTGCTCGGTCTGGCGCTGGCAGCCCTGGTTGCAGCGATTACCCCCGTGGGAGAGTTTGTCGGCACTCACCTCGGCGGCGGACTTGGCTACCCATTCAGCCTCGTTTTCGGTATCGCCATATACATTTGCTCCACTGCCAGCGTCCCTCTGGTGGACGCCCTGATAGCCCAGGGCATGGGCATCGGCGCCGGGATGGTGTTGCTCCTCGTAGGCCCGGTTACCAGTTGGGGAGCTCTCCTGGTTTTGAGGAAGGAATTCGGTAATAGAACTCTGCTTGTATATCTAGCGGTAATTAGCGTTATGGCCCTAGCGCTCGGCTGGTGCTTCTCCTTGATATAGACACGGATATAGACACGAACGATAGAGGGAGGTGACTACATTGCTCAACTAGATAAGTGATGGTAGAATGCGAATAGATAGTGAGTTTGGAGTACGATACCTGAGGAGGAATCTTGAAGCAATATCTGGTACCTACTCCCACATTTGACTGTGACAGTGAGCCCATAGCAGGGAAGGCGCAGGAGCTAACACAAGGGCTTGAGACAGATATTGATAAGGCCAAGGCTCTTTTCTATTTCGTCAGGGACGCGATTGACTACAACCTGTATGTTAAAAAGCACATGCCGGAACACTTCCGTGCCAGCAATACCCTCGCCAGAGGCAAGGGATACTGCGTCCAGAAGGCGGTGTTGCTGGTCGCACTGGCTCGAGCTGCCGGCATACCAGCACGCCTTGGCTGCGCTAAAATAAGGAATCACCTCGTACCCCAAAGGGTGTTGGATATACTGAAAAGCAACGTATTCCCCTGGCATGGCTACGCAGAGCTATACCTGGATGGTAAGTGGGTCAAGGCAACCCCAGCCTTCGACCTCAAGATGTGTCAGGAGCACCGGCTTATACCTGTGGAATTCGACGGCTGCAACGATGCCAGGTTTCACGCTCACAATCAGGATGGCAAGCCGCATATCGAGTACCTGCTGGACCGCGGCACGTTTGACGACGTTCCCCTAGACGAAATCCGTAAAGCGCTTATTAAACGGAACATGCTGGATCCCGAGGAACTGGCTAAAGAACTGGAAAGCAACTGACAACCAGCTTTTTGGAGCTACAACAGTGATTGAGGCTGATAGCAAATAAGTCAACCACAAAGGAGGTTTCAAATGAAAAAGGATGAAAAGAAACTTACCACGAATTTCGGCAAACCGGTTGAGAATGACCAAAACACCGTCACCGCAGGCAGCTACGGCCCCGCCCTTATTCAAGATATCCACTTGCTTGAAAAGCTCGCTCATTTCGACCGCGAGCGTATCCCTGAGCGAGTAGTACACGCCAAAGGCGCTGGTGCGCACGGCTACTTCGAAGTAACTGCCGATGTCACAAAATATACAAAGGCTAAATTCCTCAATAAAATCGGTAAGCGCACCGATGTCTTTGTCCGATTCTCCACTGTAGGCGGAGAGAGGGGATCCGCCGATGCTGAGCGCGATCCGCGCGGCTTTGCAGTTAAGTTCTATACCGAGGACGGCAACTACGACATGGTGGGAAATAATACCCCTGTCTTCTTTATCCGCGATCCGCTGAAATTCCCGGACTTCATCCACACCCAGAAACGCAACCCGGCAACCAACCTCAAAGATGCAGATATGTTCTGGGACTTCCTCTCGCTAACGCCAGAATCCATCCACCAAGTGACCATTCTGTTTTCTGACCGTGGCACGCCGAGGACATATCGCCATATGAACGGCTACAGCAGTCATACGTTCAAGTGGTACAACGATAAGGGCGATTATTTTTGGGTACAGTACCATTTCAAGACTGAGCAAGGCATCCAAAACCTCACCCTCCAAGAATCCACCAAGCTAAAAGGCGAGAATCCTGATCATGCTACCCGCGACCTCCATCAGGCTATAGAGCAGGATGAATACCCCTCCTGGAAGGTGGAGGTACAGATAATAACGCCCGCACAGGCAAAGGATTATAGATTCGACCCGTTTGACATCACCAAGGTCTGGTTCCACGCGGACTTCCCGCCGATTACAATCGGCAGGATGGTGCTCAATCGCAATCCGAATAACTATTTCGCTGAGGTCGAGCAGGCTGCGTTTTCTCCTGCCAATTTCGTCCCGGGTATCGCCGCATCGCCGGATAAACTCCTCCAGGGACGCCTCTTCAGCTACCACGATACCCACCGCCACCGCCTGGGGCCCAATTACCACCTGATTCCAATAAACCAACCCAAAGGCGCTAAGATGGTCAATTACCAGCGCGATGGATTTATGCGTACCGATGATAATAGCGGCGGTGCGCCCAACTACTATCCCAACAGCTTTGGAGGCCCTGAGCCACAGCCTGATGCAGGTGAGCCAGCATTCGAGGTCTCTGGAATGGCAGATCGCCACCCCTACATACACCCGAATGACGACTTCTTCCAGGCCGGGGAGCTATATCGCCGCGTGATGACAGACGAAGACCGGGACCACCTGATCGGTAATATCACATCACACCTGTGCAACGCGCAGAAACGTATCCAGTTGCGCCAGACGGCGATATTTTATAAAGCAGATCCCGAATATGGCGGTCGCGTCGCCAAGGGACTGGGATTAGATGTGAAAGAGGTCGAGCGTCTGGCCAAGATGTCTCAGGATGAAAGAGCGAAGGCTACTGCTAAATAGAGCTACAATCCAATATTTATCTATGGGACACAGCCGGGCTATGTGCTGGCGGCGTGAATAAAACACCTCATGTTGAGCTGAGAAAGTGTGAAACTTACCGCGGATAATGCCTGTTTGTATGCAAAGAAGCCCTCCAAGATAGCTGCTGAACTTGACAAACTCCAGTTATATGGTATTATGTCGACAGCCTGTTAGAAGTTTGCCATTCCCCGACCTGTTTGATTCCCCAAGCATCCCCCAGGCCATGGATGATCAAACTCGAACAAGGTTAGTAACAAAGGAGGTCATCCATGGAGTACGTGGACAAGACCCTCAATTGCTCGGATTGTGGCGCGGATTTCACATTCACCGCTTCCGAGCAGGAGTTCTTCGCCAGCAAGGGCTTCGTCAATGAGCCCAGGCGTTGTCCCGACTGCCGAGCGGCGAGAAAACAACAGCGCTTCGGTGGCGGGTATGGTGGAGGACAAAGGCAAATGCACCCCGCCGTCTGCGCATCTTGTGGTAAGGATTGCGAGGTGCCTTTCATGCCCCGAGATGGCAGACCAGTGTACTGCTCAGAGTGCTACTCCTCCGTAAAACGGTAGAGACAAAGAGCAACAGGGCCTGTCATAACGCGGACCGATTCAAGGAGCCTAACTGAAAGGCGGGCAGTTGGGAGAGGAGGTCGATTCTCCTTTCCCCAAGAACAGAGCTGTTGCCTTATAGAATCCCATTCCCCCGCTACAAATGTGTATTGGGGCTAAAGGAGGAAGAATGGCAGAGGCGAAAAATGGTGACACCGTTCATGTGCACTATACAGGCAAATTGGATAATGGTACGGTGTTCGCATCTTCCCACAACTACGAACCTTTAAAATTCACTATAGGCGAAAACCAGTTAATTTCAGCTTTTGAAAATACTGTAGTCGGGATGAATCCAGGCGAATCGAGGACTATCAAGATACCAGCCGATGAAGCGTACGGCCCACGAAGCGAGGAACTAGTCGTACTGGTAGAACGGGCACAATTTCCTGAGAACATCGAGCCGCAAGTCGGCATGGAACTGGAGATTCATCAAGGTGATGAAATGGCAGTTCCAGTCACGGTGACCGATGTCTCAGAATCGAGCGTTACGCTGGACGCCAACCATCCCCTAGCGGGGGAAGACCTCACCTTCGATATCGAACTCGTTGAGATCGTCTGACCGCCGAGTCCATAGTAATATACTGTCAGACCTCAGCCTTAAAAGGGGAACGAGATGAATATACATGTGGGCAATCTGGCGCGCGAAGTTACAGAAGCGGAGTTGCGAAAAGCCTTCGAGGAATTCGGTCAGGTTGCAGCCGTCAGGATCATCACAGACAGGTACAGCGGAGTATCCAAAGGCTTTGGATTTGTCGAGATGCCGAAGAGGGCCGAAGCTGAAGCTGCCATCACAGGCCTTAATATGAAGGAGTTAGCGGGACGCACGCTCGATCTCAGTGAGGCACGGGGTCCCCGTGAACGCGGCAGGACCAGCAGGCCGCATGGAGGAGGTGGCCGTGGCCGACCCAGCGGCGGTGGAAGGCGAAGGTTTTAAGTAGCATCGCGCCTTTGTCAAGTGGCTGAATCCTGCATTATACTATATCGCTTTATGTCAACAGCGACCCTCTCCCCTAATCCGCTCGTCTATATACCTTGAACTTAGCCCAGCATTCCGCTTTGTTTTCACAGTTCTTACACCAAGTCTCATCGAACATACCGCTGGAGATGCGTTCCCAACAGGGCCAGGCATCCTCACCACACATCAGGCAGTTTCTGCCATATGCGCCATCCGCTAGCTTCTCAACAGGCCCCCTACCCCCCTCATCCAGAAACATGTAACCGCAGAAATCGCAATACCAGAACTTTGGCCTCATCTACATCTTTACCTTACCGTAGCGCTCCCATTCACTGTAGACGCAGCCGCAGTAACCCTGGTGATAGAGCCCGAGTTCCCGTGACAGGCGCTGGCTCTCACGGAACCCCGGACTGAAGTCCTCGAAATGAAACTCAACTCCCCACTTACCACCTAACTCTTCGCCTATTTCGAGTATCAGGTCTTGCTTCTGGTAAGGGCTGATAAGCAGGGTCGTGGTGAAAGCATCAATTCCCTTTTGGTTAGCAACCTCAGCGGTCCTGGCCAACCGTAGCCGGTAGCAATCGGGACAGCGCTCGCCCTCATGCCCGACCACAGCTCGGAAGTACTCGAGCATATCATAGCCCTCGGCAATTATCAGGGGCAGGTTTTCCGATTCGGCCAGCGTTTGCATCGACTCCAGGCGGCGCTGGTGTTCGCGGAAGGGATGAATATTGGGGTTGTACCAGAAGGCGGTGACATCATGCCCCTGCTCCCGCAGACGCCTGACCACATAGGTAGCACAGGGACCACAGCACGCATGGAGCAGAATGGAAGTCATTTTCTACCACAGGCCAGCTTGTTGAGCTTTATCCTTAGGATAAGTCAATCCCAGGTGTTCGTAGGCAAAGCGGGTGGCAACCCTACCGCGCGGGGTTCGCTCCAGAAAGCTCAGTTGCATCAGGTAGGGCTCATAGACGTCCATAATCGTATCTGCCTCTTCACTGATAGCCGCGGCGATGGTATCCAGCCCAACGGGCCCGCCGTTGAACTTCTCAATGATGGTATGCAGTATCCTGTGGTCAACTTCATCGAGCCCAATAGAATCTATCTCAAGTTTCCCAAGCGCCTCTATCGCAACCTTCTCTGTTATCACCCCCTGAGCCTTCACCTCCGCGTAGTCCCGCACCCGCTTGAGCAGCCGGTTCGCCACCCTGGGGGTACCACGAGCACGCTTGGCGATCTCCTCAAGCCCTGCCTCCTCAGCCTCCAAACCAAGCAGACGAGCCGACCTCGATACGATGACCTTGATAGCATCTTGCCCATAGAAATCGAGTCGGTATACCGCACCAAATCTATCCCGCAGCGGAGGGCTGAGCATAGCGAAACGCGTGGTCGCTCCGATAAGGGTAAAGCGAGGCAGGTTCAGCCTCACGCTCTTCGCTCCCGCACCCTTGCCGATTACGAGATCGAGGGAGAAGTCCTCCATCACCGGATACAGCACCTCCTCCACCACCCGCGCCAGCCGGTGGATCTCATCGATAAAGAGGACGTCACCCTTATTAAGATTGGTAATGATAGCAGCGAGGTCGCCAGGGCGTTCAATAGCAGGGCCAGAGGTTATCTTGATGTTCACACCCATCTCGGCAGCGATGATGTAGGCAAGTGTGGTCTTGCCCAGGCCCGGCGGTCCATACAGTAGCGTATGGTCGAGTGCCTCTCCCCTGCCCTGTGCAGCAGTCATACCTATACTGAGGTTCTCCTTGACCTTATCCTGCCCGATAAAATCAACAAGCTGCCTGGGACGGAGGCCCTTATCGAGAACGAAGTCCTCTTCCCTGGGTTTAGCCGATATTATGCGCTCCACTGTTTTCCCTAGCTCAAAGCTTTTTTCATTATATCAGATTAAGATCCCTTTGCAGAGAATATCTAATATCACCATGCCCCCATCTGAGCTAAAACGGGAACTAAAAGATTGGTTCGGACTTGCCTTATAAATAATATTTTTGAACTGAATATTGGAGCTTAGCATTGTTCTGTAAGAACCCTGACATCGTGATTCATCTACCCACTCCACAATCAAGTCTTTCTATAGCACTCCGCATAAGGAGGGCGATTCAGTCTACATTGTAACTCGGTTGACAAATGCACATGGCAATGGTATAAGACGCCCACGAGGCTGTACAAGGATACTCCTCACTCTCTCAGTTATTAATTTGCTCAAGCAGTGAGTCATTTACTGGTATAGATTACCCTATGAGCATTGCTTAAACTGGTCTATGGTGGGCTTGTCCTAAGGTAACTATATAGTATTGCTTAGCTGTGCCGAATTGATTGAACGACGATGTGTCAGTCAGGCATGACTGTAGACAGAGAGAATATGTATGGCTAGAGCAAAAGAGACGCCTAATAAAATCCCAATCTTGGATATAACCCTGCAGGACCTAGTAGATGGTCTGGAAGACGAACTTCTGGTCATCGATAGTAATTACCGGGTCATATTCGCTAATTCAGCGACACTGAGGAAATTCCAGGAGGGCGATGAGTCGCCTATCGGTAGACTTTGCTACGAGGTCTTTCATGATAGGGACACACCCTGCAGTCCACCCCTATGGAAATGCCCACTCCGAGAAGTACTTCAAAAGGGGCATTCATCAACAGTTGTTCATTCTCAGCATACCCTCGGAGCCGACAAGTATATTAAGGTCTCCGCGTATCCTCTCCGTGATCACTATGGTAACACCAAGCACATAGTCGAGCTGAGGAGGGACGTTAGTGCAGAAAGGGAGTTGGAGAGCCAGATTCTTAGGCGGCATCATCAGCTTCTTGCCTTGAGCCATATTTCAAGTGCAATAAGTGGGCTTTGGGATTTGGACGCCATCCTAAGGATCGCTTTGGACAATGTACTGGAGATTATTAATGGGGACATAGGTGGAATTCTGCTCTTAGATGAAGAGACAAAAAAATTGCACTATCGCGCGCAGCGCGGCTTATCTGCCAGATTTGCTCAGGAGGTTAGGATGCGTATAGGTGAAGGGATAGGAGGAAGAGTAGCCCAAACTGGTGAGCCCATACTGTTGGATGACATCTCCAAAGACCCGCGCGCTGTTCACCCGGATTTAATAAGCGCAGAGGGGCTCAAGGGATTCATTAGCATTCCCCTGAAGGCAAAGGACAAAGTTATAGGTGTGATGAACCTCACCAGTCATGTGGCAGGGCGGTTTAGTGCGGATGATGTGTCACTCCTCAGTTCTATTGGCGACTACCTCGGCACGGCAATTGATCAAGCAAGACTATATGATAGACTAGCCAAGGCAGGAGAAAGATATCAAACACTTCTTCAACATTCTCTCGCCGCACAGGAGGATGAGCGGAAAAGGATCGCTAGAGAACTGCACGACGAAACCAGCCAATCGCTGACCAGCTTGACCCTTAACCTTCAGGCGATTATCCAAATGGCAGAAATGAAAGGGGTTGATGATACCGAGCTTATGGAGAAGCTCAAGGCGACACACTCCTATGCAATTCATGCCGGCCATGAGGTTGTTAAGCTCATGAAGGAACTCCGCCCCACTTTGTTAGATGAGCTTGGCCTTCCTGCTGCGATTCACCGATATGCCAAGGATACTCTTCAGGCTAAAGGCATTGAGGTATCTGCGGAGTTCATAGGCGCTGAGAAGCGGCTCCCGCCAGAAGTTGAAGTAACGCTATTCCGTGTCGCGCAAGGAGTAATAGGCAATATTTTAGAGCATTCCATGGCGAGGAATGCCTCTATCAGGCTAGTATGCAGCGCTCGGGAGTGTCTGCTATACATAGAGGACGACGGCAAAGGATTTAATGTCAACAAAATCAAACGGGTAGACCCAAGCGGACGGGGTGCAGGCTTATTTACAATGAAGGAAAGAGTAAAATTGGTGGGCGGCGTTTGCCGTATTGATTCACGTCCAAGGAAGGGGACAAGGGTTGAGGTAAAGGTTCCGCTGTGAAAGGACATGGCAAATGAGGAAGATAAAGGTACTCATAGCTGATGACCACACCCTTGTGCGTGATGGGATCCGGTCTATGCTAAATCTCGTTGCCAACGTTGAGGTAATCGGCGAGGCAAAAAATGGGAAGGAAGCCGTGGAAAAGACAAGGCAGCTAGCACCAGACGTGGTTCTTATGGATCTAGCGATGCCAACTATGAGTGGGTTGGACGCAACACGCAAAATACGCAGGGAATCCCCGAGAACTAAGGTGCTAGCACTAACCCAGTATGATGATAATGAATATGTTATCCCTGTTATAGAGGCAGGGGCGCGTGGCTTTGTCACAAAGATGGCAGCTTTTTCAGAGCTTGCTTCAGCTATCCAAGCTGTATACAATGGGGATTCCTTTCTATCTCCATCGGCAGCGACAGCCCTTGTTGAAGAATGCCAGCAAAAGATTGGTGCAGAAGGGGAAAAAGATCCTTACCAACAATTGACAGATAGAGAACGAGAAACGCTGAGGCTGGTTGTAGAAGGATATACTACCAAGGAAATAGCAGATACACTAGTTGTTAGCCCCAAAACCGTCGAATGGTATAAAAGCAGCCTACGGAAGAAACTGAATATTAACAATAGGACTGAACTTATTAAGTTTGCCATACGTAAAGGGCTTATAACTGTATAATGGCGTGAATAAAATCCCTCGCTCACTTGCCCCGGACTATCCTCTTATTATTACTTTCCTATAGATAAATCAGGGTATTCCCTAGCAAGAATTCTAGAAATAAATCCACCTTTTCCTAGGGGTTTTTCCCATTGTCTCCTCCCTATCTGCCAAATACTATATGGGTGTAGCAATTTGTTCCTATTTGAAGGGAGTCTTATGTATCCACTCGTAGATGATACTACCCGAGAGTATCAAGCCAATCAAACGAAAAAAGCCCCCGTCGATCACAGTCTCATACCCCCCTGCCAAGCTGCATGCCCTTTGCACATGGAGATAAGAGAATACGTGGATTTAGTTGCGCAAGGAAGGATCATGGAGGCTCTGCAAGTTATAAGGAGTGGTAACCCTTTTCCATCGATCTGTGCCTACGTTTGTACTCATCCTTGCGAGGAAGCCTGCAGACGATGTCAGGTGGATAACCCTATCGCTATTAGAGCATTGAAGAGATTCGCGCTTGAATTCGGTGGTGACAGGATGATTCAGGCTGAAGCAGAGACTACACATCATGAAAAGGTTGCCATAGTAGGGTCCGGGCCAGCAGGATTGGCTTGTGCTTACTACCTGCGAGAGTTGGGATATCCAGCAACCATATTCGAGGCTCATTCTGAACTGGGTGGAATGCTCCGAGTCGGTATTCCACAATACCGCCTTCCTCGGGAGGTGCTCGAGACAGAGGTTCAAAGGCTAACTCAGATGGGGGTTGAAATCAGGACAGAGACACGTGTAGTGTCCCTGGATCTGCTATTTGACCTAGGTTACAAGGCTATATTCATAACCATCGGTGCGCATCAGAGCCTTAGAATGGGAATAGAAGGGGAAGATAGCCCGGGGGTGATAGATGGTGCAACTTTTCTCCGAGAAGTAAATCTGGGGCTTAAGCCGTCTCTAGGGAAAAAGGTCGCTGTGGTGGGGGGAGGGAATGTAGCAATTGACGCTGCGCGGACTGCCCTCCGGTTGGGTGTGCACAAAGTGAATATCCTCTACCGCCGCAGCCGTGAAGAAATGCCCGCAGATCCTGCAGAGATTGATCAGGCTCTAGAAGAAGGCGCCGAGATCTTGTTTCTAGTGGCGCCAACCAGAATAAGAGGCGAAAATGGGCGATTATGCGTAACCTGTGTGAGAATGGAGCTTGGGGAACCAGATGCCAGTGGCAGGCGTCAGCCCATACCGATAAAGGACAGCGACTTCGATCACGAATTCGATACACTAATTACTGCTATAGGGCAAGCACCTCAGACACCGGTCGATTTCCACGTTAGCGTCGGCAGGGGCAGCACTATTCAGGTTGACACAGTTACACTCACGACCAATAGGAGAGGGGTCTTTGCCGGCGGAGATGCTGTCACAGGGCCAGCGACTGTAACTGAGGCACTTGCTGCTGGCAGGTTGGCGGCCTCCCGTATTGACGATTACCTCCAACACAGATATCCCCTAGTCAGCAAGGAAACAAGAGAAAGCGTGTCAGGTGACCTGCTGCCTGAAACAATTGAAATGATAAGAAAAATCGGCCGACTTGAGCCACCAATTCTCCCTCCAAGAAAAAGAAAAAAAGACTTCAAGGCGGTGGAGCTTATCTATGACTGGGAAGTCGCCATCAATGAAGCGAGGAGGTGCCTTCGGTGTGGTATGGGCGCAGAAATCCTATTCCAAGACAAATGTGCCACGTGCCTTACCTGTCTAAGGGTCTGTCCTTATCACGTTCCCTACTTAGACGCCAGCGGTACAATCCAGATACCGGATGATCAGTGTCAGGCTTGTGGTATATGCG
This sequence comes from Dehalococcoidia bacterium, assembly GCA_011174795.1. Lineage (GTDB taxonomy): Bacteria > Chloroflexota > Dehalococcoidia > SZUA-161 > SZUA-161 > W281. Next base: position 46,837 of record DUEY01000001.1, read on the forward strand.
TCGCCGAATGTCCAGCCAAAGCAATAGTCCTGCGCAAGCTATACGACCGACGACATATAACGGAAGAGCTGGATTATATACTTAAGTCAGCGGCACAATCCACCGTCAAGCCCCTCATTATCGGCTTTTGCTGCCAGTATGGGCTCTTCGGCACCGGCACTCTAGCAGGCTTATGGAGAGGGCCTGGGGCTGGTACCTGGATAGTGCCTGTTCTCTGCGTAGCCAAGGTAGAAGCTGACCATATACTGCGTGCCTTCGAGATGGGTGCTGAGGGGGTTTTCATCGCTGGGTGTGGAGAACAATGTGCCAGAGAAAACACTGCCCTTTGGGTTCGACAGCGTGTTGAAAAGGTTAGAAGGGCACTAGCACAGATTGGCCTTGAGCCGGAACGTCTGCAGTCTTTTATCTTGAGTGCCACTAGAGAGAATCTTGCCAAGGAAATTGATAGTTTCATCGAACAAGTAGCAGGGCTCTATTTAGCCTCGGTAATAACACAGGAGGTGAAAAGTTGATTGTCGCCGAACAAAAAACACTGGAGGAAATTAGGCGAATGATTACCCCTTACGCGAGGGTGTTGATCCTCGGGTGTGGTACCTGTATGACAGTTTGTGACGCTGGTGGCGAACGTGAGGTCTCCTTCCTCCACAACGCATTACGGGTTGCACAGGCAAAGAGCGGAAATGGAACCCACACCTTCTCAGAATATACTTTGAAAAGACAATGCGATCCTGAATTCTTAGACGTGCTTAGCGACCAAATTACTGACGTGGATACAGTTCTTTCCCTGGGTTGTGGCATTGGAGTACAAGCTATAGCTGAAAGGTATCCTGATCTGCCTGTGCTTCCCGGTGTTAATACCTCTTTCATGGGCATGGCAAAGGAGTTAGGAGTCTGGGATGAACGGTGTGCCGCCTGTGGTGACTGCAGATTGGAAGAAACCGCTGGCATTTGCCCCATCACTAGATGTACAAAGGGGATACTCAATGGGCCCTGCGCTGGTACTAAAGACGGTAAGTGCGAAGCAAATAAAGATATGGACTGCGCATGGGTCTTAATCTATAAGCGTCTGGAGAGATTGGAGCAGTTGGAGAAAATGCGCCGATATTATCCTATGAGGAACTTCCGAGCGATTCCTAGACCAAAAAGGCTCACAAGCAGAATTAGTGTTGATATGGGGGAAGACAATGAAGACAATGGCTAATTCGTTATTTGAGGAAAAACTCCACTCCAATGAATTCTTGGTGACAACAGAGATTGGGCCGCCTAAAGGGGCAGATGTATCGGAAATGGTTCACCATATAGATCTACTCAAGGACAAGGTTGACGCTATCAACGTTACCGACCATCAAAGCTCCGTGATGCGTTTTCCCTCCTTGGGCGGCTGTCTATTGGTGAAGGAACGCGGTGGTGAGCCTATTTTACAGGTGACCTGCCGTGATCGTAACCGCTTAGCACTTCAAGCCGATCTTCTGCTGGCATACTCCCGAGGTATCGATAACGTACTTTGCCTTACCGGAGATTCCATTGACGTTGGAGATCATAAAGAGGCAAAGCCTGTCTTTGACGCGGATTCTGTGCAATTACTGAAGATGATCAAGACAATGGAATCGGGAAAGGATATGGGAGGAGAAGACCTTAAGGGGGCTCCGAAATTCTGCATTGGCGCCTCAGTTCATCCTGAAGCAGACTTCATTGAGCCACAACTAATCAAGTTTGAAAAGAAGGTTGCTGCCGGGGCGCAGTTCTTCCAAACGCAGGGAATATTCGACCTAGCAAATTTGCACCGATTCATGCAATATGCCTCCCAGTTTGATGTCCGAATCTTAGCTGGAATTATAGTCCTCGCCTCTGCTAGGATGGCTCGGTACATGAACGATAACGTTCCTGGAATAATTGTTTGTGAAGCCGTTATCGAGGAGCTAGCCGATGTGGAGAAAGGCAAGGGGCTTGAGAAAGGAATCGAGATTTCTGCCAGAATGATAAGAACAATAAAAGAGGAAAACCTGTGCCACGGCGTACATATTATGGCAGTAGGCAATGAAGGTATTGTGCCTGAGATCCTGGAGCAGGCTAAACTGCCAAGTATGTCCACCAAAGGAAAGCGTATTAACGTATAGCCATAGGATAGGCAAGATAGTCAAATATGATAACAGGAGGTAGCAAAATGGGAAACGGCAAATCTACCAAGTTGGCTAAATCACCAAAAAGGGGAGGGGGTAAAAAAAGCAGAAGGAAAAAGGGTGAAAAAATACTAATAATAGATGATGAGCTTGATTTTATGGAAGCTTTCCGGCGCACTTTAGAAGCAAAGTCCTATAACGTAATGACGACCACTAGCAAGGAAGAAGCCCAGGAGATGATGGGAGTGGAAGAGCCCAATCTCGTTGTCCTGGGTACCATGGCTCCAGCTGGGCAAGCATTCTCCATGTACCAATGGCTAGGACAGCATCCCAGATATAAAGATATACCGCTCCTTGTGATCGATGCCCAGTACGATGAACGACCTATTAAGGGATGGAGAAGGTTTGAGGGTATGCAGTTGGAAGCTGACGAATATGTATCCAAGCCAATTGAACCAGCTTCGCTGGTACCTCAAATTCAAAGCCTGATTGAAGCAGCCACTAGGCGCATAAGAGTTGTAGTAGTTGATGACCATACTATGGTCAGAACTGGAATATGTTCAGTGCTTGCGCTGCAAAAGGATATGGAAGTTGTAGGCGAGGCTGTCAATGGTAAGGATGCTATTGAGAAGGTGACGCGACTTTTACCAAACGTGGCATTAGTAGATATAGTCATGCCTGTGATGAGTGGGATAGAGGCAACAAAACACATAAGCACGAAATGCCCGCAGACAAAGGTATTAATCTTGACACAGTATGATGAAGAAGAGAATATGATTGTTGCCAAGCAGTCGGGAGCATACGGCTTCATTCCCAAGAAAGCTGCCAGTTCCGACCTCATAAGAGGTATAAAGTACGTAGGTCAGGGAAGATATTACCCGGCATCTTTTGCCAAGCTTGTCGTCGGCTAGAGGGTCACTGGCTTGAGTCCTTTTAGGCAGGCATAGCAGCCTCAAGCCTATAAATGTCCTCATTTTCACTCACTCTTCTCAGCCAAACAAGACATTGAATTTTCAACTGCTCTTCAATAATGTTTTATCTAAAAACAAGCGCCCCGGAACGCTTGCCCTTACGCACTAATAAGGCTATTTTTCGCGCTCTATACAGTAAACACCTTTCCCCTTCAACTCCATATTCAACAATCTGAATAAAAAAGCCAAGGTATATTACCCCAACCACACTATAATTGACACTAATAAGTAGATGGGATACACTTTTTTAAGTTGAAGAATCTTCGAGGCAAAGGAGAATAGATGGGCACCAGTAGAAGCAAGCAGGAATGGCTGGAGAATAAGCTAGAGCCTGCACTCAAGAAGTTCCCTGAACGCGAGGAGCATTTTCTGACCACCTCAGGTATCGAGATTGAAGACGTTTACGCTCCTGATGACCGCGAGGGGGTCGACTATAACGAGAAACTGGGCTACCCCGGGGAATTCCCCTTTACACGGGGGGTGCAGCCGACGATGTACCGGGGAAGAATATGGACCATGCGCCAGTATGCCGGCTTCGCTTCCGCCGAGGCGACCAATAAGCGCTATCACTACCTGCTGGAGCAGGGACAGACAGGCCTGAGTGTAGCATTCGATTTGCCTACCCAGATCGGCTACGACTCAGACAGCCCGCAGGCAAAGGGCGAGGTGGGTAAGGTGGGAGTGCCTATATCCAGCCTCGAGGATATGGAGATCCTTTTCAAAGGGATACCGCTGGACAAAGTAAGCACCTCGATGACAATCAACTCTACGGCTCCCGTCCTGCTGGCGATGTACATCGCCGTAGCTAAGAAACAAGGTGCCGATGTATCAAAGCTCAACGGTACCATCCAGAACGATCTCCTCAAGGAATACATCGCCCGCGGCACCTACATCTTCCCCCCCAGACCATCTATGCGGTTGACCACAGACATCTTCCACTACTGTGCGCGAGAACTCCCCCAGTGGAATACCATCAGCATCAGCGGTTACCACATCCGCGAGGCAGGTTCGACCGCGGCACAGGAAATAGCCTTCACTCTGGCGGATGGAATCGCCTACGTACAAGCTGCTATAGACGCGGGACTGGATGTGGACGAATTCGCCGGCAGGCTTTCGTTCTTCTTCGCAGCCAATACTAACCTGCTCGAGGAGGTTGCCAAATTCAGGGCAGCGCGGCGGCTTTGGGCCACGATTATGAAAGATAGATTCGAAGCGAAGGACCCTCGTTCGATGATGCTGCGCTTCCATACACAGACCTGCGGGCATACGCTAACAGCTCAGCAGCCGGACAATAACGTCGTAAGGACCGCTATACAGGCGCTGGCAGCGATACTGGGCGGCACCCAGTCGCTGCATACCAATTCCCGCGACGAGGCATACGCCACCCCCAGCGAAGATGCAGTGACCCTCGCTCTCCGTACGCAGCAGCTTCTAGCCTATGAAAGCGGCGTCGCTGACTGTATCGACCCTCTCGGCGGCTCCTACTTCGTAGAATATCTTACAGACTCGTTGGAAGCAGAGGCGAAAAAATATATCGACAGAATTGACGAGCTGGGCGGCGCCCTTGCCGCTATCGAGCAGGGCTTCCAGCAAAGGGAGATACAGGAAAGCTCCTACCGGACCCAGAAGGATATTGAGGGCGGTAACAAGGTCGTAGTCGGGGTCAATAAATTCGTCTCTCCCTATCCGGAGATAAAAGGGCTGCTCCGCGTCGACCCCGCTGAGGCGGAAAAGCAAACGAAACGGCTGGCTGCTCTCAGGGAAAAAAGAGATAACGCTCAAGTAACCGAGGCGTTAAACAGGCTGAAAGCGGCAGCAAGCAGCACGGATAACACAATGCCTGCGTTTATCGACTGTGTCGAAGCCTACGCCACCATCGGGGAGATATGCGACATGCTCCGCGGCGTTTTCGGGGAGCAAAAGGAGATACTGGTAATTTAATCTGCCAGACAGCAAATCTACTGGCAGCGCAAATGGAGGATAGAATGATCAAGAAGCTTGACCATGTATCCATCGTGGTGAATAACCTCGACGAGGGTCTGAAGACCTACGAGAACCTGCTCGGAGTTAAAGCATCCCACATTGAGGAAGTACCCGATCAGGGCATAAAAGCTGCGATGCTCATGCTGGGAGATGTCGAGATAGAACTGATAGAGCCTACCACCGCCGACAGCGGAGTAGCAAAGTTCCTAGAAAAGAAGGGCGAGGGCGTTCATCATATGTGCTTCGAGGTCGATGATGTCGACAAGGAGCTAGAGTCCCTGGCAGCCAGAGGCGTTGAGCTTATAGACAAGCAAGGCAGAAAAGGGCTTGCAGGCAAGATCGGCTTTCTCCATCCCCGCTCGACCAGGGGGGTGCTTGTCGAGCTGGCGCAAAAGGTCTAGAGAAGCAACGTCGATTATACGAAAGAGGGCAGTTCACTATGGCTGATGAACAGAAAATACGTGTCCTAGTTGCCAAGCCCGGCCTTGACGGACACGACCGGGGAGCCAAGGTGGTCGCTCGCGCGCTACGTGACTACGGCATGGAGGTAATCTACACCGGGCTCCGTCAAACGCCGGAGATGATAGCTCAAAGCGCGCTTCAAGAGGACGTGGATGTCGTAGGCATGAGCATCCTGTCAGGAGCTCATCTTGAGATCGTCCCGCTAGCGATGGAACAGCTTCGGGAAAAGGGACTAGAAAATGCAGTGGTCATAGTGGGTGGCATCATTCCAGAAGAAGACCATGAAGCACTACGCCAGATGGGAGTACAAGGTATCTTCGGCCCGGGAACCCCTACTCAAGAACTCGCCGATTTCATCAAAAAAGCAGTAGCCGAAAAGAAAGCGGCATAAGTCAACTGCCTAAGAGACTGGGTGGTAAGAGGATATGTCGGGGCATTCCAAATGGTCGTCAATTAAGCGGCAGAAGGGCATGGCTGATGCCAAGCGGGGGCAGCTTTTCACCAAGCTAACCAAGGAGATCCATATTGCCGTCCGTGAGGGAGGCGGGGACCCGCAGGCAAATGCACGGCTGCGGTTAGCGGTGCAGAAGGCCAAAGATAACAACATGCCCCTAGAAAACATCGAGCGCGCTATCAAGCGCGCCAGCGGTACCACGGATGAAGCTGCCCTGACCGAGGTTACCTTGGAGGGCTACGGCCCTGGAGGAAGCGCCATCCTGCTGCAGGCATTGACCGATAACCGAAATCGGACGCTGGCAGAGGTACGAAACGTTTTCAGCCGCAATAATGTCAGCCTGGGGGAAAGCGGCTGCGTCAGCTGGATATTTGAACCTAGAGGTGTGATTGCCATTGAGGCGAATAATACGGACGCGGAAGAACTGGCCTTATCAGCTATCGATGCCGGCGCTGACGACGTGAAGGTCGATGGAGCTGCAGTAGAGGTCTATACCCAGCCTCAGGACCTGGAAGCGGTCAGGAAGACACTGGAGCAGCAAGGGATAGCTATCTCCTCCGCCGAACTTTTACAGGTTCCTAAGACTATGGTCAGCCTCGATGAGAAGTCTGCGCTTCAAGCGCTCAGGCTCCTTGAAAAGCTGGAGGAACTGGACGATGTCCAGCATGTATTCACCAACGCCGATTTCCCCAACGAGGTAGTGGAGAAATACTCGGGATGATAGCACTGTGATGCCAAAACGTGTTCTCGGTATCGACCCTGGCATCGCGGCGATGGGCTACGGCTTCATTGAAGAAATCAACGACAGGCTCTCCATAATCGACTACGGTTGCTTGTCCACCTCAGCCAAACAAAGTACACCGGCAAGGCTGCGTTCCCTTTATCACAAACTCATGGAGCTTATAGAACTCTATAAGCCCTCAGAGGCTGCGGTGGAACTCTTTGTGGCGCGTAATCTAAAGACAGCCCTGATAGTAGGGCAAGCCCGGGGCGTAGCTATCCTTGCCGCAGCCAATAAAGGGCTTCCTGTCTACGAATATACACCGCTTGAGGTGAAGCAGAATGTCTCCGGCTACGGTCGTGGGGAAAAGAGCCAAGTTCAGGAGATGGTAAGGATTCAGCTTGGTCTGGACTCCATACCCCAACCCGATGATGCCGCCGACGCCCTGGCAGTAGCCATCTGCCACATAAGCAAGATACGCCTATCAGAACTTTTAACGCACAGCCAGTGATACTAAGTAGTAAGTTGGACGATTGAGGGCTCAATAATGATTGCCGGGCTCGAAGGACTATTAAAATCTCTTAGAGATGACCGAGCTATTATCGATATACACGGTATAAGCTTTCGAGTCCAAGCACCGACCTCCACCTTAAGCGTGCTGGGGTCTCCCGGAGATAAGGTCTTTCTCCACACGTATCTCCAGGTGAAAGAGGACAACCTATCGCTCTACGGCTTCGCCACAACCGAGGAGCTGAGGATGTTTGAGCTACTCATCGGCGTCTCCGGCGTAGGGCCCAAGGTTGCGCTATCACTGCTCTCGGCACTAAGCCCGGAACGGCTTTCTCTAGCTGTTGCCTCTGGAAACGAGAGTGTTCTAAGCTCAATATCAGGCGTGGGGAAAAAAACAGCGGCCCGCATCATACTCGAGCTCAAAGGCAAGTTTGAGCAGGTAACCACAGATATTCCCTATCCACATGATGACGTAAAAGCAGCTTTGATAAGTCTGGGCTATTCAGCGGCGGAAGCGATGTCCGCCACCGCTACTCTCCCTAATGACCCCGACCTAACCCTGGAGGACAAGATTAAGCTCGCCCTGAAACACTTCACCAAGGTTGGCTAAAACCAGGAAACGCCTACGAACCAGCCGAAGGCAGCAACCAATATATACCTCAGCGTTTTACCCACAAAGCAAAAGAGCAGGAACTTCCACAGAGGATACCTCAGCACTCCAGCCGCAGCCCCAGCCAGGTCGAAAAAGGGGTTAGGCACAAATGAAAGGATGAGAATGACTATCGAGCCCCTCCGCCTCATCCAATGTTCCAGCCGAATGTAGATCCTGCTTTTTTCAAAAACCACCTGCCCGCTGAATCCTGCCATGTACCCAGTTAGCTCACCTAAGGCCGACCCAGCGCCTGCTGCAAGCCCTATGAGAACCGGGTCATAAACAGCGCCCAGCCCAACAATCAACACTATTCCTGGAATCGGCAGTATAATAGTTGCAGTAGTTACGAGAGAGATAAGAAATGCGCCCAAATAGCCGTAGGCTTCGAGATTCTCTACCCAGTCGCGAAAAACGAAGATGGTAGCGGTGATAGCAACTACGAGCAGGATAGCCACTATACGGAGAAGTAGTCTACGGGACAGGAAAGCGTGTTTTGCCGAATCCTCCTTCTGCTGGCTGGCCGCAGCTATCGTATCCTCACTGCTATTGAGGGTATCGTATGGGGTGCCTTCGCTCTCCATGCGCTTCTACCATTCTCTTTCCACAGTATTATATACCATATCCGTATCAAGAATGAGGGTCGCGAAGGAGAGAATACCTAAGTGGAAAAAAGTGCAGCTATTACTTCGAATATACAACGCACAAAGAGGCCCCGCTAATCTTTACTGAGATAACCGATTGATGCTACCGAATCACCCTCATCCATCCTCATCACACTTACCCCCTGGGTACCCCTGCCTTGAATGGATATACCCTCAACGGATGTGCGAATGATGATTCCCTTAGCTGATATGAGCATCAACTCATAGGATGGATCAACAACGCCCGCTGCTACAACCTTGCCAGTCTTGGGGACAACCTTAAAGGTACGCACACCACCACCGGCACGCTTCTGCTGGGGATAAAGTTTAATCGGCGTACATTTGCCATATCCTTTCTCGCTAACCACAAGCAGATAAGAATCAGGGTCAGCAACCTCCATGCCCACCACTCTATCGCTAGGAGCGAGACGGATACCTTTCACACCCCCACTGGTTCTGGAAGCGGTGCGCAATTCGGATATGGCGAACTTTATCGATTGCCCACGCTCCGTTATCAATATGACCTTATCGCCTTCTGCGGCTATCCTAGCTGAGACCAGTTCATCACTAGGTTCCAGGTCCATAGCAATAAGTCCGCTCGAACGTACTGACGAGAACTGATCCAGTTTGGTCTTTTTCACCTCACCCATGCGGGTAGCGACCACCATGAACTTATTCTCCTCGTAATTGGGCACCGTAAGAACCGTAGTCACCTTCTCTTTAACGTCTATAGCGATCAGATTAACAACTGGTATTCCCTTAGCTACCCGGGAGCTTTCCCTGGGGATGTCGTAGCACTTGAGACGGAATACCCGGCCTCGATCGGTAAAGAACAACAGGTTATGATGGGTACTGGCAACTAGTATTCGCTGAACAGCATCCGTTTCCCTAGTCGCCATTCCCACGATACCCCTACCACCCCTATGCTGCTGACGGTAGATCTCGGTCGGCACTCTCTTGATGTAACCCCTGTTACTCAAGGTTACTACCATCGGCTGCTGGGGGATAAGGTCTTCGTCGCTGAAATCGGTTATCTCAATATCGCTGATATCGGTGCGCCTGGGGTCGCCGTACCTGGACTTCAACTCGCCGACCTCCTCCTTAATCAGGAAGTCGATCTTCTTAGGATTAGCTAAGAGGTCTTCCAGGTAGGCGATGGTTTTCAGTAATTCGGTATATTCATCGGCAATCTTCTTGCGCTCCAGAGCCGCCAGACGGCGTAACTGCATATCCAGAATCGCCTGTGCCTGAACTTGCGTGAGGTCAAAATTCTTCATCAAGTTGTTGCGAGCCGTCTCAACCGTCTGCGAACGGCGAATGGTGGCGATAACCTCGTTGAGGTTATCGAGGGCTATTCTGAATCCCTCAAGGATATGAGCTCTTTCCTTCGCTCGCTCAAGGTCATATTGGGACCTGCGAGTGATTACCTGGCGGCGGAAGTCTATATAGTGAAGGAGCGCTGTCTTCAGAGTTACCATCTTTGGCTGGCCGTTTACAAGGGCCAGCATGTTGACGAAGAAGGACGACTGCATGGCCGTGTGCTTATACAGGTTGTTCAGTACCTTCTGTGCCTGCGCGTCCCGCCTTAACTCAATAACAATACGCATACCTTCCCTGTCCGACTCATCCCGTACCTCGGATATGCCATCCACCCTCTTGTTCCTTATCAGCTCGGCTATCCTCTCCACGAGCGAAGCCTTATTGGTCTGATAGGGCAGCTCTGAAACCACTATCTGGTACCTTCCGCCTCTAGAAGCTTCCTCGATATGCGTCCTCGCTCGAATCACCATCCTGCCATGCCCGGTTGCATAAGCACTCTTTATCCCCTCCCGTCCCTCCAATCCGCCACCAGTGGGGAAATCTGGCCCCGGGATCAGTTCAAGAAGGTCGTCGATAGTAGCCTCGGGGTTATCTATAAGGCAAGAGATGCCATCACAGAGTTCGCCGAGATTATGAGGAGGGATGTTAGTCGCCATGCCCACTGCGATCCCAGAGGCACCGTTCAGTAGCAAATTGGGCAGCTTCGCAGGGAGAACCGCAGGCTCTTTAAGGCTATCGTCGAAATTCGGGACAAAGTCGACAGTATCCTTTTCGATATCAGCAAGCATCTCACTGGCTATTCGTGCCAAGCGAGCCTCGGTATATCTCATCGCCGCAGGCGGGTCATTATCTATACTGCCGAAATTACCCTGCCCATCAACCAGGGGATATCTCATGGAGAAATCCTGAGCCATACGGACCATCGCATCATAGACTGCGGTATCTCCATGGGGATGGTACTTGCCCAGCACCTCACCAACGATACGGGCGCTCTTCTTGTATGGACTGTCATGACGCAGTCCCATATCGTTCAAAGCATACAGTATTCGCCTCTGTACAGGCTTCAGGCCGTCCTGGACATCAGGCAGAGCACGAGAGACGATAACACTCATAGCATAATCGAGATAAGAGCTTTTCATCTCATCTTCGACTTTGACCAGCTTCACCGTTCCTATATCCATACCAATATTCCTCCGAAAGCACTTCGCTTCTCAGCTAGCTTCGGTGCTATGAAGCCATGTACTGACAACAGTGTACCACTGTCAGGTACCTCCGTAAAGTAGGAAAGCCGAGGCAATTGCCTCGGCTTTCCTACTCACACTATAGCTTAACTTACTACTGCTCTTCCAAATCAGCGTCGTCCTCCTCGTCCGCCTCACCCTCAAGAGAAACTACCTCCTCATGGTAGGTTATATCATCATGAGATGCCCCTTCCTTCTCTGGCCCACCGGTATATTCCTCCTCAAATCCCTCTTCCTCTTCTTCACGTTCATACTTCAGCATGCTATCTTTAACATAGGCCCTAAAGTCATCAGCGGCCCGCGCCGGGAACGAAGGTCGCCCTGCCTGGCTGGGATGCTGATAGTCCTCTTTTATCATCACCCTGACAGCGTCTGTCGCTATGCTGGCGATGGCAGCAGAATACCTGTTGCCTCCCTCGATAAGTTTGACAAGGCGCAGTCCCAGCTTGGGATCGACCTCCCCGATATAATCCCCATCAACGCTGACCACCATCAAACTTTGCCCCCCAGACTCAAGGCTAACAGGGTCGCCAGCGGCCATTTTCGCCAGCACCTCCTGGTCAGCAAGATTGTTCAGGTCAGCCACTGCAGCCTTCCCTGTTTCCTCAATGAAAAGGTGCGAGCTGACTTGCTTGACGACCTTGGGCTCAGTTCCCGCTTCCTTGAGATAAGCCAGACGCTCCAGGTTCTTCTTGGCAATGCTGTTATGGGGCTCAAGCTCGAGAGCCCGCTGGTAGGCCCCAGTAGCTTCATCATACTTCCCCAGTTGAGTTAACGCCTTACCCAGCCGATTGTAGGCATCCGCATCATCAGGAAATACGTCAATTATGCTCTGGTTGACAGCAACGGCCTCCTCCCACCTACTCTGCATAGCCAGGGCTATAGCCTCATTAGTACGCTGTCTTCTCAGCCTCGCCTTCTCGCTTAGCTGATAGAATACCATATCCACCTCAACTGAGTACCTCGGTGATTTCCAATCTGCGAATTTTAACCGCTTTCCAGGGCATTTGCAATACTTAAAAGCCCCCTTTTTTCGAAATTAGGCTTAAGACAGTATAATTACCCGTAGCGGTATAGCAGCCCAAGTAAATGCCGTAACAGAAATCCTGCAATCAACCTATGATTTGGCAAAGTTTAAAGCCATGAAAGCGAAAAGTCAACATATCCTATTACAAACTGTGAGGCAGACAGTGCCGTGCTTGCCAGTCTAACGCCACGAGGTTTATAATCAGTCGGTAATGAGGAACGTACAACTTGCCAGAGCATCCGCCCGCAATGGACTCAGCGTCGAGAAAGCTATTCTACAGCGGAGGTCCAGGAGAAATTTCACAGGGCGTACAATGTCCTCAGATGAACTATCTCGCATCCTCTACTATTCATGCGGCATCACCGACGAACGTAACGGGCTGAGAGCTGCCCCATCAGCAGGAGCTACCTACCCCATAGAGGTCTACACCATGGCAAACAACGTCGAGGATTTACCCCGGGGTATTTATCGCTATCTGGTCGACTCCCATGAACTGGAACTCGTCCGTGATGGTGATTTCCGCCGGGAGATGTCCCAGGCTGCCCTCGGCGAGAAGATGCTACTACAGGCAAACGTGATTTTGGTTCTCTCTGCTATATTCCAGCGCACCCAGCGGCGATATCGAGAGCGTGCCCTGCGCTACATCCTCTTCGAGGCAGGGCATATCGCCCAAAACACCTGCCTAATAGCCACTTCAATGGGATTAGGCTCCTGCGCCATCGGCGCTTTCTACGACGATGACATGAACCGGTTGATGGGATTCGACGGCAGAGAGGAAAGTGTGCTCTACATCGTAGCGGTGGGCCATATTTAATAAAGGAACAACCTTTGAACAAGCTCAAGGTTCTTATCAGCAAAGAGGAAATCGAAAAGAAGGTCACTGAACTCGCTGCTGAACTCAGGGAGGACTACCATGAGAAGAACCCTCTCCTCATCGGCGCACTCAAGGGCTGCTTCGTTTTTATGTCCGATTTGGTACGCAAACTGGACATACCAGTTGAGGTCGATTTCATCAAGGTATCGAGCTACGGCATCGGCACACATTCCTCCGGCAAAATCAAGCTGGAACATGGTACCAAGACCCCGATCGAGGGAAGGCATGTGCTGGTGATCGAGGACATAGTCGACACCGGACTCACCGTGCGTTTCCTTCTTGATTACATTAGCCGCCGAAAGCCAGCATCGCTCAAGCTGTGCACACTGTTCGACAAGCCCTCGGGGCGAGTCATGGCGGTTCCCATTGACTACATGGGCTTCACTATTCCCGATGCCTTTGTCATCGGCTACGGGCTTGACTTCGATGAAAAGTTCCGCTACCTGCCGGACCTGTGCATCCTGGAGGATTGAACGGGATGAGCTTAGAGAAATTGATATCCGTAGCCAGAGGCGATGCCACTGCCGACCTCCTGCTCACAAACGCCAGAATAGTGAACACCTTCACCGCCGAAATCGAGGATGGTAACGTTGCCATCCACCAAGGTCGCATAGCGGGAATCGGAGAATATAATCAGGCGAAAAAGGTGATAGACCTCAGGGGCAGATATGTAGCACCAGGGCTGATAGACGGGCATATCCACATCGAAAGCTCACTGCTCCACCCAGCCGAGTATGCCAGGGCAGTAGTTCCCCGAGGGGTTTCCGCCGTGGTCACCGATTTCCACGAGATGGCTAACGTCACCGGCCTGAAGGGGCTCAGGTATCTAATGGACTGCACACGACCCCTGCCCATGGACTTCTACTTTATGGCGCCCTCCTGCGTACCTGCCACCCATCTTGATACAGCAGGGGCCGAGCTTGGGCCCGAGGAAATCCGCACTGCTCTGCGCTGGAAAGGCGTAATCGGCCTGGGCGAGATGATGAACTTCCCCGGGGTCATTCATAACGACCCGGGAGTACTGCAAAAAATCAAGCTCTCGAAAAATAAGGTGCTTGATGGCCACGCTCCCGGTCTCAGTGGTAGAGATTTAAATGCCTACCTGTCAGCAGGCATCGGCTCCGACCATGAGTCTACCGATTTCGAGGAAGGTAGGGAGAAGCTTAGACGGGGAATGTACCTCATGATCAGGGAGGGCTCATCAGAGGAAAACCTCGATGAACTGCTCCCGCTGGTAACTGATAAGACCTACAAGAGATGCTTCTTTGTGGTCGACGACCGTACCTGCGCCGACCTGCTCCAAAAGGGAGATATCGATGCCGTGGTTAGAAAGGCTATAGCGAGAGGACTCGACCCTATCCGCGCATTACAGATGGCAACAATCAATACGGCCGAATTCTTCAGGCAGCACCAGGTGGGAGGCGTAGCACCGGGATACATAGCCAACCTCATAGTAATCAGCGACCTATCCAGGCTAGTCGTTGATATGGTCTTCTACCGGGGCAAGCTGGTCGCCAAGGATGGCGAGGCGCTCTTCTCAACCACCCGGCACACTGACCCCGGTGTCATCCACACAGTGACCGTCAAGCCTTTCAGCATAAAGGCGTTGAAGATACCCGCCGCAAAAAAATCGCTGCCGGTCATCGAGGTCGTCCCCGGACAGGTAATCACCAGGAAAATCGATATGGAGGCAAAAACAGAAGGGGACTCAGCCGTTCCCGATACCGAGCGCGATATCCTGAAGCTGGCGGTAGTGGAAAGGCACAGGGCCAGCGGCAATATCGGTCTGGGGTTTGTTAAGGGCTTCGGGCTTAAAGAAGGTGCGCTTGGTTCCTCGATAGCCCATGACTCTCACAATATAATCGTCGTGGGTACCAACGACGAGGACATAGTCGCGGCGATCAAGGAGATCGAGAGGCTTCAGGGCGGGCTGGCTGTGGCTAAAGGAGGCGCAATCCGGGGCTCACTGGCCCTGCCTATCGCCGGGCTGTTATCGGATGAGCCGTTGCAGACCGTGGTAGCCAAGCTGGAGGAGTTACAAAAGATAGCAGCAAACCTGGGCTGCTCACTTCCTCACCCCTTCGCCACCCTCTCCTTCCTCGCCCTGCCCGTGATACCGGAACTCAGGCTGACCGATAAGGGGCTGGTAGATGTGCTGGCTTTCAAGTTACTTGATTGAGGAATAGACAGATGAATGAGCGAAAAGATAAACCGAAATCAGATATCGACTTCAGATTAATGGCGATATTCTTCAAGGTCAGGGACCTTTTCAGGAACCCAGAGAAACTGCTGCAGAAAGTTGCCATTAAAGAAGGACAAACCATCCTGGACTTCGGCTGCGGCTCAGGAAGCTACACCATCCCCGCCGCTGAGATGGTAGGCGCAGAGGGAACGGTATATGCCCTGGACATACATCCCTTAGCAGCGAAAATAGTTGGCAAAAAGGCCCGAAAGAAAGGCCTAACCAATATTGCCACGATCACCTCGGACAGGGACACCGGATTGCCGGATCAAAGCGTAGATATAGTACTGCTATTCGACACGATTCAATGTATAAACGATAAAACAGCATTACTATCAGAGCTACATAGAGCGATGAAACCAGGTGGCATTCTCTCAATTCTCGTCGAGCACATTAAAGTGGAGGATGTTATAGAAATTGCGGAGAAGGATGGCCGCTTCTCTTTACGTGAACGGCACGATAAGCTGCTCAACTTCGAGAGGCACGCGGGCTCATGAAGGGCTTTAAGATTATCGAGTGGCTCGGCGACAGGATAAGGACCGTCGACCAGACGAGGTTGCCACACGAAGAGGTTTTTATCGAACTCGCCGACCATCACGAGGTTGCTGAAGCCATAAAAACGCTGCGCATTCGCGGCGCTCCCGACATCGGCGTCGCCGCCGCTTATGGCTTCGTCCTCGGTTCCCAAAATATCACAGTAGACTCCAGAGACAAGTTCCTCTCTGAACTGCACTTGGTGAGGGAGACTCTCTCTTTATCCCGTCCCACCGCGGTCAACCTGTTCTGGGCGCTGGACAGGATGAACAGGATAGCTCAAAGCGGGAAAGACGTAGCGCAGATAAAGGCAGAGCTTCTCGCAGAGGCACAGCGTATAGAGTCTGAGAACGACGAGGCCAATCGCCTGCTCAGCGAGTTCGGAGCGGAGTTAATACAGGACGGCTTCACCATATTGACCCACTGCAACGCAGGGTCGCTGGCAACGGCTGCTTACGGTACAGCGCTGGGCATAATCAAGATGGCCGTGGAGCAGGGTAAGAAAGTAAAGGTGTACGCCGATGAGACCCGCCCCCTGCTCCAGGGAGCGAGGCTCACCACCTGGGAGTTGCTCAAGGAAGGTATCCCGGTGACGCTGATAACGGACAATATGGCCGGCTACTTTATACACAAGGGCGAGATAGACTGCATCATCGTCGGCGCCGACCGTATAGCTGTCAACGGCGACGTGGCCAACAAAATCGGCACCTACACCCTGGCGGTACTGGCCACGGAAAACGCCATCCCATTCTACGTCGCCGCGCCGGTGAGCACTATCGACCCCTCGATTTCATCAGGTGATGATATACCCATCGAGGAGCGCAGCCCCGACGAGGTCACCCACATTCAGGGGGTCAGAACCGCTCCCGAGGGAGTGCCGGCAGCCAATCCCGCCTTCGATGTCACGCCTCATTACTACGTGTCCGCAATAATCACCGAAAAGGGCGTTATCAGGGAGCCCTATGTGGAGAGGCTGGGCACTATTCTAGCCAGCAATCGACCATCGGGGAAAAGCAGGTCATCCAAAAGAGCAGCTAGATTCTTCCGTTGAAGGAGGCAACAGATGCCGGAAGCGAAATTAGGAGTAATCGGTGGCAGCGGGCTCTACGAGATAGACGGGCTCAGCGATGTCGAGGAGGTAAAGGTCAAGACACCCTTCGGCGACCCCAGCGATGCTATTGTTACAGGCACGCTTGAGGGAGCGAAGGTCGCCTTCCTCCCCAGGCACGGCCGGGGGCACCGTATCCTGCCCACCGAGGTGCCTTCGCGAGCCAACATCTGGGCTTTGAAATCACTGGGGGTGGAGTGGATAATCTCGGTCAGTGCCGTCGGCAGCCTTAAACAGGACGTTCAGCCGCTCGACATCGTTATCCCCGACCAGATTATCGACCGCACCAAGAGCCGCATAAACACGTTCTTCGGAGATGGTATCGTCGTGCACTGCACCTTTGCCGATCCCTTCTGTCCGGCGCTGAGCCAGCTCCTCTACCAAGCAGCCTATTATGACGCAGGAACCCGTGTTCCCAGGATACATCCCGAAGGCACCTACGTGGCGATGGAGGGGCCGCTCTTCTCAACCAGGGCGGAATCCAATCTCTACCGCTCCTGGGGGGCAAGCATCATCGGCATGACCGCGCTACCCGAAGCCAAGCTGGCACGCGAAGCCGAGATATGCTATGCCACCCTCGCCTGTGTCACCGACTACGATTGCTGGCATGAAATACACGAGTCGGTTACTATAGATATGGTGATACAAAACCTGACAAGAACTGTGGAGGCGGCTAAGGCGATAATCAAGAAAGCCTGCACGCAGCTTCCCAAGCGAAGGAAATGCGGTTGCACCACCGCCCTTAGGGATGCTATCATTACGTCGGCTGAACTAATCCCCGCTCACAAAAAGGAGGAGCTGGCCCTGCTGATAGGAAAATACCTGGAATGAGCAAAGCAAGGTTCGAGCTAAACGGACTCGCTACCGCAATCGGTAGTATGCCACATGTAGACCCCCAGGAAGCATGCTCTTTAGTTCTATCCCACCTCCCCGAGATACCCGCCTGGCCCCAGCTACCTAACAGGTCTTTCACAGAGAATATGTACGCCCAGTTCAGCGAGGGTTTCCCCGGAGTGGTTCTGGAGAAGGAGCGCATCTGGATCGACCGCTCCCAGGACCTGAGCAAGCCCCTGGAGCAGCTCTATTCAGCCTACCTTGAGAACACCATTGACAGCGGTACATTGAGCTATGACTATGCGGCTGGCTTTCATGTTTTCCTTAATAGGGTCGGAAAAAGCAACGAAAGAGCGGTTAAAGGACAAGTGACGGGGCCCATAAGCTTCGGCTTGACGGTAACAGACCAGGACCGGCGCCCGCTGCTCTACGATGACGTCCTCGCCGATGCCCTGGCCAAGCACATCAGGCTAAAGGCCACCTGGCAGGAGCAAGCGCTTAGCAACGTCTTCCCAAATACAATTATCTTCATCGATGAACCCTATCTCTCTTCCTTTGGCTCTGCGTTTGTCTCCGTCTCCCGCGAGCAGGTAGTAACCCTTCTCGAGGAAGTGCTGGGAGGGATAAACGGGCTCAAAGGCATTCACTGCTGCGGCAATACCGACTGGTCAGTTGTGCTCCAGACCTCGCTCGATATTCTGAGCCTCGATGCCTATAACTATGGGGAAACGTTAAGCCTTTATCCCTCCGAGGTAGGCGATTTTCTCAACCGGGGAGGGGTCATCGCCTGGGGAATTATCCCGAACGACGAGCAGTTTTTGACCAAAGAAACGGCTGCCAGCCTCCTAGAACGCTTGGAGGAGACCATGGGGTTGCTGTCAAAGAAAGGCATTGACTATGATATCCTTACGTCACGATGTCTCATAACGCCGTCTTGTTCACTGGCCTCAGTCTCAACTGAAGCAGCCGCAAGAGCCCTGGAGATGACAGCCGGGGTTTCATCAGCATTCAGGAAGAAGCTGAATAAGCAGAACTCATAGCTTTTCACCGATAGCTACATCCGAAAAGGAGGAACTATGAGCCGTAGGGCGCCAAAACTGGCGAGGGGCGTAGCACTTGTGGGTGCCGGGATGTCTAAGTTCGGCGCTTTTGCCGATAAGACCAGTCGCGATTTGTTCGTGGAAGCATTCGCTGCAATGGCTAAATCGGTGGACAAAGGATTGGACACAAAGGATATCGAAGCCCTCTATGTCGGAAACTTCTCCAGCGATCTCTTCGAAGGACAGGGGCACATCGCACCAATCATGGCCGACTGGGTGGGTCTAGTCCCCAGACCAGCCACCAGAGTGGAGGATGCCTGCGCAGCAAGCGGTGTCGCTTTGAGGGAAGGTATCATCGCCGTTGCCTCCGGGCTCTACGATATCGTCCTAGTCAGCGGGACTGAGAAGATGACTAACCTGCCTACAGAAAGGGTAACGGATACCCTAGCTGCTGCCAGCGACGCTGTCTATGAGGCTTCGTGCGGCTTCACCTTTCCCGCGCTGTACGCAGCTATCGCAACCGCATATATGGCGAAGTATGGCGCTACTGTGGAGCATTTTATGAAAGTTGCTATTAAAAACCACAACAACGGGGCACTGAACCCGAAGGCACAGTTCAACAAATCAATCAAAGACCTGATGAATGCCCGGATCGAGAAGGCAAAACAAAAAGGTGAACCGTTGCCCGAATGGCGCGATGAGCTTGACTTCCTCAAAGACCCCCGGGCAAATCCTGTGGTTGCCTGGCCGATGAGGCTATTCGACTGCTCTCCCATAACCGATGGCGCTGCCTGTCTGCTCATCGTCGCTGAAGACCTGGCCAAGAGTTTTTCCAACAACCCCCTCTACATCATCGGCACAGGACAGGGCAGCGACCATGCCCTGCATGAAAGGGAAGACCTTACCACTATCGGATCAGCCAGGGCTGCAGCACAAATGGCCTTTGAAATGGCAGGGGTCAAACCCGAAGATATCCAGATCGCCGAGGTGCACGACTGTTTCACCATCGCCGAGATAGTGGCTACCGAGGACATCGGGTTCTTCAAGCCCGGAGAAGGCTACAAAGCAGCCGAAAAAGGGGTCACGGCCCGCGATGGGGCGAAACCAATCAATACCTCCGGCGGGCTCAAATCCAAGGGGCACCCCGTGGGCGCTTCCGGAGCAGGTCAGGTAGTAGAGATATGGACTCAGATGAGAGGCGAAGCGGGACCAAGACAGGTTCCGGGAATGGACATTCAACTTGCGTTAACGCATAACCTCGGAGCCACCGGCGGCACCTGCACGGTTCACATTTTTCAGAGGAGGTAACCCTTGACTGCGGAAAGAGAATTCAACAGCGCTTCATTCTACCAGTTTCTCTCCGAGAAGAAGCTCATGGCTGCAAGGTGCAAGAAGTGCCATTCATTATATCTACCTCCCCACCCCCTATGCATTCAATGCCACGGAACCGACATGGAATGGGTGGAGATGAAGGGCAACGGCAAACTCGCTGCCTTTACTGCCATCTCAGTGGGACCCAGTTTCACACTCGATGAAGGATATGATAGGGACAATCCCTACCTGGTAGGAATCGTAGAACTGGACGAGGGGCCTAAGGTAAGCGGTCGGATACAGGGGCTTGACCCTAAGAAACCAGAGGATATCAAAGTCGGAACTCCCGTCACTGTGGAGTTTCTCGAGCCGGAGGAAGGTAAAAGGTGCTATATAGCTTTTAAAGCTATATAGCACGTATAGAAAAGCGAATTTAGAGTTCAATTAAGGGGGGAAAGGTGGCAGGAATAGCATCATATGGCGCCTATATTCCCATATGGAGGATGAGCAGAGACGAGATAGCGAAGTCCATAGGTAGCGCATCCATGAGAGGGGAAAGAGCAGTTGCCTCATGGGATGAGGACAGTCTGACAATGGGAGTGGAGGCGGGGCAAGATTGCCTGACAAACAGAGAGCCGAAAGAGATAGACGGTCTTTATTTCGCCACCGTTTCCTCCCCTTTCAAAGAAAAGCAAGCGGCTTCACTGATTGCCTCCGCCCTTGACCTCAGAAAGGATGTATATACCTCTGACTTCACTGGCTCGTTGAGAGCAGGAACACTGGCAGTAAAAGCCGCCTGCGACGCTATAGAAGCGGGGACTATGAAAAGTGTTCTGGTCATCGCCGCTGATGCCAGGAAAGCTGCGCCACGATCCGATGCCGAGCAAACATACGGCGATGGAGCAGTAGCACTTCTAATAGGTAAGGAGGGTTCAATCGCGGAGATAGAAGGCTTCTCCACTCTCGTAGACCCTATACCGGGGTCATGGAAGCGGGAAGAGGACATATATCCCAAGGTATTCGATATAAGGCTGGATACAAGGTTTGGAGTCTTGAAGGATATTCCACAGACTGTGAGCGCCCTTATAGAAAAACAAAATATCAAAGCAGAAGACGTCTCCAATTTCGCGCTCTATGCTCCTGACCCGAGAAGTCATAAAGCCATCGCCGGTCCACTGAAGATAGACCCCAAGACACAGATGCAAGAACTCCTGTTTCAGGACATTGGTGTAACCGGCGTAGCGCACTGCTTGCTGCTCCTGATAGCGGCACTTGAGCAAGCCAAGCCACATCAAAGGATTATATGTGCCAGCTATGGCGAAGGAAGCGACGCGCTCTTGATTAAAACCACTGCAGAAGTGGAACAGGAGAGCGTAAAGCATAGGGGCACAAGTTATATAACCTCAAAGAGAATACTGCCATCATATGGAAGCTTCCTGAGCTATAAAAAGGAGATAGCTGTCGGCTGGCCGGAGTGGGAGAGAAGCTCAATGGTCAAATACTGGAGAGACGAGGACTGGCTCCTCCCCCTATACGGCATGAAATGCAATAAATGCGGAACGCTCCAGTACCCCGTAAGCAGAATCTGTACAATCTGTGGAGAGAGAGATAATTACGAGAAGGTAAAGCTAGCCAGAAAAGGAAAAGTCTTCACTTATACCCACGACTACTTGCTGGGGCCCGGGAATTACCCGAGTGACGGCATTACCCCGGCCACAAGGCTGCTCATAGAACTCGAAGACGGATGCCGAATATGGCTGGAGATGACTGATCATGATATCCAAGAGGTAGATGTGGACATGCCGGTAGAACTAACTTTCAGATTACTTCACCAGAAGAGTGACTTCCGTTTCTATGGATGGCGAGCGAGACCCCTGAGAGCATGAGTATGAATCGGGAGGAGAGTAATGCAGGAGAGCATAAGAGATAAAGTAGCCATAATCGGTACAGGGGTCACGAAATTCGGGGAACACTGGGAAGAAAGTGCAGGCGATATGCTTATCGATGCTGTATATGAAGCCTGTCAGGAAGCCAACGTAGACCTCAAGAAAGATATCGACGCGGCATGGGTCGCTACACTTTATGATTTTTCCGGCATGTCGGGATGGGCGCTGGCCGAGCCACTGAGGTTTTATGGCAAACCGGTGACAAGGGTAGAAAATCAATGCGCGTCGGGCATGGATGCGGTCAGAAACGCTGCATATGCCCTTGCCGCCCATAAATACGATATAGTTATCGCTTGTGGTATAGAGAAGGTCTTCGATCAGGGCGGCAGAGGCTTATCACAAGATATACTGTACTGGCATCCCTCGCTTGCCTGGCAAGCCGCACCCGCCTATTTCGCCCCCTGTGCAATTCGAGCATTCAGGGAATGGGGCTGGACTCGTGAAGACCTGGCCCGGGTCGCTGTCAAGAATCATCAAAACGGGGCAAAGCATCCCAAAGCTCACTTCAGACGAGAGATAACCATAGAGACAGTATTAAATGCGCCTGTCGTTGCTTATCCCCTCACCCTTTTTGATTGCTGTGCTCTATCCGAAGGGGCCGCCGCTGTTGTGCTGACAAGACCCGATAGGGCGAAAAGCCTAGTAGGAGACAACTATGCCACAATAAAAGCGCTTGCTATGACTGTGGAAACTCAATGGCCATTTTTTAGACCTGATTGGACTGGACTCAGCTTTCCTGCAACAGTAAAAGCAACCGAAGATGCCTATGAAGAGGCAGGGGTAAAAGACCCCCGAAAAGAACTGGACTTCGGAATAGTGCATGACTGCTTCACCATTACTGAGTTGATGACCTATCAGGACATGAAGTTGTGCAAACCTGGGGAGGCCGCAGAGCTCATTGGAGCAGGAGTTACAGCAATCGATGGCGAGTTTCCCATAAATCCCGATGGCGGGCTCAAATGCTTCGGGCATCCCGTCGGCGCTACTGGAGTGAGAATGATAGCTGAGCTTACCAAACAGGTTTTGGGTAGAGCGGAAGGCTGCCAGGTGAAAGATGCTAAAGCGGGATTCGCTCACAATCTAGGAGGGCCACAAGCCATCGCCGCTGTTGGTATAGTTGGCACCCCGGAATGGACACCGGGAGGCTAACTACAACAGGCTATATATAAAAAATTCATGGTAGGTGAACGTGAATAAAACAAAGCGAATAGCGCAACTCAAGCACCGCCGTAAACGCAAGAAGATGGAAGAACGAAAGAAGACGGAAAAGACAGAGCAGCAAGGCGGTAAGTAAATGCAAGCTCAGCTTTGGGTAGGGGCAGGGCTACGATGCCAGCGCTATCAGCGCTCATAGAGGCGCTATCAACCCCGAAAGCATATCCCCATAGCCCTCAGGAAGTCAAACTGGTGCAAACTCAGATCTCAGTTGTCTTCCTTGCCGGCGATTACGTCTACAAGGTGAAGAAACCGGTGGACTTTGGCTTCCTCGACTTCACCACGCTGGAAAAACGCCTCTACTACTGCCAGCAGGAGGTGACGCTTAACAGGCGTCTCTGCCCCGATGCTTACCTGGGCGTGGTGGCTATAACAAAGGAAGGTGATACGATTTCAGTTGAAGGTAGCGGCACAGAGGTTGAATACGCGGTGAAGATGCGTCCCCTGCCCCACCAGAGGATGATGGACGTCCTACTGCATAATAACGAGATAACAACCGAAATGCTCGAGCGAGTGGCAGTTAAGCTGGCCAATTTCCACCGTGAAGCGGAATTAAGCAAGCAACAGGCGGCCATCGGCGGTCTCGATACAGTGACCTTCAACATCGAGGAAAACTTCGAACAGACCAAGGATTATGTCAATAAAACCATCACCACGGAGCAATATGAAACAATAAAGAATTACAGCTATGCCTTCCTTAAAGAAAACGCTGGCCTGTTTTCAAAGAGAGTAAAGGATAGCAGGATACGTGATTGCCATGGCGACCTACATGCTGCACACATCTGCTTCAACGACGGTCTGTGTATTTACGATTGCATCGAGTTCAGCGACAGGTTCAGATATATCGATGTCGCCAGCGAAGTCGCCTTTCTGGCTATGGATCTGGACTTTCACGGACATCCTGACCTGGCAAAAAAATTCATTGAATACTACGTCAAGGCATCCGGTGATGAGGAACTACTCAGGCTGCTCAATTTCTACAAATGCTACCGGGCATATGTCCGGGGGAAGGTAGAAGGCTTTAAGCTGGAAGACCCACATATCTCAGAGGAAGAGAAGTCCAGAACCCTAACAATTGCCAGAAGGTATTTCGAGCTTGCTGAATCCTATACGTCTAGCAGTTGACTGCCCTCCTGAGCAAGATTCATAACTACGCGCAGAATGACATATCAAGGAAGATGCTATATAATGGCGCATAATAACCTGTATTGTAATCTGTTCGTAAGTTCTTCGTGATGTTACTTGATAAATTCCTAATCCCCTCGTAATATTATGTTAATATAATTTCTAACCATGTAGAGAGGTACCGGATTGAAAGAGCCGTTTGCTAAATTCATAGAATCCGAGTTAGGCCCTGATGTCTTACTTATCACCTGCGGACTTCCCGGCACCTGGAAGACCGAGACAAGCGAGGAGGTAGCGAAAATCAAGGGTTACCCTATTGTGCGAAGTGATCTGGTCAGGAGAGAGGTGCTGAAGAATGAGGACATATTCGATGAAAAGGTAGCCTCGAATATGGACAAGAGAATGCTGGTCTACGATGAGACCTTCCGTCAGGCTGACGAGAGCCTGAGCAAGGGCAACGGCACGATAATCGATGCTACCTTCATAACACAATCACTGAGACAACGTGCTGCCCAGATAGCAGCCAGACAAAACAAAACGCTCGTTATTATGCAAACGAGTTGCCCGAGAGAGGTATCGATCGAACGGATATTGAGACGGACGAAAGAGAACTACGAATCGAACGCCCTGACTGAGCAGGCATATATCAATAACGAGAAGAAGTTCGAAAAGGTCGACCTTGATGCCCTTAAACGGTCGAACCCCAGCCTTGACATCATCCACCTTATAGTCGATACTCAGTACGACCCGCCAGAGGATTGGTATATCATTGGCATGGAAAAGCGATGAAAATCGATTTGCACATTCACACCAAGACCTGCTCCGATGGTAACCTTCCGATTGACGAGGTCTTCAAGGAAGCAAAGAACAGGCATATCGAGTTAATCTCGACAACCGACCACGATTCCATAGACTGCCAGCAGAAGGCAATCTCACTTGCTCAAGGACATGGGATAGCGTACGTAACCGGTGTGGAACTGAACGTTACTTTCGAATATCCTATTGACGATAGTACCACCAAGGCCACTTCCCTGGATTTCTTGGGATACCAGTATGATATCAACAATCGAGAGCTAAAAAATAAGCTCCTGTTGATGAAGGAACGCAGGGAAGCAAGGGCTCGCCAGATCCTCGATAATCTTAATACAGAGTTTGATAAAGAGGGTATCGAAAAGTTTACAGAGCAGGATCTGAAGAATATACAGGATACGGTCGACGGCACATTCGGCCGACCCCATATAGCCAACTACCTTATTGAGAAAGGAATCGTCAGGGATAAGCAGGAAGCGTTCGATAAATATCTGGTGAAGTGCGACGTGCCGAAGTACCCCCTATCAATCGCCGAGGCATCCACACTGATAAGGAATGCAGGGGGGATCCTGGTATTCGCTCATCCCAATGATCCCAACGGGACATCCCTTGTCACTGTAACGCGCGATTTGGACAAACAAACGAAAATAATCGAAGAATACATGCTGGACTACATAGACGGGGTAGAGTGCTGGCATGCGAGACACGATAAAAAGACTACAGCGCATTACATTGCATTCGCTAAAAAACACGGACTGGTAATGACCGGAGGCAGTGACTGTCACCAGAAACCGATTATTATGGGGACACTGGATATACCGGACTGGGTTGCTGGCCAGTTCGAGCCGGACGCGAAAAGGAAGACGAGCAAATTTAAAGGAGCATTAGTTTGAGCAAGAAAAAAACGACCGAGTGCGACATTAAGGACCCATCGTTAGCTCCGGCAGGAGACCTCCGCATCCAATGGGCAGCCCGCGAGATGCCCGTGCTGAAACTAATTAGCAATAGATTCGCCAAAGAGAAGCCTCTAAAAGATATCCGCATTTCTGCCTGTCTCCATATCACCACCGAAACAGCTAACCTGGCCTTAACCCTCAAGGCAGGTGGTGCAGAACTAGCCCTCTGTGCCTCGAACCCTCTCTCAACACAGGACGATGCCGCCGCCTGCCTTGTGATGGAACACGGCATCCCCGTCTTTGCCATCAAGGGTGAGGACAATGAAACCTACTACAAACATATCAACAGTGCCCTGGACCATCGTCCTCATATCACCATGGACGATGGTGCAGACCTTGTGGCGACAATTCACAAAGACCGTGGTGAACTCGCGAAGAATATCATAGGCGGGACAGAGGAGACAACCACGGGAGTAATCAGGCTGAGGAGCCTGGAAAGTGCGAATAAGCTGAAGTACCCCATCGTTGCAGTGAACGATGCCCAGACAAAGCATTTCTTCGATAACCGCTACGGCACCGGGCAGAGTACGATTGATGGCATCACCAGAGCGACCAATATTTTATGGGCAGGGAAGCGAGTGGTAATATGCGGGTATGGCTGGTGCGGTCGTGGAGTATCTATGAGAGCGAAGGGCCTCGGTGCACATGTCATAGTATGCGAAGTAGAGCCCATTCGTGCCCTCGAAGCAGTGATGGACGGCTACCAGGTCATGCCGCTGCTGGAGGCATCAAAGATAGGCGATATCTTCATCACCGTGACCGGCGGGCTGAATATCATAGACAGAGAACACATGCTGGCGATGAAAGACGGAGCCATCATGGCAAACAGCGGACATTTCAACGCGGAGATCAATATCCCAGCCCTAGAGAGCCTTACAGCCGAGAAGAAGCGGATAAGGAGCTCTGTGGAGCAATATACCCTCTCCAGCGGGAAAAGCCTGTTCCTTCTCGGGGAAGGCAGGTTGATCAATCTGGCTGCCGCTGAAGGGCATCCCGCGAGCGTTATGGATATGAGCTTTGCCAACCAGGCTCTTTGTGCAGAATATATGGTTAAAAGAGGCAAAGAGCTCAAGCGCAGAGTTTATCCTGTGCCCGAGGAAGTAGACAAGGAAGTAGGCAAGCTTAAACTCAAGGCTATGGGAATTACCATTGACACTCTGACTGCGGAGCAGCGAAAATATTTAGAGAGTTGGGAGTTAGGGACTTAATAAAAAGGAGTGACTGATGCCAAGCACTTTCATGAGTTCACCTTCACTATTTTTAACCTCCGAATCTGTTACCGAGGGGCATCCCGACAAGCTCTGTGATTTGATTTCAGACGCTGTCCTGGACTCTATACTGGCCAAGGACCCGATGGCCAGGGTAGCCTGTGAAACTATGGCCACCACTGGCCTGGTTGTTGTAATGGGAGAGATAACCACCGATTGCTATGTTGAGATCCCCCAGATCGTTCGGGACACGGTTTGCGAGATAGGCTATACCCGTGCCAAGTATGGCTTTGACTGCGAGACCTGCGGCGTCATCGTTTCTATTAAGGAGCAGTCGCCAGATATCGCTATGGGTGTAGACCACTCGATGGAGACGCGGGAGAAGGAAGCCAACACAAATGAGAAAGAGACCCTTGGTGCCGGCGATCAGGGGATGATGGTAGGGTTTGCCTGCAACGAGACCCCTGAACTCATGCCGTTGACGATTTCGCTTGCTCACAAGCTCTGTCAACGGCTGGCCCATGTGAGAAAGGATGGCACCCTTCCCTACCTTCGCCCGGATGGAAAGTCCCAGGTAACCGTCGAGTATAGCTACGGTGTCCCTAAGCGGGTGGATACTGTAGTCATTGGCGCCCAGCACAACGAGACAATAAGCAACGATGTCATACACCGGGATTTAATGGAGCTAGTAATAGAGAAGGTAATCCCCCACCATCTTCTGGATAAAAAAACTAAATACCACATTAACGCCACGGGGCGCTTCGTAGTCGGTGGGCCGATGGGAGATACGGGGCTAACCGGGCGCAAGATATTGGTCGACACCTACGGAGGCATTGCCAGACACGGCGGCGGCGCTTTCTCAGGAAAAGACCCCACCAAAGTAGACCGTTCTGCCGCCTATGCCGCCCGCTACGCAGCAAAGAACATTGTCGCTGCCGGTCTCGCCGACCGCCTGGAACTCCAATTGTCCTATGCCATCGGGATAGCCCATCCCCTCTCCATATCTATCGAAACCTTCGACACCGCTCAGGTAGATGAGGAGGTTATTCTTAAGCTGCTCAAGAAGCACTTCGACTTCCGTCCCGGCGCTATAATTGAGTCGCTGAAGCTGCGTCGCCCTATCTACAAACAAACAGCTGCCTACGGACATTTCGGCCGTGACGATCTCGACCTTCCCTGGGAACGCACCGACAAGGCAGCAAAGCTAAGAAAAGAGGCCGGACTAGGCCCTGACGAGGAGTAGAAATGCAGGCAATTATTCTCGTCGGCGGGGAAGGATTGCGGCTTCGTCCCCTCACCTGTAACATACCCAAACCAATGGTCCCCGTCGTCAACAAACCCTTCCTGGAGCACATGTTTGATAATCTCAAAAAACACAATATCAACGAGATTATACTCGCCATCTGCTACCTTCCCGACCATATTAAGCGTCATTTCGGTGATGGCGGCGATTTCGGAATAACCCTAACTTATGCAGTTGAGAAATCCCCGCTGGGAACCGGTGGGGCAGTCAAGAACGCAGAGGGCTTGCTGGACGACACCTTCGTAGTCTTCAACGGCGACATATTCACCGACCTCGACCTGACCAGCATGATAGCGTATCACAAGGAGAAGAAAGCCAAAGCCACTATCGCTCTCACTCCGGTTGAGGATCCCACTGCGTACGGAGTAGTCGAACTCAACCCGCAGAGTAAGGTTAAGTGCTTCATCGAAAAGCCAAGCTGGGAACGTGTAACCACTAATCTCATCAACGCGGGCACTTATGTCCTCGAACCGGAGGTGCTGGACCTTATTCCGTCCGACACCTATTGTATGCTGGAGCGCGGGCTTTTCCCCGACATGGTTGAGCAAGGAGTCCCTTTCTACGGTTATCCCTCAAACGCGTACTGGATCGACATCGGCAACCCCGCAGACTACCTGAAGTTGCACCATGACATACTCATGGGCAAAGCTATGGCACGCTTTCC
Organism: Dehalococcoidia bacterium; assembly: GCA_011174795.1. Classification (GTDB taxonomy): domain Bacteria; phylum Chloroflexota; class Dehalococcoidia; order SZUA-161; family SZUA-161; genus W281. The sequence continues at coordinate 76,109 of DUEY01000001.1, forward strand.
CGGCAAATCGATGGCAGATGACATATGGACAGAATCAGGCTGCAACATCCATCCTGCAGCCAAGATTATTGGTCCATTGGTCATCGGCAGGGATTGCACAATAGAAAAAGGTGTAAGAATTTCGGGCCCATGCGTTATCGGCGACAAGTGCATAGTAAGACATGGGGCTACTATCGATGAGGCCATACTCTGGCAAAATGTGAAGCTTGGTAAGGATACAACTATTAGAAACAGCGTTATCGGCAATAACAGCGTTATCGGCGACAGTACGTGGATTACAGACAGCTCGATTGTCAGCGACGACAGCCGTATCGGCAGCGGTAACAAGCTGGAGCATGGCATAAGAATCTGGCCCGGGAGCATTATCGAAGATAACGCCATCTCATTCTAAAGTAAAAACGTAATGCAACCAACGATCAAATTCGGCACCGACGGATGGCGCGGCATTATCGCCGAGGATTTCACATTCGACAATGTGCGCGCCTGCGCTCAAGGGGTTGCGAACTACCTGCTGGGGCGCGGTATCGCATCACAGGGTTTACTAGTAGGATATGACACCAGATTCGCCTCAGAGGACTTTGCCGCTGCCGTTGCAGAGGTGGTCGCCGCCAACGGAATTAAAGTATATCTCAACTCGGAGCCAGCCCCTACCCCCGTGATAAGCTACGCCATTGTGGTAAAAAAAGCAGCAGGGGCAGTGATCATTACCGCCAGCCACAATCCCGCCAGGTGGAACGGATTTAAATATAAACCCGAGTATGCCGGCAGCGCGTCCCCCGAAGTAACCGCTGAACTTGAGAGGCATATCCATCAAGTGCTAAAAGAGGAGGAGACCAAGCGCCTTCCCTTGAATGAAGGTAGAGCACAGGGATTGGTCGAGTATTACGACCCGAAACCCGCATACCTAAACCATATAGCTGAACTCGTTGACCTCGAGCGTATACGCAAGGCAGGATTGAAGGTAGCTGTAGATCCCATGCATGGGAGCGGAGCTGGTTACCTCAAAGAATTACTTTCCGGTGACCGTACCAAGGTTATCGAAATAAATGCCGAACGCAACCCGCTATTTCCCGGCATACAACCTGAGCCTATTGCTCAAAACCTGACCAAACTCGCCGACATCATTCTAGAGAATAAAGCTGATATAGGATTAGCAACAGACGGCGATGCCGACCGTATTGGCCCTCTGGATGAAAAGGGCCTGTTCATTACACCGCTTCAGGTATTCGGCCTGCTCGCGCTTTACCTGCTGGAGGTGCGTGGAGAACGTGGAACAATCGTTAAATCCATCACCACAACGAATATGGTCTACCGCCTGGGCGAGCTATTTTCAGTACGCGTATGTGAAATGCCCGTCGGCTTCAAGTACATCGGCCCACAGATGATCACTGAAAACGCACTGATCGGGGGCGAGGAGAGCGGTGGCTTCGGCTTCAGGGGACATATTCCCGAGCGCGATGGCATCCTGTCAGGCCTCTACTTACTCGACCTGATGGTCAGGACAAAGAAAAAGCCCTCAAAGCTAATCAAGTACCTTTATGACAAGGTGGGGCCACACCATTATGCACGAACAGATTTTCACTTCCCGGAGGCGAAACGAGAGGAAATCGCGCGTCGCCTGAGTCAACTCAAGCCGGAGCAGATAGATAATACCGCCGTGACCGGTATCGATACTACTGACGGTTTCCGCTTCCGTCTCGGCGATGGAAGCTGGCTTCTCATCCGGCTTTCAGGAACTGAACCACTCCTACGTATATATTCCGAAAGCGACTCCATGGAACATGTAGAAAGGCTGCTCCAGGCAGGCAGACTACTGGCTGGGATTTAAACAATGATAGACCTGGATGATCCAAAGGTTTACACAAGACTCGACCCTATGGAAATGCGCGAGCGCATCCGTGAGTTGCCGCAACAGTGCCTCCAAGCCTGGCAAAAGGGGCTGGATCTCAAACTGCCCACCGACTACTCAAACATGCAAAAGCTCGTCATTCTCGGTATGGGTGGCTCTGCTATCGGGGGTGACCTGCTGCGCCACCTGTACACTGAGGGGAAAGCGCTCATTTTTATAGATCGAGAATACGATCTTCCCCCGTTAGTTGACGCTGACACCATAGTGGTTGCCTCCAGTTACTCGGGGAGAACCGAAGAGACCCTGTCCGCCTTCACACAGGCGATGGAGACACCCGCAAAAAAGCTTGTCCTGACCACCGGTGGCGAATTAAAAGCCCTCGCCGAGCATAACGATATCCCTGTTTATACTATCGACTACGTTGCCCAACCACGAGCCGCTCTGGCCCACAGCTTTTTCCCGCTGCTCGGCATCTGTCAGAATCTCGGCATTATCAGCGACAAATCCGCGGATGTAGCCGAAATGGGGGAAGTGCTCGAGAACCTGCAAGTCACTATAGACGATACCTGCGCCACGTCTCATAATCCGGCCAAGCAACTGGCGGCTAAGCTGCATAACCATATGGTGATAATATACAGTGCGGGTATCCTCTCTCCGGTAGCGCAGCGCTGGAAAACACAGATAAACGAAAACAGTAAAGCGTGGGCGTTCTATGAAATATTCTCCGAACTTAACCATAACGCCGTGGTCGGCTATGAGTTCCCCCCTGAAATGGCAGAGAAGGCTTTTATCGTCCTACTCCGCTCCCAGCATCTGCACAGACGCATCCTCCGCAGATACGAGGTCACCACCGAGGTGCTGAGCCAGGCGAAGGTCAGCCATGAGACCGTGGATGCGATAGGAGAAAGCGCACTCAGTCAGATGATGAGCCTTATCCTGTTCGGCGACTGGGTGAGCTACTACCTGGCGCTTCTCTATGAGGTCGACCCCTCTCCGGTTAAGGTTATAGACTACGTTAAAAAACGGCTGTCCGAGTCGTAGAATACAAGGGCAAGGCGGAAGCTCCCTCAGACACCTGAACTCTATACACCTTCATCCGTAACCCTGCCCGTTAATCGCGAGCAGCCTGACATTTGGAAATCGCTCGCAAACCGTTTATAATCATAGTCCAAATCGCAGTCAGTGTCCGTATAAAACTTAAGGAGGTCGAAATGGCACGAGTAAGCGGGGCAACACTTGTCGGCAAGGCTCTGATAAACGAAGGTGTGAAGGCAGCCTTCACCCTTTGCGGCGGACTGAGCGGGATATACGATACATGCGACAACGGGGGCATCGAGCTCATCGGTATGAGGCACGAACAGGCTGTAGCAAATGCCGCAACCGGTTACGCGCAGGTTGCGGGCAAACCAGGCGTGGCTATGGTTACATCAGGGCCAGGCGTGATCAATATGGCATCGGGTATGGCCGCTGCCATGAACACACATACCCCGGTAATCGGCATCTGCTGTCACGCGCTGTACTGCTTCGAGGGTATGGGAGTTCTCCAGGAATTCGATTCCAGGGACATGTACCGCCCGATTACCAAGTGGGTAGGTTACTGCACATCTACGCGTCGCATACCAGACTATATGGCTAAAGCTTTCAGATATGCCGATAGCGGACGTAAAGGTCCTGTACTAGTGGACATCGCCGATGATGCGCTCATGCTGGATGTCGACGAAGAACAAGTGCCTATCATCCCACCAGACAGCTACAGAACCACTTCACGCCCGTATGGAGAACCTGAGCTGGTGAGGCAGGCAACGAAATGGCTAATGGAGGCAGAGAGGCCAGCGATACTTGTCGGGACAGGAGTCCTGCGGGCAGACGCATCGGAAGAACTCGTTAAGTTCGCTGAACTTCTTAACATACCAGTATGCTGCGCAATAGGTGGCAAAGGGGCCATTCCCGATGACCATCCCCTTTGCGGAGGCCCTATAGGCTACAGCTTCGGCAGCATAGCCGGAGCTGACGTACTACTCGCCATCGGAGTTAGATTCGAAGATGTGCTTGGCTTTGGCAAGGGAGACCTGTACGCACCCGATGTAAGAGTCATCTCTGTGGATATAGAACCCACGGAAATCGGCCGAAACAGGCCTATTGCAATGGGCATTTACGGAGACGCTAAAGCCGTGCTCAGTCAGCTCATCGAATCAGCGAATGCAAGTCTGGGCGGTGGGAAACGCGGGGAGACAGAATGGCTAAAAACTGTACGGAGCATCGCACAAACCGTTAACGAAACGCTAACATCAGACATGCCAAGCACGAAGAAGCCTATCGACCCCAGATGGCTGGGGAAAGAGGTGTGCGATTTCCTGGGTACGGATTCATACATCGTAATGGACGGCGGAGATATTAATGCTCAGGTTACCCCCCTCTACAATGCCAGCTTCCCGGGCAGCTTTTTATCAGCTCTAGGCGGCTCACTCGGGCACCTAGGAGGGGGCATCCCCTTCGCAATAGGCGTTAAGACGGCAGACCTAGACAAAAAAGTCCTCGTTATAGAAGGCGACGGCTCATTCCTGCTTAACGGCAGCGAGATCGATACGGCCGTACGACACAACAAGCAAATAGTGGTCGTGATAAGCAATGATTGCCAGTGGGGTATGGTTCGACATTCCCAGCAGCTCCACGAACATAAAGATCTTTGCTCAAAGTTAAGCGAGGCCGTACGATATGACAAGTATGCAGAAAGCCTTGGGGCTTACGGAGAGCTTGTAACAGAGCCTGACCAAATCAAACCCGCATTACAGAGAGCCTTCGACTCAGGATTACCCGCGGTACTCGATGTGAGAACCAATCCCGATGTCATGTGCTTCGCAGACTACCTCGGTCTGGATATGAAGGAACAGATACAGGCACTGTATGAGAAGTAGTAACCGAGACCTCTAAATGAAGTTATTAACCCCACCCCCTCAGGGGTGGGGTTAGCTATGCTTGCACATCTAGGAGTTATCACTCCTTAGTTATCCGGCTTTATCCGTTTCTTTCTACCATCATCCCTCGATGCCTTCTCGAATGCCTCATTGATTTTATCAAGAGGTATCTGGCAATCCATCAGAGAGTCCACCTCAATCTTCCCTTGACAGCTACTTACATAGCACATTGTCCGGATACTTATTTATTAAGTCCCCGGCTAAATCCTGCAAAGTTATGGCCTCCAACACACCAACCAGTGAGTTTTTCATACTTACCCACATATCGCGAGTTACACATCGTGCCGAATGCGGACATACACCCGGATGGTCAACGCACTCTACTAGAGATACCGAGCCTTCCATGGCACCGATGATCTCTGCAAGGCTTATTTCTGACGGCGGTCTTGCTAAGATAAAGCCGCCATGTGCCCCCCGAATACTCCTCACTAGGCCTGCGACTTTCAATAAAATAAGTACCTGCTCCAGATATCGCTCAGAAATCCGCTGGCTTTTAGCAAGGTTCCTTACATGAACAGGTCCCTTCCCATAACACACCGCGAGGTCAAGCAAGGCTTTTGTCCCATAACGACCTTTAGTGGAAATACGCAGACTCATTAACCTCTCATAAGCAAGTCGATAATTGCGATGATATTACTATAGCGGGAAATATATGTCAACCTGGATTAACGTTTTAATAGTTTACCATTTAATAGGCAAAAGGAAGAACTACTCACGGCTTAGAATATAAAAGAACTAGATCAACAAAAGAAATTAACTGTGGATGTATGATGACTGGCCCGCAGAAGATTGCTTATCGCCCGTTTATCCTCTTCGTCTTCAATCGGCTCGATCTCAGATAGAATCCCACCCGCAACATCCTTTTCAAACTGCCATCTTACCACATATCCTTTTACATTGACGCTCCCCAGATAGGAAGCATAGCTGCGGTCACAGAAGGTAACATCGGAAGCCTTCGCGTCGAGATACAATACTCTGCGACCCTGATACTCCAATAATCCCTCAGTAACACTGTAGGACCTCCCATCAAAGCCGATATCCTCATCCTGAGGCAGATGGGTGTATATATAATTCATTCTCCCAAGCTCGAAAAAAGAAGAACGTTCAACTACTTCCCGGCTTCGACCACGGATAGCCTCTTTTTCAACTCTCCCGAATCCAGACCTTGTATGGCTAAGAGCTTTCGTCTGCCGGTAGTACCCCTGATAATCTGCACGGCGCTTTTTGGTACACCGAGCACTTCAGCCATAAGCGCCACCAGCGCCTGGTTAGCCCGCCCTTTACGAGGCGGAGCGGTAACTTTCACGCGGAGTATACCATCTTCGAGCCACGATAGCTCGTTACTCCTCGCGCCGGGTTGAACATGAACCTGTATCGTTGCCTTTTTCTGCGACATACGCCGATTGAGCGCCTAACTCAGGAGGATACCGCAAATCGATACAAAGGAAGTCTCCTGCTGATCAGCCGGGCACTGCGCATAGCCGGTAATCTTTCCCGTTGTCTCGCCCAAGAGCCTCAGTGCCAGATATATTGGGGCTAGTCCACATATTCGTCGCCGGTCTCCCTCTCTTTTTACCTGCTGGAACAGACCCTCGGCATCACCTTTTGCGATAATTGCCATCAGTTCGCTGTCAGCCGCCGATAAGTTGGCTTTCTCCGCCAGTCCGACAGGATAGCGATCGCCAAAGGCCGGGCCAACATGAGCTAAATCACCGGCAGCGACTATAAGAGTGCGCCGATTAGCTGTGGCTTGCCTCACTGCATCGACAAAGAGAGCGATCTCTTCATCATCACCCGGATGCTTCCCGCCCGCTATATATTTCTGGAATGAGCCGCAGAGTACCGGTACAAGTTCACAATACCTGTCCTTCACTAGGTAGTGTAGCCATACCGCAGCAGTCTCCACCGAATGCTCCATGCGGTGGTGAAGCTCCTCATCGAACACTCCCTCTCCCAAGACAGTCACTACCCTATCCACCACATCGCTTGCTGTCGACAATATACCCCAAGGCGTGGAATAGCTTTGCCTGGTGAGAGCAAATATGCTCCTGCAATCGAAGTGATTGGTGCCAAGAATGATAGCCACATCAGCCGACCGCGCTGCCGTTGCTGCCTGCCTCCACACCTCAGCATAGATGGCACCACCGCGCTGATAGTCGATATGGGGGCTAACCAGCCCGCGCACCTGCTCTATTTGAGGCATATTCTCAGCCCCTGGAGAGGCGGTGTTGAAGTATTCCAGAAGCGCACCCTCAAGTAACTCCGGGCTGGATGGATAGACCGTGCCCGCCATTGTAGGAGGGCGAGAAGGGGCTGACCTGTATTTCTCTATCTCCCCCCGGTAAACGCGGGCAAAGTGGTCATTATCCAGCAGCAGAGCTTCATCAAGCTCAAATAACAACTTATCAATATACTCTGGCCCCACCCTTAACCCGGTTCTGAGCTCAAGGGCGGACCTCAAAGTAGCGCAGTCACGAGTGCCATCGCATAGCTCCAGAACAGGAGCGATGCTTTGCGGAAGCGCCACCGCGCGATCGCTTAGCCTTAGTGGGTCCTGGAGTACAACCACCGGCTGGCCCTGCCATTGTCCAAAGCTGACCTGTACTCCCCTTAGCTTAGGCCACATGTTGCTTGTCATTTGATCTCACCGCAGATAAGCCACATAGCTGTTAAGCGCTACACCCAGCGAATCAGCCACCGGCTGGCACTTAGCCTTGAGTAGGTGAAAAACCTTGCCCTGCGCAGGCAACTCGGTGAGGGTCTCCCAGAAACCCATACCCTTAGCCAGCACCAGGTCAGCAGCCTCGAATTCGGCCTTGAACTCGGATGAAGCCATGTCCATGTCAACGCCAGGGGTATCGGTGCCAGTGCTGATAACCCTCGGCAATGCTCCCATCATCCCGAACTTCTTTAAATCCTCAAGCGTGATGTCATCCTGTACAGGTGACTCTTTCACCACATAGGTAACAGGGGCGTAATCAGCCATCTTGTTAACCAGTGGAATATCAAATGGCACTTCCCCAGCGTTGTCCGCTAGATAGAGCATATTCTTTGCCTCTCTCAGCTTTTCCTCCAGCTTCATCGTGTCATCGATGGTAAATTCCACCGGTCCTGTTATCTCTTCCTTAATCTCCTCAATGTCTTTGAAGAAATCTATATTGTTTCCCCTCACCGCGTAGACAAGACACTTCCTGATATCCCCTTCACTATTATACTCCAGTTCCCGCATAAGCCCCGCAGCCATCTCCAGCTCTGCTTCCTTAATCCCGTTATAGGGGTCGGCATTGCCCGTTAGCGACCTGACCAGGCGGTGTATTAACGTAGCGACAGCGATAGTGGTCTTGTCAGTAGAGAACTCACGGTCAAGGAGCATCTGCCCGTCTTCGATAACCCTCAACCGTAATGCAGGTTCATCGGTGGCCAGTTCAGCAGCCTGACGCAGGAGCCGTGCCAGGCAGTTATAACATTCTTTACTAGCTTTCATCCATTCTGATACTTCTATTATACAGGACACACGGTATTCCCAAAAGGAACGACATGTTGCAGCTGAGATTAAGCATCTTCCCGACAACCCAAAGGTCTTATTACCACCTCATGCACCCCACAACATTCACCAACCGCTAGGACGCCCTATCCAAGAGTGCAACACGTTCTCCGTCGAAGATGGGAACGGCATCATAGAAATCCAACTCCGAAGCAAACTCCAGGTCCGATTCGAAACCGATTGATCGCAGGAAGCGACCATGGTCACTTGATGCCAGAACATCGATGCGTTGTCCCTCCCTAGCCGTAGCAAATCCGGCAGCTATGATAGCGCTGTCCCCTGGCTGAGTTTCAATTCCGGACTCACGAAGTCCACTGATTAACTTCCTTACAAGTAAGCCCGCACAGAAAAAATCCTCCGCAGAAGGATTGCCATAGCGTCCGGCACATAAAATGACTATACCATCCAGAGAACCGGTAGAAGCCGCCTTCACAATCGCTGATGATACAGCAGAAAGGTTCAGCAGTGCAGCGATATAGACTGGCTTGCCAGACCCGGCATGAGCACGCCGAATTGCCCCTGTTCCGTTTGAGGTATAGAAGTAGATGTCCTTCCCGGCAACGACATCTTCCACCATATATTCAAGAGGCGAGTTACCCATATCAAAACCGGGTATATGCTGGCCCATGTCCTCCCCCCCAAGGAGATAACGCTCGCGGCCCAGCCCGGATACATCTCTTCTGGCCTCGGCAATATCCAGGCAAGGATGCACCGCAGCCGCGCCGCTGACAAGCGCCGTTATTATCGTACTGGTAGCCCTCAGGACATCGATAACGGCACACTGGCACCCCGTTAAGTCATCCTCTTTCAAAAAAGCTGGGGCGACAAGAACGTCTAGCTTCATATTACCTTAAAACCACCGTATCGTAGTATATCATAACTTCATTTCCCACTCGGATGTCTGCATTGAACGAGCATAAGCCCTTGACACAGTAGGTACTGAAGTATAGAATTCGAATGTTTTTACTCGTATGTATGAAGTAAGCAGAGAAGGTTAATTATCGTTATCGGAGGCATACCATGTATATCAGCGATGTAATGACCACAAAAGTTGTTACCGTATCCAGTTCAACATCCCTTGCGGATGCAAGAAGGATAATGGACACTCACAATATCCGCCGCTTACCCGTGGTCGATAAGGGGAAACTGGTTGGCATCGTTACACGTGCCGGGCACGACAGGGCGGGCCCAGCCAACGTCACCAGCCTCAACATCCATGAAATCATTCACCTGTTGAGCAAGATTACGGTCAAGGAAATCATGGTCAAGGACCTGGTGACAGTTAGCCCCGATGCAACGGTGGAAGAGGCTGTAGCTCTGGCGCAGGAGAAGAAGGTCGGCTCCCTGCTCGTGGTGGATGAAGGCAGGCTGGTCGGCATGGCCACCACCAACGACTTCTTCTACAAAATCCTGAACCCGATTCTGGGGATAGGGAAACCAGGCTCTCGAATCGTCATCCGTGACGTGAACGGGCCCAGTGATGTCGAAAGGGTGGTCGCCGCCATAAACAAGCTCGGCCTGGAAGTATTCACCATGTTCATGCTTCCCATTCCCGATAAGAATAGAGAGGATTTCGTTGTACACCTGAGTTCAGAGGACCCGACGAATCTGATTGCTGAGTTGCAACTGCTTGGCTTCACCGTTGAAAGAAGAGCACGCTGAGCTATACCACGTCGACACTTCCATGAAAACTTTCTGAGAGTTCCTCGAAGTTCTCGCGATAGTAGTGCAGAGCATCTGGTAGATAGTCGACTATGTCCTGTGCGGTCACACCATCCTCACCTATTTCTTCAGCTGCCAAATCGCCGGAGAGCCCGTGCATAAAGACACCAATCCTTGCAGCCTCTCCAATAGGTAATCCCAGCCCGTACATAGCCGCAATTGCACCGGTAAGCGCATCCCCGCTGCCGGCCGTGGCCATTCCAGGGTTGCCGCTGGTATTAATATACACTGTACCATCGTGGAATCCGATGAGCGAGTGGGCTCCCTTCAACACGATGATAGCGTTCAACTCCTTTGCCGCTTTTTGAACCACGCCTATCCTATCGTTGTTTACCTCACCTACCTCTACCCCGCTGAGCCGGGACATCTCACCGCTGTGCGGTGTAAGTATCGTCGGTGCCTTTCTTGCCTTGATGACCTCTAACTCCGCAGCTATCGCAGTTATTCCATCCCCATCTATGAGCAACGGAACCTCGACACGTTTCGCCAGTTCCCTCACCAACCCCTGAGTATCCGAATCGAGGGAGACACCGGGCCCCAGGATAACCATATCCACATTCTTCGAGAACTCTAAAAGCTCATCCCTGCAACCCAAGGCCAGGCTTCCCGAATCAGTCTCTTGCTGGGGAACAAGGACAATCTCGCTTCCCTTGCTCGCCAGGAACGATGAGATAGATTCCGGCGTAGCAAGGTAAGAAAGCCCCCCACCAGCTTTGAGGAAGGACAGAGCGGAGAAGTAGGGTGCTCCCAGGTAGCTGGAAGAGCCGGAGATGAAGAGAGCCTTACCATAGCTTCCTTTATGCGTGTCCCTGTCCCTCAGAGGCAGTCTAACCAGGTCATTGAGCTGAACCTTGATAGAATCTGCATCGTAAAGCGATGGGGGAAAGGAGATATGCGTCACGTAGAGCTTGCCACACAGGTCGAAGCCCGGATAAAGCATGTTCCCTATTTTAGGAAGCCCATAGCTTACCGTATAATCGCTCTTCACAGCCACCCCCATCACCCCACCCGTATCGCCGTTAACGCCGGAAGGGATGTCGAGGCTGAAAACCATCTTTCCGCTCTCGTTGATTAAATCTATGGCGTCCCTGTATATCCCGGAGACTTCCCTCTCAAGCCCTGTGCCGAATATGGCATCGACTATGGCGTCACACTGCAACGTATCCGCGCGTATATCATCAATCGACCGGATATCGCGAATCTCTACCGGCATCCTGGAGATAATGTCGAAATTGCTCTTTGCCGCTCCATCCAGCTTCTTCCTGTCTCCCAGAATAAATACCTTCACCTCCCCACCCGCCGAGTGAATCTTCCTGGCGACCACGAACCCATCCCCACCGTTGTTGCCAATGCCGCAGAAAGTAACAAATCTCCTCCCTTTAATACCGAACTCCTGCAAAATAATGAAATACGAGGCTTGCCCCGCATTCTCCATTAAAATCTCCTGAGTTATGCCGTACTCCTCAGTGGCCCTGCGGTCCAGATTCCTCATCTCATCTACTCGACTTACCTTCATGTATCCATCCTCCTCTGCATTTTCCTTGCTACAGCCCTATTCTATCAGCAACCTCGCGCATGCCCATGATCACATCATCAACTAAGTCTCTCAACTCCACCCCCAGCATCTCCGCCCCACGTTCTATCACCTCCCGGTTAACACCTACAGCGAATGATTTATCCTTCCATTTCTTCATCACCGACTTCGCTTCAAGGTCGGATACGCTTTTCGATGGACGTATTATCGCAACGGCGGCAACAAGGCCGGTAAGCTCGTCAACAGCATAGAGCGTCTTCTCTACGTCGGTCTGAGGCTCAACGTCACTGCAAATACCCCACCCATGAGACATAACCGCCCGTATGTACTCAGCAGGCCACCCTCGCTCCTCCAGTATCTCCCGTGTTTTTCGACAGTGCTGCTCGGGGAAACGTTCGTAGTCAAGGTCATGAACCAGCCCGATGATACCCCACTTCTCCTCATCCTCCCCCTTTTTACGGGCGATGTAGCGCATAACCCCTTCGACACAATAGGCATGCTTCAGCAGGCTGTCACCCTTGTTAAACTCCCTGAGAAGAGCTAAAGCCTCATCGTACGTCGGTGTGTGCTCAACCACTTTAATCCACCACCGTGTATACTACGTTATTAGACAGCCAGCCGTGGCACGATTATAAACTTTCGAGTTACGAATAGCAAAACGGTAGGGGCAATTCACGAATTGCCCCCCACTGGTGCTGACGACCAAACGCTTTTTTATTGACAACCGGAGGGCTTGGGCATAGTATTGCTGTTGTTGTTTTCAGCAATCGTTCATTGCACAAAGCGATTCAACGGGAGGCAGGCTTGAAGGTGCTGGGCATCATGGGAAGCCCCCGGATAGGCGGTAATACCGACCTGCTGCTGGACGAAGCTCTCAGGGGTGCAGAAAGCCAGGGAGCGGATACCGAGAAGATCGTGGTGGATAAGCTCAAAATAAGCCCCTGCCGGGAATACTACGGCTGCCTCAGGGATGGCAACTGCGTCATCAGCGACGACATGGACGACATATACCTCAAGCTCCTCGAGGCAGACCTTGTCATAGTCGCGTCGCCCATGTTTTTCTACGGCCTTACCGCCCAGGTTAAGGCGCTTATAGACCGCTGCCAGGCGCTGTGGGCGAGAAGATACGTCCTCAAGCAGAGCCCGCCGGATTCTACCAGGAAGGGTGCGTTTATCGCCGTGGGAGCGACTAAGGGCAAGCAGCTGTTCGACGGGTCCAAACTGACGTTGAAATACTTCTTCGAAGCCATCGGCGTTGATTATGCCGACGAACTCCTCGTTAGAGGAGTAGACAAGAGAGGCGATATCAAGAAGCACCCGACCGCGCTGCAGGACGCACTCGAACTGGGTAAAAGATTGGCCCGAGGATAGCGCCCCAAACCGACCTTCAATCATTAAATGCCCCTGTCTGCCCCCGTGAAAAAAGAGCGCTCTCCAGGCAGATTGCCTGAAGAGCACATATATGGCTGGTTGCTTATGCTTCAGCCGGTGGATACTACCTCTTGCGGTACTGGCGTGCCTTACGAGCCCTTCTCAGCCCGTACTTCTTTCGCTCTTTCACCCGGGAGTCCCTGGTAAGGAGCCCGTGGCTGCGAAGAAGCGGTTTCAGGTTAACATCCATAGTCACCAGAGCACGACTTATACCGTGGCCAATAGCACCGGCCTGGGCTGAGGTGCCACCGCCAACTACTTTGACAACAGCATTGAATTTGTCCGAGGTCTCGGTAACCCTGAGCGGCTCGAGGATTACAGACTGCAACCGTGGCATATTAAATATCTCTTCAAAGGGCTTGCCATTCACTATTATAGCGCCATTACCCTCAGTCAATCTGACCTGCGCCACTGCTGTCTTTCGTCGTCCGGTACCGCGAAAATAGGCCTTCTCGCTCAAACTAGCTCTCCTTTTCAACTGTCTTAACCTGGGCTTCATGAGGATGGTCAGCACCAGGATAGACCTTCAGTTTCTTAATCATGGCAGCACCCAGCCGATTGTGAGGCAACATGCCCTTGACCGCATGCTCGACAACCCTGGTGGGATGAGTTTCCATCATCCTTTTCAGGCTGGTGCTCTTCAGCCCTCCCGGATATTGAGAATGACGGTAGTACATCTTCTGGGTTAGCTTTTTACCTGTTACATTCACCTTAGCTGCATTTATCACAATAACGTAGTCGCCGACATCGATATGAGGCGAATATATCGGCTTGTGCTTGCCTTTGAGCAATATTGCGACCTCCGATGCCAACTTGCCCAGTGTCTTATCCGAGGCATCGAGAACCCACCACTTTCGATCGATATCGGCTGCCTTCGTGCTATAGGTTTTCATCTAACTGCCTTTTCCCGAAAATGTATTTTCAGGATAGTTCACCTTCATCAAACAAAGCCCGTGAGGGGGCACCACAGGCGCTGCTAAACCGGGCTCCTTCGCCTGTAATATCTCCTCAAGCTCCTCTGCCGTCAGCTTGCCCAATCCAACCCTGATCAGAGAGCCTGCTATACAACGCATTTGCCTGGGCAGGAAAGCGTTAGCCACCATGTCAAAGAACACCATCTCCGCTTCTCTCGATACATCCGCTTTGTAGACATCGCGCACCGTACTTCTCTCAGTTGGCCCGGTGAAGGATGCATAATCATGGCCTCCCACGAGGCGCCGACAGGCCTTGTTCATGGCATCAGTATCGAGTTCCGCAGGAACATGATATGCATATCTCTGCTGCAAGGGAGATGGCGTCAGGCTATTAAGGATGTGATAGCGATATTCCCGACTGATAGCATCTCTCCTGGCATTGAAACTGTTTTCCACTTCGTTAGCATACTTCACAGCAATATCCGGCCGGAGATAGAAATTGAGCGCCCTGACCAGAGTCTGCCCAGGCAGTGTTGAGAAGGTGCTAAAACTAATAACCTGCCCCTTAGCATGAACCCCTGCATCAGTACGACCAGCAAGTATTATTCGAATCCTCTCCCCTGTTAACTTCGTCAGCGCGCTCTCTATATCCCCTTGAACTGTCGGCACACCGACCTGAAATTGAGAGCCATGATACCTCGTCCCGTCGTATTCCACAATAAATGCAAGCCTTCTGGGTATCTCCAACCCCATTTAAACCAGTTCCAACTGAGCCATGGACGCCCCGTCTCCCAACCTCTGTCCCAGCTTGATTATTCTCGTGTAACCGCCTGACCGCTCGGCATACCTTGGCCCAATCTCAGTAAACACCTTGTCCACTACGTCCTTATCGCCCAGAAACGCAAGTGCCTGCCTGCGGGCATGCAGAGTCCCCTGCTTGCCCCAGGTAATCATCTTCTCCGCTAAAGGCCGTGCTTCCCTCGCCTTGGCCTCAGTAGTAACAATTTTCTCATAGCGCAAGAGGTCACTTACCAAATTCCTATAGAGCGCTATCCGGTGTCCTGTCGGTCTGGAAAGCCTGCGGCCCGCAACTCTGTGTCTCATCTTAACTCCACTAAATAAGAAACGCTCTTAAAACTACTCCTCCACGCTATCTATGCTCTCGTCATGCTCAGCTTCTTCAGTGTCAGCCTCCCCTTCCTCCTCGGGTGATTCTGCCTCACCCGCCAAGCGCAGATGGTACAGGTCAAGCGCCTCCAGCCTCTCCTTGACCTCATCGAGCGATTTCTGGCCGAAGCTCCTCAGCGCGAGCAGGTCACTGTCGCTCTTCTCTAGAAGCTCACCAACCCTGGTGATACCGCTGCGGCGCAATGAGTTGAAGGTGCGTGCCGAAAGACCGACCTGCTCCAACGGCGTCTCGTATTGCTCCGGAGGGATCGCAGCAGCACGAAACTTCACGCCCTCCATAGGAGCCTTATCAAGGTCATAGAACAACGAGAACTGGTTGATAAGAATCTGAGCGCTCTGGTGGATGGCTTCCCGTGGTGATATAGTGCCGTCGGTCCACACCTCGAGAATTAGCCTGTCATAGTTACTAACCTGCCCGACGCGGGTTTTCTCCACACTGTAATTCACTCTGCGCACCGGGGTATAAATAGCATCCACTGGGATAACACCAAGCGGCAAACCGTCACCATGGCCAGCGGGCACATATCCCGTACCCCGTTCCACATAGAACACAACCTCCAGACGGGCATCCTTTGAATCCAGTGTAGCCAGATGAAGTTCAGGATTCACGATTTCAAACTCAGCAGTTGGCTTGATGTCCCCTGCACAAACAGACCCCTCACCCTCAACTTCAAGAAACAGCCGTCCCGGCCGGTCGGAAAGAGGCTTGAGCCGCAGTTCCTTAACGTTGAGCAGGAACTCGATCACGTCTTCCTTGACATGGGGAATAGTCGTAAACTCGTGTTGCACCCCTTCAATCTTGACCGCAGTCACCGCCGCACCGGGAAGAGAGCTCAGCAGTACCCGGCGTAAGCTATTGCCCAATGTATTACCGAAGCCAGGAGCTAATGGCTCGATAACAAACTTACTATAATTCTCGGTACTTTCTTCGCATTCTATATTGGGACTTATGTCCTCCAGCAAAATATTCCCTCCTCAAAGAACGATTCGATAGTTATCTTGCGTAGAATGCCACGATCAGCCGTTCGTCAATAGCAGATTCGGTCTCATTCGGCGACGGGGCAGAAAGCACCCGACCCGATAGGTTATCCTGATCCAAACTAAGCCAGCTTGGAATAAATTTACTTCCGATATCCTCAGCCGCAATCTTATATAGTACGCTTTTAGAGCTTCCCTCCTTCCAGGCAATGACATCACCTTCCTTAACTAAATACGAGGATATATTAGTAACACGTCCATTAACGGTGATATGCCCATGCTGAACGAGTTGCCTTGCCTGCCGCCGCGATTCAGCGAAGCCCAAGCGATAGACTACATTATCCAGCCTCATCTCCAATATTTGTAACAGGTTCTCCCCGGTAGGACCGGGGCGACGTTCAGCTTCAGCATAATGCCTTATAAATTGACGCTCCAGCACACCGTATATATAGCGCGCCTTTTGCTTCTCTTTAAGCTGCATACTATACTCAGAGACCTTGCGACGGGCACTGCCGTGCTGACCGGGAGGGGTGTGACGTTTCAGCACGGGACACTTAGGCGTCAAACACTTGGCTCCCTTGAGCATGAGCTTCTCGCCATGGCGTCGACAGATACGACAAGCCGGCCCTGTGTAGCGGGCCATCTCAAACCTCCTTTAGATACGTCTCCTTTTCGGAGGACGGCAACCGTTATGAGGGATAGGCGTCACATCCTTGATGCTGACGATGCTCAGGCCTGCGGATTGAAGAGAGCGAATTGCCGCCTCGCGTCCACTGCCCGGACCTCTGACATAGACTTCTACCTGACGCAAGCCATGTTCCATCCCCCGTTTTGCCGCTGACTCAGCCGCTCTCTGGGCGGCATAGGCAGTTCCCTTGCGCGACCCCTTAAATCCTGCAGTGCCTGAACTGCCCCAAGCTATAACATTGCCCTGAGGGTCGGTAAGAGTGATTACCGTATTGTTGAATGTTGACTGGATATAGGCTCGCCCCTTCGGGATCGCTTTTCTCTCACGTCTCCTAACCCGAGATGGCTTCTTCTTAGCCATTAATCACCCCCGTTTACTTCTTGGTCATGCCACGGCGCCTGCCTCGGCCGGCTACTGTCTTACGAGCTCCCCGTTTGGTGCGGGCATTGGTACGAGTACGTTGCCCGTGAACCGGCAGTCCCCGGCGATGCCTGAGGCCACGGTAACAGCCGATATCGATGAACCGCTTGATGTTGAAATTGATTTCCTTCCTTAGCCCGCCTTCTACGTTATACCCCTTGTCGATTATCTCGCGTATGCGGTTTATCTCATCGTCCGTTAGGTCTTTGACCTTGACGTCGGGGCTTATTTGCGCTTGTTCCAATATCCGTCGACTCAGAGTAGGCCCGATACCGAAAATATAGCGTAAAGAAATCTCCACCCGTTTATCATTTGGTATATCGACACCAGCAATACGCGCCATTTCTACCTCCCTATAAAGATTAACCCTGCCTTTGTCTGTGCCTGGGATTAGGACAGATAACTCTAACAACGCCTTTGCGTTTTACAATCTTACATTTTTCACAACGAACTTTTACTGAAGCTCTTACTTTCATCTGACTCGACCTGCAACTATTTAGCGTTATCACTTAAAGCGATAGGTGATCCTTCCCCGTGACAGGTCGTAGGGTGATAGTTCCACTAAGACCTTATCACCACGCAGTATCCTTATAAAATGAAGCCTCATCTTCCCCGATGCATGCGCCAGAACCTGATGCCCATTTGGAAGCTCTACACGGAACATGGCATTAGGCAAAGGCTCAATTACTGTTCCTTCCACCTCTATAGCTTCCTTCTTAGGCATATACTTTCAGCCCACCCTCTCAGAATAATCCTAAAGCACAGTCAATATCTCCGGACCATTTTCCCCGATAGCTATGGTATGTTCGAAGTGCGCGGAAAGTTTCCTATCAGCGGTAATGACCGTCCACTTATCCTCAGCCACCATCGTACGCCATATCCCGGCATTAAGCATAGGCTCCAGTGCTATGGTCATACCCTTTCGAAGCAAAGGGCCTTCGCCAGCGATACCAAAATTGGGAACCTGTGGTTCTTCGTGCAATTGACGGCCAATGCCATGCCCCACATATTCTCTCACTACAGAGAAGCCCCTGCTCTCAGCACAATTTTGAATCGCAGCCGACACGTCCCCCAATCTGGCATTGACCCGTGCAGCATGAATACCTGCCTCCAAAGCATCTTCGGCAGCATCGATAATATTCTGAGCCTCAGCGCTAATTCTCCCCACCCCCACCGTTACCGCAGCATCACCATGAAAGCCGTTCAACAATGCCCCAAAATCGAGTGAGATTATATCCCCTTCCTTGAGCACCCGGCTTCCAGGTATGCCGTGAACCACTTCCTCATTTATAGACGTACAAATCGACGCCGGGAAACCACGGTATCCCTTGAACGAGGCAACAGCTCCCAGCCTTCCCACCTCAGATACGGCAACCTCATCCAATTCAGCTGTGGTGATCCCCGGCCTTACCTGTTCAACCACCACTTCTAAGACAGCAGCCACAATTCGCCCTGCTTCTCGCATCTGAGCGATTTCCTGCTGCGATTTCACTATTATGCCCATCTCCTGCATGACCGGGCTCATTTTCCAACCCTTACTTCAATAGCCGCAACCAACTCCTCCCCAACCTCCTCAATCCCCTTCTCGCCATCAATCTCCACCAGTTTCCCCGCTTTAGTGTAATACTCTATTAAAGGCATGGTCTGGGTAAAATAGACGTCAAGCCGCTTCCTCGCTGTTTCCGCAGTGTCATCTGGGCGCTGATACAGCTCGCCCCCACAAGCATCGCATTTGCCCGGCACCTTCGACGGCAGCTCAACAATATTATATGGAGCCTGACAATTGCGACAAATCCAGCGCCCGCTCAGCCGCCGCAAGAGCTCCTCGTTAGATACCTTGATATACAACACCATATTAATACGCTTGCCCTCTTCAGCCAGCGCTTCATCCAAGGCCTTGGCCTGTTCCAGCGTCCGGGGAAAACCGTCCAGCAGGACACCTTGAGCACAATCGGGAGCAGCGATTCTGCCTAGAATCATCTTAACGGTCACCTCATCAGGAACAAGCAAGCCCTTCTCCATATAAGACTTGGCGACCTTGCCCAACTCGCTCCCGCTGGCCTGCTCCTGGCGGAAGAGGTCGCCGGAAGCGATGTGAGCCAAGCCCAGCCGTTGCGATATGAGAGCCGCCTGAGTCCCTTTACCCGCACCCGGGGCTCCCAAGAGAATAACATATAGCTGTTCCCCGCTAATCATCTGATGAAACCTTCATACTGGCGCATAAGAAGCTGCGCTTCGATCTGCCTCATAGTATCCAGAACGACACCGACGACGATTAGAAGCCCTGCAGCCGAGATAAGCATAAGGGTAGTGGCTTCGATTCCGCCGACCAGCCAACGCGATAATAGAGGCGCCACAGCCACCGCAGCAAGGAAGAACGCGCCTCCCCAAGTTACGCGGACAATCACCCTATTTAAATAGTCAGCAGTAGGACGCCCGGGACGGATTCCCGGGATAAAGCCTCCCTGCCTTTGCAGGGTCTCAGCCAGGTTCTGCTGCTGGAAAATCACCATAGTATAGAAGAAGGTGAACCCGACGACGAGGAAAAATAGGAGCACCCAGTAAAGATACCCCTCCACACCGAACAAATCCTGTATAAAGACAGAGCCCACATAGCCAGCTATCACCGACGGGAACATTAAAAACGCATAAGCAAAGATCAAAGGTATCATCCCCGCAGAGTTCACCCTCATCGGGATGTGGGTTCCTCCTGACTGCCGATACATCCTGCCCCCACGGAACAGGCTGCGTGAATACTGCACAGGGATTCGTCGTACTGCCTCGCTGACAAAGACTATAAACAGAGTTATAGCCACAAGGAGGATAACCAGCTTAATGAGGCCAAATGTGCCTGACGACACCAAAGCCCGGCCTATATTCCCCGGCAGGCCAGCCACGATACCGCCGAAGATTATGATAGAGATACCATTGCCTATACCACTCTCGGTTATGCGTTCCCCGATCCAGACCAGGAAAACGGTGCCAGCGACCATTGAGAACAACACAGCCGCGGTAGGCAGCAGGGCATCTCCACTCAAACCAATTTTTATTGTCTCCTGAAAAACCCCTTCTCTCTGAAAAAGAATTAATTGTCCATATCCCTGGAGCATGGCCATCGGCACCATCAGCCAGTGTGTATACTGATTAATCTTCCTGCGCCCCTCCTCCCCTTCACGTGAAAGGGCATGGAGACGGGGAATTACAGGCACCAGAAGCTGCATAACGATTGAAGCTGTAATGTAGGGATAAACACCCATGGCAGCTACGCTCAGGTACCTCATCGCTCCACCACTGAACAGGTCCAGCATGCCCCAGAGCGGTTCAGTTTCGAACAGAGTTGCCAGCGCATCCTGGTCAACTCCGGGAACAGGAACATGCGCCACAAACCGGAATATGACCAGCATAGCGAAGGTGAAAAGCAGCTTACGCCTCAGGTCAGGTAGACGAAAGGCATCTATCATTGCCTGGAATAATTTTGGTTTTGAACCGCTCTGTGCTCGTTGCATCTCTACCGCTGTCCCCTAAATCTCTTCCGCACGTCCCCCAGAGGCTTCTATCTTCTGTTTAGCTGTTTGGGAGAACTTATTGGCTTTTACCACCAGCGAACGTTGAAGCTCACCATCACCGAGAATCTTAATCGGTTTCTTGAGGGACGGCACCAGCCCAACATCAAGAAGCTTTTGCGGCGTTACCTCGGCACCTTCTTCGAAAACCTCCAAACGCCTCAGGTTAACCAAGGTGTAATCGGTCTTGAAAATGTTGGTGAAGCCACGCTTGGAAGGCAAGCGCTTAACCAGAGGAGTCTGCCCACCCTCAAATCGCAGGGCGACGCCCCCCCCGGAGCGTGATTTTTGCCCTTTACACCCCCGACATGCATACGTCCCATGACCACTGCCGACGCCACGGCCGACCCGCTTCCTGCTCCTTTTCGATCCCGCTTTTGGACTGAGCTCATGCTGCTTCATCAATTACTCCTCAGCCACCTCGTCTACTTGTACCAAGTGCCTCACCTTGTCTATCATGCCACGGATAACTGGCGTGTCACCATGGACTATGGTCTGATTCAGCGAATGAAATCCCAGGGCCTTCAGGGTCATTCGCTGTCTCCTGTCGTAACCTATAGCGCTCTTTTTCCAGGTTATATGCAGCTTAATCACTGGACTCCCCACCACCTGAGACAATAGACTTTCTCCTCGCTATTTCCTGCTTCGAATCCCTCAGCTCACTCAGTGCACGCATGGTAGCTCTGACCACATTTATCGGGTTAGAGCTTCCCAGTGACTTCGCCACTATATCCTTGATACCCGCAGCCTCCACAGTGGCCCGTACCCCACCACCAGCGATAACGCCAGTACCCGGGGCCGCAGGCTTCAACATCACCGTCGCACCTCTGAACTTGCTTATTACCTTATAAGGAATAGTGTCACCCGCCATCGGAACACGAATCATATTCCTCCTGGCAATTGCCCCGCCTTTGCGAATCGCTGCGGGCACTTCCCTTGCCTTCCCCAAGCCAGCACCTACATACCCCTCACCATCACCAACGACCACGAGCGCACTGAAACTAAATCTCCTCCCCCTCTTCACAACTTTCGCCACACGGTTGACATGAACCAGCCTCTCCGTTAGCTCCACATCCTTAGCATATGCCTTATCCATCTGTTCCGTCATGTCTAGAACCTCAATCCAGAGCCGCGGGCGGCATCGGCCAAAGCCTTTACTCTTCCGTGATATTTATATCCCCCACGATCAAAGACAACCTGCGCTACTCCCTTACTTTGGGCACGTACAGCAACTAGGTTACCAACCAACTCCGCTTTCTGTAACTTGGTTTTACCCTCAATATCGGTCTTTATCCCGGCATCAAGGGTAGATGCTGTGGCAAGTGTACGCCCCGTACTATCATCTACTACTTGAGCATAGATATGATTAAGACTGCGAAAGACGCATAAACGAGGGCGGTCAGGAATGCCCCTGACCTTCTTTCTCACCCTCTCATGTCTTCCCCTTCGCGCTTCCTGCTTGCTAATAGCCACGCCTTTTACTTCCTTCTGCCAAGCTTGCCCGCTTTTCCTGCTTTGCGTCGAATTCTCTCACCGGCATACCTTATTCCCTTCCCCAAATATGGGTCAGGAGAACGCACTCCCCGAATCTGAGCTGCAATTTCCCCTACCAGTTCTTTGTCTATTCCCAAGACACTGGCCTGATTCGGGGCATCGCTAGCAAGGGTTATCCCGGGCGGGGGCTTTATCTCTATAGGCTGTGTATAACCTACTTGAATCATAAGGCTGTCGCCAGACTTCTGCACACGGTAACCTACACCATGGAGTTCAAGGTCTTTCCGGAATCCCTGGCTCACCCCCTCAACCATATTGGCCAGTACGCTCCTCGTGAAACCATGAAGCGCCCGGTGTACCCGGCTGTCCGACGGTCTGGAAATAGAAAGAACCCCATCCTGCAAGGAAATGCCTATATCCTCAGAAAATGAGCGGCAAAGTTCACCTTTTGGCCCCTTTACCGTAACCTTACTACCCTCAATTACTACCTCTACACCAGAAGGTAAGGCGATCGGCTTATACCCTACTCTAGACATGTCTATACTTCTCCGGTCTTACCATACATAGCAAAGAATCTCGCCACCCAGGCCCTTTTTCCATGCTTGCTGCCCGGTCATAACACCCTGGGAAGTGGACAATATAGCTACGCCAAGTCCTCCGTAAACCCGTGGAATCTCCCCCTTACGACAATATACCCTCAGGCCGGGTTTGCTCACACGTTGCAACCCATTCAATGCCGATTGCTTTTTCCCATCGTAGGCAAGATGAATCTTTATTATCCGCTGAGGTGTATTACCCTTCAGCACCTCATAGTCCTTGATGAAACTCTCCTCTTTCAGTACCTTGGCAATCGATATTTTCGTCCTCGACGCCGGAACAAGTACAAACTCATGTCTGGCTATAATAGCATTACGAACACGGGTCAACATATCGGCTATAGGATCACTAAGGCTCATATCAATCCCTCAGAAATATCACCAGCTTGATTTCCTAACCCCAGGCAGTAGGCCCTCGAGAGCCATTTTCCTGAAGCAAATTCGGCATAACCCTGCCTGGCGGATATAGGCACGAGGACGTCCACACAGCATACAACGATTGCGCTGTCGTACCCGGTACTTCGGAGTACGCTTCGATTTAACGATCTTTGATACTTTTGCCATATTGTGTTCTAACCCTACTGTTCACTGAAAGGCATGCCCATCAACTCAAGAAGTCGCCTCGACTCCTCATCCGTACGCGCTGTGGTTATGATAGACGCCTGAAACCCACGAATCTTGTCCACCTTATCGTAGTCAATCTCTGGGAAGATAATCTGCTCCTTTATACCGAGAGTATAGTTGCCTCGCCCATCGAAGGCCCTCCTAGGAACTCCTTGAAAATCACGTACACGGGGCAGGGCAGCGTTTACCAGTCGGTCAAAGAACTCATACATGCGATCACCGCGCAGAGTAGCCGTCACCCCGATAGCCATGCCCTCCCTTAATTTGAAGGAGGCGATAGACTTTTTACCACGGGTGATTACCGGACGCTGCCCAGAAATGAGAGCCAGGTCATTGGTTGCCGCTTCCAACGCCCTTGGATTCTGAATAGCCTCCCCCAAACCTATATTAAGTACAATTTTATGTAAACGAGGCACTTGCATTGGGTTTTCATATCCAAGCTCCTGCATCATAGCAGGCACAACCTCGTTCCGGTACATCTCCTTAAGCCTAGCCACTAATCAATCACCTCATGGCATTTCTTGCACACACGTACCCTGCTCTTGTCCTCCAAGACACGGAATCCGACACGGGTGGGTTTACTACATTTCGTGCAAATAAGCATCACATTGGAGATATCTATCGGCGCTTCACGTTCAATGATCCCCGCTTGCCTGATGTTCGCACGGGGCTTCATATGTCGCTTAACCATGTTTACGCCTTCCACGAGAAGACGATTCTCTTTGGGAAAGGCACGATGAACCTTACCCCTTTTTCCCTGGTCATCACCTGTTATCACCACTACTTCGTCATTTTTTCGAATGTTCACTAAAGCACCTCGGGCGCCAAGGAGATGATTTTCATGAAATCCTTGTCCCTTAGTTCCCGGGCCACAGGCCCGAAGATACGACTGCCTTTGGGATTGCCCCTTTCATCCAGGACTACCGCAGCATTCTCATCAAATCTGATGTAGGAGCCATCCGGGCGCCCGTAGACCTTGGCGGTACGAACAACAACAGCCCGCACGACATCCCCCTTCTTCACAGCTGCACCCGGGATTGCTTCCTTCACCGAAGCCACAATAACATCGCCCACCCGAGCATACCTCCTCCTTGTACCACCCAGCACATTGATACACATTATCTTTTTAGCTCCTGAGTTATCTGCCACCTTAAGCCTTGTAAACGACTGAATCATCGCCTACTCTATCTCCTCGGGTTTGACCTCGACAATTTCCGCCTTAGTCAGAATCTCAGCTACACGCCACCTCTTCTCCCTAGACAAAGGACGGCTCTCAACAATCCGAACTATGTCACCGACCCCACAGGCATTATCCTCATCATGGGCTTTAAATCTCGACCTATAGGTAGCAACTTTCCGATAGTGAGGATGCTGACGTCGCGTCTCCACCAACACCACCACAGTCTTATCCATCTTATTGCTCAACACTCGACCGAGTCGAGTTTTTTTTCTTTTTTCCATAGTTATTTTCTACCGCGCTCCCGTTCGTGCATTATTGTCTTGATTCTAGCGATCTTTCTCCTCACCTTGCCGAGTTCACTATAATTCGCCAGTTGCCTAGTGGAATGCCGAAACCTGAGATTAAATAGCTCTTGGTACGCGTCATCAAGCTGCTTAGTAAGCTCCTTCGCTTTCAGCGCCCTTATCTTCTCTACTCTCATCATGATCACCAGCTGTTAAGTTACCTCAGCTAATGCTTCTCTGCCAACAAACTTAGTCTTGATCGGAAGTTTATGCGAAGCCAAGCGCATTGCCTCGCGGGCTACATCCTCCCTGACCCCGGATATCTCAAATAAAACCCTTCCTCGCTTGACTACCGCTACCCAATGGTCAAGCGAGCCTTTGCCGCTACCCATCCTAGTTTCAGCAGGCTTTGCGGTCACTGGCTTATCTGGGAAAACACGAATCCAGACCTTGCCTCCCCTTTTAACACTGTGCACAATAGCACGTCGGGCTGCCTCAATCTGGCGGCTTGTAATCCAGGCCGTCTCCTGAGCTTGAAGTCCGAACTCGCCGAAGGCTACAGTGTTACCCACATGCGCTTTACCTCGACGATGACCCCGATGTGCTTTCCGATACTTCACTCGCTTTGGCTGTAGCATCGTCCTATTCCTGCCTTATTCCTCACTTGCCTCATTCATCTTCCCGGCCTCATCCTCCTCACCCGACTCAGTAGACTCACCTGATTCACTCGTCTCGCTAAGCTCACCCTGGCTAACCAATACCCCCTCACCTTCTATCTCCTCCCCCAATTTAGCCTCAGGAAGAATATCTCCCTTATATATCCACACTTTAACCCCGATAAGTCCCATCGTTGTGAGAGACTCAGCAAAACCATAATCTATGTCAGCCCTTAGCGTATGCAGGGGAACGCTTCCTTCGCGTCCAACCTCATGGCGAGCGATTTCAGCGCCACCAAGTCTGCCCGAAACCTTTATTTTTATTCCCTTGGCTCCCCGCAGCATAGTCCTGGAAATGGACTGCTTAATGGCTCTGCGATAAGACACACGCCTCCTGAGTTGTTCAGCAATATTCTGGGCAACTAGTGAAGCCTCGAGTTCGGGCTCCCTTATCTCCTGAATATTGAGGCGCACTTTTTTACCTGTTTGCTTCTCTAGAAGGGCTCTCAACTCATCCACCCTCTGCCCACCACGGCCAATAACAACGCCGGGCCTGGCGGTATATACTGTCACTGTCACCTCGTTGGCTTTGCGCTCAATTTCCACTTGAGAAATGCCAGCTTCTTTATAATTCGAATGTATAATACGGCGAATCTCTATATCCTCGTGCACCAGTTCAGCATAATGCTTCTCATCATACCACCGGGCACGCCAGTCTTTGACTATGCCAATCCTGAAACCAAATGGATGAACCTTATGTCCCAATCATTCCTCCTCGACAACAACAGTAATATGGCTATATCGCCTGCGGATAGGGTTTACCCGACCACGGGCACCAGCGCGGTATCTTTTCAGGACTTGTCCCTCATTAGCAAAGGCCCTAACTATCCTAAGTTGCGACGGTGTCATCTGATAGTTGTTCTCAGCATTGGCTACCGCCGATTTAACTACCTTAGCCACAGTCCGGGCTGTCGGTGTAGGTAGAAAGCTTAATATTGTCAAAGCTTCCTCCGCATTCTTTCCCCGCACCGTGTCCAATACCAGCCTCACTTTGCGCGGTGATACCCTCATCTGCCTTGCTGTTGCAACAACTTCCACTGCCTTGAACCTCAACGAGAGACTATGTCTCATCGCTTACTTGGATTTCTTTACCCGCGTCACCCTTTCTGATTTGGCAACGTGTCCTCTATAAGTCCTCGTAGGAGCAAATTCGCCCAGCTTATGGCCCACCATGTTCTCAGTGATAAAAATGGGGACATGCCTTCTCCCATCATGCACACCAACGGTTAGCCCAATCATCTGCGGGACGATGGTAGATGACCGTGACCAGGTCTTGATAACTGCCTTGACCTCAGTCCGGTTCAGCACCTCGACCTTTTTCATCAATTTGGGGTCAACGAACGGACCCTTTTTAGTTGACCTCGACAATCTCTTATCCCTCGCCGAATGCTATTTCCTTCTCCTTAGAATCAGCCTGTTGCTACGCTTATTGCGCCTCGTCCTGAAACCCATTGCCGGCTTGCCCCACGGCGTCTTAGGCCCCGGGTGCCCGATAGGTGACCTGCCCTCACCACCACCATGAGGATGATCACGCGGCGTCATCGCTGAACCACGCACTGCAGGACGCCAGCCCATAAGCCTTCTTCGACCTGCCTTGCCTAGACTGATATTAACATGTTCAATGTTACCTACCTGCCCCACAGTGGCGAGGCACTCCCCATCGAATCGGCGAAGCTCACCTGAAGGCAATCTCACTAAAGTATATCGTGCTTCTTTGGCCATAACCTGAGCGGAGGTACCGGCGCTCCGCACCATCTGTCCCCCCTTACCCCGGTTGAGCTCAATATTATGAACCGCAGTACCCAGCGGTATCAGCCTCAACGGCAACGCATTACCTGGCTTTACCTCCGCGCCTTCACCTGAAGAGACAGTATCACCCACCTTCAGCCCGATAGGGGCTAAGATATAGCGCTTCTCACCATCGACATAGTTGATCAGCGCGATATTAGCCGAGCGATTGGGCGCATATTCAATAGAAGCCACTTTGCCCGGAATGCCAAACTTATCCCGCCTGAAGTCGATAATCCTGAGTCTGCGTTTGGCCCCACCACCGCGATGTCGCACCGTTATTTTCCCCTGATTGCTTCTCCCCGCCTTTTTCTTCAAGGGTAAGAGCAGCGATTTCTCCGGTTTCTTCTTCGTTATCTCAGAGAAATCGGCGCCAACCATACCCCTCCGACCAGGGGAAGTAGGGCGATAAATTTTCAGTGCCAAATTCGTTCTCCTATATCCAAATCTTATTAAAGTCTACAGCTATACACCTTCGAAAAGTTCAATCTTATTACCCGGCTCCAGTGTAACGACCGCCTTCCTCCATGGCGAGGACATCCCACGTCTTCTACCGGCACGGCGCATCTTCCCGGGCACGTTTATCACATTTACTGAAGACACCTTTACCTTGAATGCCTTCTCCACCGCCTGCTTGATCTGAGGCTTATTGGCATCTCGCGCTACCTCAAAGGTATACTTGTTCTGCTCTAAAAGCATCGTGTTCTTTTCAGTAACAAGCGGTCGAATAAGCACCTCGTAGCTATGCATCTTTCCCCCTACGAAACCTGAGCCTCAGCAACAACCTGCTTACTACCCCATAGTGCTTCGACCCGGTGCACAGCATCTACAGTCATTAGTAAAATCCTGTATGACAGCATATCGACAACGTTCAACATACTGGCAGGCAGCGTCTTCACCCCACTGATATTTCGAGCTGACTTTATTACGTTCAAATCAGGCTCATCGGTTACCAGGAGAACCGAAGATTCAATCCCCAATATATTCAAAGCATTAACCAACTTTTTGGTCACAGGCTGCTTCAGCCCGAAAGAATCAATTATCGAAAGCTCGCCATCTGCCACCTTGGCAGAAAGGACACACCTCAATGCCAGTCTTCTCATCTTTCTTGGCATCGCCTGCCTGTAGCTTCGGGGTTGAGGCCCGAACGCTACTCCACCACCACGCCGTATGGGTGATCTCCTGCTACCAGCCCGTGCAAACCCTGTATGTTTCTGACGATACAGCTTGCGTGTACTTCCTGATACCTCGCTACGCCCCTTAGTATCGGCAGTCCCTGCTCGAGCATTTGCGAGCTGCCTCACCAGCGCCTGATGAACCACCGCCTCGTTCGGCGGCACGCCGAAGACAGTCTCATCGAGTTCGATCTCGTCAACTACCTTGCCCTTTATATTACGTACCGGAACCTTCAAAGCAGCCCCCATCTTCAATCGCCCGCCTCTGATTTTCTTACCTCAACAAGACTGTTCTTGGCTCCAGGAACCGCACCTCTAACCAAGAGCAGGTTCCGATCTGGATCAGCTTTAACTACCTTGAGACGTTTCACCGTTACCCTTTGGTCTCCCATATGCCCCGCCATCTTCTGACCCTTGAGCACCCGCCCCGGATCAGTGCCAGCCCCGATAGAGCCGGGAGCCCGATGGCGATCAGATTGCCCGTGGGTTTTCGGTCCCCCAGCAAAGTGATGGCGCTTGACTGTGCCGGCAAAGCCCCTCCCCTTTGATATACCGCTAACATCCACTAAATCACCTGGTTGAAACAGGCTAACATCCACCCGATATCCCAATTCAACATCCGCAGTATCTTTGACTCTGAACTCCCTCAGGTGCTTGAACGAACCGAGTTTACCCAGATGCCCCTGCTCAGGAGCACTGATATACTTCGCCTCGCCAAAGCCGATCTGCACTGCGTTATAGCCCTCCTTGTCAGCCGTCTTGACTTGGGTCACTGTACAGGGACCAGCCTCAATAGCGGTCACCGCTTCCATAGTACCGTCTTCAGTAAAGACCTGGGTCATCCCTATCTTTCGACCAATGAGCCCGCTAATCATCGCCTAACATCCTGTATCACTATAGCTTTATCTCGATGTCCACCCCTGCCGGGAGGTTCAAAGTTGTCAGTGCATCAATAGTCTTGGTAGTAGGGTCCACAATATCAATTAACCTCTTGTGAGTTCTTATTTCGAACTGTTCACGGGAATCTTTATCTACGTGCGGAGAGCGTATAACACAGAATTTCTTGATATGAGTAGGCAAAGGCACAGGTCCAACCACAGCCGCTCCCGTGCGCTCCGCCGCCTCTACAATCTGTACTGCGGATTGATCTAAAATCCGGTGATCGAATGCTTTGAGCTTGATACGAATCTTCTGTTTCGGCATCTATCCCCTCATTTTAAAGACTATCTCCGATGCCTTTTCCTTGGGTACTTCCTTATAATGACTGAACTCCATTGAATACGTTGCTCTTCCCTGGCTTATCGACCTCAGGTCAGTGGCATAACCAAAGCTCTCAGCCAGCGGCAAATAACCACGAATTATATGTGTCCAAACCCGCAACTCAACAGCCTCAACCCTCGCTCGCCTAGCGTTTAGGTCGCTAATTATATCCCCCAAGAACTCTTTAGGAGTAGCTACCTCAAGCTTCATTATCGGTTCAAGCAGTATAGGACTGGCCTTCCTTACACCTTCTCTCAGGGCTATCGCCCCTGCCATTCTGAACGCTATATCCGAAGAGTCAACCGGATGATAAGTGCCATCAACAGCGATAGCACGAACATCTATTATCGGGTACCCGGCGAGCACGCCGCTCTCCATCGCCTCTTTGATACCCTGCTCTATAGCAGGAATAAACTGCTTTGGTATCACCCCAGCGGAAATTCTGTTTACGAATTCAAAGCCACCGCCTTGTTCCATCGGTTCCAACTCAAGCCAGACATGACCATACTGACCACGACCACCAGTCTGCTTTATAAAACTCCCCTCTACGCGTACTGGAGCAGTAATGGTCTCCCGGTAAGCAACCTGTGGCTTACCTATCTTGGAATCTACTTTAAATTCTCGTATTAACCTGCCAACAATAACATCGAGGTGAAGCTCTCCCATTCCCGATATAATAGTTTGCCCGGTATCATCGTCATAACGACTCTTGAAGGTAGGATCTTCCTCCCCAATCTTGGTCAAAGCATCGCCAATCCTATCCTGGTCTGCTTTGGTCTTGGGCTCAATGGCCACAGAGATGACCGGCTGTGGGAAACGAATCGTTTCCAGTATTATGGGGCTAGTTGAATCACAGAGAGTATCGCCAGTAAAGGTATTCTTCAAACCAACAGCCGCAATAATCTCGCCGCAACTTACATCGCTTACTTCCTCACGACGGTTGGCATGCATTCTGAGCAATCGCCCCAGTCGCTCCTTACGTTCCCTTGTAGAATTGAAAACCTGAGAGCCCGTACGTACTGTACCTGAATATACACGCAGATAGACAAGACGACCAACAAAAGGGTCAGCTACTATCTTAAATGCCAGAGCGGAAAACGGAGCGCTATCGCTGACCTCGCGAGAGCTCTCTTTACCAGTCCTGGGTTCGATGCCCTTAACTGGAGGTACATCCAGTGGCGAGGGCAGATAGTCGACTATAGCATCAAGCATCGGCTGAATCCCTTTATTGCCCAGCGCATTGCCACAGAGCACGGGAACTAAACTGGTTGACAGGGTTGCTCGTCTCAATGCTGCTTTGACATCGGCTGAGGTTATGGTATCTCCCTCGATATAGGCATCCATAAGAGCCTCATCATTCTCAGCGACCTGCTCTACTAATTTCTCCCGATAACTGGCAACGTCATCCTCGTACCTCGATGGTATAGGCACTTCCACAGGTTCCGCGTCATAATCACCGGGGAAAATCCAGGCTTTTCTATCAATAAGGTCAATCACTCCTTGAAATGCTGCCTCAGCGCCCAGAGGTATCTGCAAGGGCACGGGGTTTGCCCTGAGACGGTCCCTTATCATCTGGATAGTCCTGAAATAGTCAGCGCCAATGCGATCCATCTTGTTAACGAAGCAAATTCGAGGAACACGATAGCTATCCGCCTGTCGCCAGACAGTTTCCGATTGTGGCTCAACACCAGCAAGAGCATCGAAAACCACTACACCCCCATCAAGGACCCTGAGGCTCCGTTCCACCTCAGCAGTGAAGTCCACATGGCCCGGGGTATCGATGATGTTTATTCGATGTCCAGACCACTCACAGCTTGTAGCGGCAGCAGTAATAGTAATCCCGCGCTCACGCTCCTGCTCCATCCAATCCATCACTGCTGTACCTTCATCCACCTGCCCCACCTTGTAGGTTTTCCCCGTGTGGTGCAGGATTTGCTCAGTGACAGTTGTCTTCCCAGCATCGATATGAGCGATGATACCTATATTCCTCACCCGCTCCAAAGGTAACGCTCGTGCCATAGCCCGTTCCTTCTCAGCCAAACAACCTTTCTGTGCTACCAAAATACTAAAACTCCATTACCACCTGTAGTGAACAAAAGCCTTGTTGGCCTCAGCCATACGGTGGGTATCTTCCCGTTTCTTAATCGTAGTCCCCTGCCCCCGTGAAGCATCTATCAACTCTGCCGCCAGTCGCTCCGGCATAGGCTTGCCCTTGCGCGCCCTCGCCGAATCCCTCAACCATCGCATTGCCAAAGCAACACGGCGATCTGCTCTAATATCAATTGGCACCTGATACGTTGCGCCACCAACCCTTCTTGGCTTGACTTCAATAACAGGGGTTGCGTTCTTCAAAGCCTGCTCGAAGATATCCAAAGGGTTCTTTTTAGTTTCCTTTTCGATTATATCTAGCGCCTCGTATACTATATGCTCCGCCTTGCTCTTTTTACCATCCAGCATAATTTTGTTGATAAATCGAGCAAGATCCTCGCTATTATATTTAGCATCAGGAGTTATAGCTCTCTTTGTAGCCCGAGCTCTCCTTGGCATCTTTCTCTCCCTAAAATATCCTTTCAATTAAAGGAGCTTCTATAACTAGAAGCTCTAACAGCCATCCGTTAAAAGCTCAAGGCGAGCCCACTTACAGCCCAGCCTTGGGCTTCTTGGTACCGTAAAGACTGCGACCCTGCCGACGTCCTTCGACACCCTCAGAATCCAGAGCGCCACGGATGATGTGATAGCGCACACCAGGAAGGTCTTTGACCCTCCCCCCACGAATCAACACTACAGAGTGCTCCTGCAGGCTATGCCCTTCCCCAGGTATATAGGCCGTAACTTCCATTCCATTAGTCAACCGTACCCGAGCAATCTTGCGCAACGCAGAATTGGGTTTCTTAGGCGTCACTGTCTTCACCTGAAGACAGACTCCACGTTTCTGAGGAGAGCCCTTTCCGGCAAGGCTCGTCCCCTTAAGTGTGTTATAAGTATAGCGAAGCGCCGGCGCTTTGACCTTCTTCTTCAGCCGATTACGCCCTTTTCTAACTAATTGATTAATAGTAGGCAATCCTCTCCCTTCCTAGAAAGCTCTAGGCACTAAATTGCAAGTATACTAGAAGCTCTATTCTATGTCAAGATATTCTAATAAGAGGCGTTTTAGATGTTCTTATGTAAACAGTATTGTTTTTTATGCTGTCGGGTGTTTTCTGCACTTGCAGTTTATCAGCATCATGTGTATTGGAGGCGTGATTTAAAGAATCATTAACACCCGAGGTCTGAGGACGAAACAGATGGGGCATTTACATCTATGATATATAAGAAGGTTATCTGCATCTTGCAGATAACCTTCTATTATTAAACCGTCTTTATGACGGTGTCATCCTGATTTAAGGCACCATCTCTTGGTTCGCCTGTCCAACCATCTGCCACCCTTGATAAATGCACAACCAAAGCCAAGAAGAAACAAGAAAGCCACAAAATGCGGTAACCAGCAAGTTCCAATGAGGTTATATATGCTGCCTAATATCGCAATTGACAAGCCAACAGCTATGAGACCATTACCAGCGAGGATAAAGGTTCTCGCCAATGAGAAGTCTGTTCCCTGATGTACTAAAACCTTCGGCTGCATAATAAATACCCCGAATCTCACCTTCTATCATATACCGTACGAGAACCTTTTCAATCACTCTTATGTACCTTTATTTATGTTTTATTTTTGTACTTTCGTACACTATTAGTACTTGATTTTCAGTATTTAAATTACCTTATGTAGACTATCGTACTGCTTAATTAGCACCATTTAGTACTGTTCATTTGCCAATTCTTCGCAGTTCGAAGACAACAGGGTTTGTCGGGTCGGGGCAGGCTACAGTAGTCTTGTCAGGGTCGTCCTCCCAAGGGAACGAGCTGCCGAACCGTAAAACCATGGCAAACGGGAAGACAGTACAAAATGCCCACGAACACATCCCTGCTGGAGTCTTATTATCTATAACAAATTCGTCTCCAATCCCATGCCCGGCGTGACAAGTCCCCTTCTGACTTACCACCCTTGCTACCACTTCACATGTCTCTTCCATACAAGCCCTCCTTTATTGCTCAGTTTCACTATCACCTCTTGGTTCGATTATACGCTTAGCGTCCTCAGCAAACTCCTGTGGAACCAGTATCCGTACCTCCCCCAAACCATCAACAGTCAGGCCAAAGACTTTACCTGCGCTATCGTATTTCAGCAATACGGGGATACCCTCGCTCTCCAGATGCGCCTTAATAACACTCGCCTGAAGCTCACCTTGCACCTTACAGACCACAACGAATTTCGACTGTTCACCCATCTCTTCCCCTTTCATACAGCTTACTTTCATTACGCCAAACGGGTTCTACGTCGAACCTGAAAGCTCATAGATAGTTCTATTTATGACTCCAACAACTGACATCCGCAAATGGATGGAAAGGGTTCAGTAACAGCCCTGCTTATGGTATTATGAATACCGTTATACACAACTAATCACGAACCGAGAGATGTTGATTTCACGTAATGTGCTGGGTCGAGCCTCGTGGTTTCTTTTAACCAGAGTCGCTCTGCTCGGCATTTGTTGCGCCATTCCTGCCGGTCTCGGCTTCCTTATTGGCTGGCTTTGCAGCTAACATCGAGAACGGCCAACGAGAGACGAAATCCAGATACCAGCCAACTACAACCTGTTCGCCTCCCCTGCCGCTATAAGGCCTTCCCTCTCCAACTCATCTACCATATCACTCAGTTCAAGTTCACCAAGCTTGGCTCGCGTCTGTAGGCCGGTGTCAACATCCCACCCCCTCAGGCGATAATATTCATCTTTGACTTCCTCGAATTTCTTTTTATCGAGCATCGCATCCTTCTTGACCACTACCTCGTTACCTTCACCAGGCGAAAGAAATTCAGGGTTATGCAAATCAAACTTCAAGGGCTTAGTGAAATTATACTCAGAAATCCTGTCGCTCTCCCTCCCTCTATGGCCTTCCCTGGCAAGTATCGCCCTCTGCAGATTAAAAATCCGCTCACCTATCTGGTAAAATCCATCCTCATCCATTTCATCGCCGGTAACCGCGGTGAGGAGCTTAGCTTCAATACCAGGGTCGCCGACTTTATCTTCAGTCATCTTGGAGAACATAATCGGAAACAGGTAGTTACAAAGAATCATACTATCTTCGGCGCAAACACGGTCCTGAATCATTTTAGCTGCCAGAGCTTTGCCCTCGTACGTAGTATAATCCATCGCCGCTTCGCTCCCCAGGAACCTCCTGGCAATGGCACGTAATACGTCGTTTGAAACAAAAGCGCCTTCCTGCCCGTGAACCCACATCAGCCAGAGATTCTGAAAACCCAACTGATTCAACTGCCCCATAGGCTGCCTCGGTTCCATGGCATAGAGGAGCCCTGTGCTGATATACAGCCGAGGGTTTTCGATTAAGGCGAAATGCCCGGTATCAGTAATATAATCAGTGAGTAACTCTTGAGCCCGGCTTCCAACTGCATCGGCTGCCCTCATGGTTCCCTGAGCAAGCGTTTCTCCAAAACCCTCCCTGAGCGCTATCTTCCTCACCAAGGTCTCTATGAATTCAAGACTGCCCTGCTTCGAAAGGGGAATGCCGGTGTTTTCATCGGTCAAGATGCCCGCTTTATGACACTTCGAGAGCCACTGCATCATGGCATCCATCTGGTGGGTATCAACGCCATATTCATTACAGGTCCTGTTGGCAAGGAACGGGACATCATTCCATTCCCCGTAGAATCTACGCGCTCGCAATACATAGAAGGTAGCAGAACCGCACATAAATTTGCCCTCTTCACCATTGGCTGCTCTATATTTTGCCCTGAAGCAGAAGCCGCCCGTGCAACCGTAACAGTAGTCTCTCTTTAACTTCATGCCCGGATCTGTACCAGGGGTTATGCCCATATCGATTCCCTTCCTTAGCTCACGGGCATAGTTGGCCAGTTCCTTATACCTCTGGGGGTCAGCAGCCCTTACCTTGCCGCTTCCTCTCAGCGCAATAGCTTTCAGCTTCTTGGCTCCCATCACAGCGCCGAGTCCGCTGGAGCCACTGGCATCTTTGTCAGCGAGGACAGAAGCAAAAGTAACCAGGTTTTCCCCCGCCGGACCCGTTGCCACAACATTAACCGACCCTCCCAACTCCGCTTTCAGCATTTCCCGAGCCTCTATCGTACCTTTCCCCCAGAGAGCATAAGCATTCCTTATCTCAACAGTCTCGTCATGAATGTGTATATAGACCGGCCTATCGGATTGACCCTGGACAATGAGGGCATCGTATCCCGCGAGCTTGAGTTGAGCACCCCAGTCACCCCCCAAGTTGGCGTAATTGAAGTGCTCAGGGGTAGTGAGGGCAGATTTGCCGCATATTTGCCATCTGGAACCACTCACACCTGTCAATCCCGCCAGCGGCCCGGTAGCGAATATCAGCCTGTTCTCAGGATCAAAGGCTTTGACATCAGGTGGTATTTCATCCCAGTAAATCTTAGCGGCGATGCCCCTTCCGCCGAGAAACCTATCAGCATAGTACTCGGTCGGCATACGGGTAATTCTTCCTGAAGACAGGTCAATCCTCAAGATTCTTCCCGTATATCCGTACCGTTCTTTCACTTTGAAACCTTCAAAACTATCGCCCTTTAAATATCGGCTCCCTCTTCTCCCAGATTGAACTGATTCCCTCTTGAAAGTCCTCGGTAGCGAAGAGAATGTTCATTATATAGACTTCATAGTCCATGTGCGCTGCTACATCATGTTCTTGTATCCCTTTATACATAGCGGCTTTTGTCATTGCCACCGCCAGTGGTGCATTATTAGCTATCTTCGTCGCCATCTCTCTGGCTGCTGCCATCAGACTATCATGTGGTACAACCTTGTTCACGAGACCAATTCGTTCTGCCTCCCGTCCATCAATTGAGTCGCAAATAAGCGCCAACTCCAGGGCCTTGGTTAATCCAACAGCGCGCGGCAGGAGATAGGTGCCTGCCCCATCAGGAATGAGCCCCCGCTTCACCTGAGGCATGCTGAATTCAGCATTCTCTGAGGCAATCTTTAAATCACAGGCTAAGGCCAGAACGAATGCACCACCCATCGCGATACCGTTTATTGCTGCGATCACCGGCTTGGGCATATTCTGAATCTTGAGCACTACAGTCATAAAGCTCTTCTCCCCGTGAGTCACCATGCGCCCCCGAACCGTGCTCGCCATCGATGGCAGTTCCTCATCACCACGCACTGTCGCCGCCCAGTTGAGGTCGATTCCAGTAGAGAAGGTCCTTCCCGCACCAGTGAGTATGATTGCCTTAACCTCCTTCTCTTGAGCCGCTTCGTCAAGCGCCATATCTATCTCAGCCGTCATTTCCATGTTGAAGGCATTCAACTTCTCAGGGCGATTGAGGGTTATTATCGCCACCCCATCCACTTTCTCAAGTCGAACCATCTGGTAAGGCATTCTGTACCTCCTCTCCATTTCCTCAGAGTTACTTAGGAAATTATTGACTAAGCAGCTCTGCTATTGAAACAATGTCACTCAAATAAAGATTATCAGAAGCAATTACAAGTGCCAAATACATTTAGTGAATCTACAATGAGACGAGGGTAGCTGAACTGCCGTATCTTCAGTATAAACGCCAGCAGCTACGAAATCAGAGCTCGATTTCCTTCAAGTCAGGGGCGATAACAAGCTTGGGCTCGGTCAACTCCTGCACCTCCTCCGCCGTCCAGCCAGGGGCTACTTCTTTAAGCACAAGTCCCTTCGGTGTAACCTCGATCACCGCCAGGTCGGTAACAATAAGGTCAACACACTCCCTGGCAGTAAGAGGATAAGTGCATTTTTTAACTATCCTGTATCCGCCGTCCTTTGTGTTGTGGTCCATGGTAATAATCACCCTCCTACTGCCCACCGCCAGGTCCATGGCGCCGCCTATCGTACCGCCCAGGGCGTCACCACCGGTGTTCCAGTTGGCCAAATCACCCTTCTCCGAGACCTGGAATCCTCCCATAACGCTTATCAGACGACCACTCCGTATCATGATAAAAGATGTAACCACATCGAAGATAGCCATGCCCAGCCCTGGCGTGCAGAACCTGCCGCTGGCATCTATGTAGTGCCAGTCCGCTTTTTCGACCTCATCGGCCATTACCAAGCGCCCGTAGCCCAGCAATCCCGCCTCGGTCTGAAACCTGACACCCTCAGGAACATACAGAGCGCAAAGGGTAGGAAGCCCGAATCCCAGGTTGACGCAATCACCGGGCTGAAGCTCCTTAGCTGCCCTCATTCCAATGACATCCCTCTCAAGTCTCTGCTTCATATTCGCTACCTCCGCGTTATAAAGCCCTACTCGATCTTGCCGAATAACATATCGCGCACGCTTTCCAGCTGAGTAAGCTGCTGTATAATCGCCGCCCCCTTCTCTGGTGTGCCCAGCCCATCCGGTGGAATCTCCACGATTCGGTCGATAAAAACCCCCGGTGTCACGACGTGCTCAGGGTCGATATCGCCCACCTCCACTATCTTCTCCACCTCAACAATAGCGGTCTTTGCTGCCATCGCCATCATCGGCTGGTCTGACCTGTAGTTGCCTCGATAGACCAAATTGCCCAGCTTATCCGCTTTATGCCCGGAAAGAAAGGCATAGTCGGGCTTGAGCGGCTCCTGGAAAATGTATTCCTTGCCATTGATAACCCGCTTCTCCCTCCCTTCCTCCACGATAGTACCAACACCTACAGGATCATAGATCCCACCCAGCCCGGCAGCACCCGCGTAGAGCCTCGCCGCCAGGGTGCCATGCCCCATCACCTCTACTTCCATCCCCTTCTCTACATATTCCCTTAAAAAACCGCCAGCACCTAAACGCATTATACCTACTATAGGCGATATCAGCTTCTTCATCTGAGGTAGGAGCACCGAAGGCAAAGTAGCGAGATCTTCGCTGAAAACCTGCGGAATGAAGGTATGAGTAATTACTGTGAGATCTTTGGTACCTTTTCGCTTCAAAGCGGCAATCAGGTTATGCGCAGTAGCCGGGTAGCCCCAGCACTCAACAGCGATGACAGCCCCGTCGGGGATATCAGCCACCGCTGCATCAAAACTGTCAAATATCTTATTAAGCATAGGCAACCCCCTTTATTTTAATTTGTCCATTAACATGTGAAATGTGCCTTAATATAACGAGCAAGCCGATAATCATATATACCCTTAAAAGAGCTGGGCTCTCTCCCACGTATATGATTATAACCCTCTCTAAATCTCCATGAAAGGAGTCTTTACCTCGTTCGTACTCTATAATGGCACACCATAGAACCAGTTTTTGCCGCGCTCTCTACCGTCTCGGCATGGTCAATTTTTTTGTTGGTAGCAGAAGCTATCATTCTGCCCGCAATGCGCGCACCGCCCTCACAACAGAAAGGATTCTGTTGAGCTATCATCGCCAGTTGAACCAGAGGGCAATGGCATCGTGGCTTTCCGTCCGGCCCGACAGTACAATCATAGTACAAATCATATACATTGCCATCCTGCTTAATTGTCCATGGCCCGATTGGTGGAGCCGCCTCTTTAATAAAGGTACAATAATCATCCCAACTCATTCCCGGCTGGCAACCCAGGGCCCCGGCAAGAGCCAGGTCCTCACAGGTTATACACATCTTGGTTAAAAGATGTTCTCTGTGCTCTTTTGGCAACTCATTAATCTCTGCCAGCAAGGTAGTCACTAGGGCAGGCAACCATGTTTGATGCATCAACGCCTTGATATCCTCAGGGATTTCCATAAACTTATTCTGTTCTTCAGCCATCTTTTCCCTCCTTCAATTTGGTATCAGATAAAATAACATGGAATATATAAAAAGCAAAGCGGAGAACCCAGATGTCCTTAAAATTCTCCGGGATGCTCTGCCGCCTTCTTAAACCATTGAACGGGAGACAACAGAAACGAAATGGTAGCGACTCTGAGGAGGCAAGAGAAAATCGTCGCCAGGTCTCTGAAGCTTAGAGCTGCTCGAATCCTCCACTGCACGGGCTCAATCGTATCCACATGCATGATCAGATAATCACCTGAGCGCTTTATTTCCACAACCTTTCCCGTCAGTTGAGTCTTCCCCAGCCCTGTTGATCTAAACAGCATCGTTATCTACCTTTCTGCTCGAAATAATATTAAGGCAAAAGCCTCAGAATGTGATTACACCCCGTATAATCGTCCCCTCTAACATGTCATTGATAGCGTCGTTAATCTTTTCCAGTGGGTAATGTGCTGAAACCATTTTATCCAAAGGCAGTTTGCCTGCCATAAACAGGTTTATATAACGGGGGATGTCGACCTTAGGACGTATGCTGCCAACAGTGCATCCCGTTATGACCACCTCCCTCATAAAACGCCATGCCTCGATAGAAAATGTCTCCCCTATTGGGGCAAGCCCTAAAACCACTGCCATGCCGCCCGGGCGTGGGTAAACGGAGTGAAAAGCTTGAGTCATTATCTCCGTCTTGCCAATAGCTTCAA
The DNA here is from genome assembly GCA_011174795.1 of Dehalococcoidia bacterium. Classification (GTDB taxonomy): domain Bacteria; phylum Chloroflexota; class Dehalococcoidia; order SZUA-161; family SZUA-161; genus W281. The sequence goes on from DUEY01000001.1 coordinate 116,542, forward strand.
AGCTGTAGTCCACACCACCTTCACATTCTGCTGCAATCTTCATAACCGGGTCTTCTTTGGAGGCGTTGACCAGATTAGTCGCTCCGAATTCCCGAGCCACCTCGAGCTTGCTATCGAGCACGTCTACCGCAACAATGGGGTGTGCACCCGAGAGCTTCGCCGCCATGATTGCGGCCAGCCCCACCCCACCACAACCGAAAACAGCGACACTGCTGCCAGCCTTTACCCTTGCCTTATTGATCACAGCACCGATTCCGGTAGAAGCACCACAGCCCAAAAGACAGACGATATCAAGGGGTGCATCATCCCGCACCTTGACCGTCGCCGATTCCTCCACTACGGCATACTCAGCAAATGACGACTGTGCCATAAAATGACTGATTTCTTCTCCACTGCTACTTCTTAACCGCTTGGTACCATCCGCCATACTGCCCATCAGCATCGCTGTCTGGGGGTCTGTCTCACAACTCGTAGGAACTCCCATCATGCATGCGGGGCATTTTCCGCAATATGGCGCTACTGTGACTACCACCTTGTCCCCCACCTGCACATCCGTTACGTTCTTGCCCACCTTTTCTACCACCCCAGCCCCCTCGTGACCTAACACGACAGGCGGAGGAGTTGACAAATCACCCTTGATACAGTGGATATCGCTGTGACATAAACCGGTTGCCACCAGTTTGACTAAAAGCTCATGGTCTTTAGGCTCGTCAAGCTCGACCTCCTCTATGACAAGAGGCGTGTTCAGTTGTTTGAGGATCGCGGCTTTCATTTTCATTTCATTACCTCCTATATTCCTATACTGATGAAACCTCAATTTTCCGTTTTATAGCCTGCACTATATCGTCTGATACTCTTTTTCCACCTCGGCAGACAAGACAGCTGAGAAGCCCTGACACCTCACCTCCCGCAGTCAGCTTCGTCCCTCCTTCGACAGGTTCTAAGTTGTAATAGCGCCTCATACCGGTACCGAAAACCCTTCCCTTCATCAACACACGCTGACAGGGAATGAATTCGATGACAGTCATGAACAATGTAATCGTTATACCCGACTTGGCGGTTACGCTTATCTGTGACCCAACCCCTAATGGTCCATTCGAGCACTTCTCTATCCTCTTTATTGACGGTATCCACCGAGGCCATTCCTCGATATTATTAATAAGCGAAAACACGGCTTCCGGTGGGGCACTAATCACAACACTGCTGCTGAACTTCTTCAAGTCCCTCCTTCTACCTCGGATTATCCGTGGCGGCGTATAAGAAAGCTATCCCAATCAATCATCCAAAGTAGCCCTTATCGCGCGCCGCGGTAATGTACTCAGGCTCCTTCCACCATTTCTCTATCCCGTAGTCCTCTGCTATGGCGTTCACAGCATTATAGCTCGGCCCAAAGGTAACCAGTCCGCCGGGATATACGCAGGCTCCGCAAACATAAAGGTTCTTTATCGGAGTCCTGGTATCGGAGCACTCATCGTTTGGCCTGTTGGTCAACATCTGGAATATCTCATACGCTCCCTGCTTGATTGAACCCTCAACCATGTTCAAGTACTTAGTCGAGTAGTCGAGAGGAGTTACAAAGTAGGTCCACAGTATCTTGTCCTTCGTCATGTTGGGAGCATACTTCTGTAAGGTGGTCACAAATTTCTCTTCATGCTCCTCCCTCAGCGCACGATTCCACCACTTCTCAGCACCGTCCTTCAGATTATAGGGCGCCATCTCATACATCGAGCCAGTGTGTCTTCCTTCAGGCGCCTGACTGGGATCGAACATCGTGGGAAAAACACAGTCACAGCCAACGGTTGACGTCAACTCGCCGTTGTCTATTGCCTGCCATTGCTTTACCAGGTCATCGGGAGTCTCATAGCCAAGAATGTACATGAACGCTTTGCTGATATCCGGGTTGTCAGCAGCGGCGGTGAAGCTAGGCAGTTCAGTCAATGCCAGGTGAAGCGAAGCCAGACCCCATTTCTCCCAATGCCAGTTTTTAACCTTGTGCGCAAACTGTGGCGCTAGATTTTCCTCACCAACGTATTTCAAAAATGTCTGGTGAGGGTCTATGCTGCTGATGACAGCCTTCTCCGCCTCATACACCGTACCATTCTCAAGCTCCACGCCCTTCGCGGTCCCATTCTCCACTATGAACCGTTTAATGAGCTGGCTGCCCCTGATATGCCCGTTGCCCGACTCCTGGATGACCCTACACATCGAGTTGCTCAACCTGTGCGAGCCGCCATTACATAGCCTCGAGTTGACCGCCCTGTCGATAGTAAGGGCTGCAAGGAAAGTAAGACCGGTGTTATCGTACTCTATCCCCCAGTGACAGGCGAGATAGAGCAGCATTGTCCTGACCCGTTCGTTCTCGAAAAGCTCGTTGACTAGCTGCTGGGGGGTCTTTTCAGTAAGCTCCGTGAATTCCTTGCCCAGGGGAGTCTTCTCCGTAGCAACAGCCGTGTCCAAAGGAGGCAAAGGCTTTAGATAGGTACCGGGCGCGAGGAACTCATCCATGAAGGCCTTGAACTTATGGTACATCTCGCGATAGGACTCAGCATCCTTCTGGGAGAACCTGGATATGGAATTGCACGACTTCTCCACATCCGAGTACAGACACAAGCATTTGCCGTCACTGAAAGGCATGGCGACCTGCACATCAGGATAGATGTAGTTGCAGCGGAATTTCTCAAGTTCCAGGTCCTGGTACACGGGAGCGTAATCCACCATCATGTGATATATGGCGTGAGTATTATGGTAGAAACCGCCCAGCGTTACCTCCTCCGTCATAAGCCCTCCACCGACCTCGAAGTACTTCTCCAGCACAAGCACCTTCTGCCCTGCCTTCGCCAGATAGGCTGCCGTGCAAAGCCCATTGGGGCCTCCGCCTATGATGATGAAGTCATACTTTGTTTGCATTGTTTTTCCTCCTTCTTTTTTCTTTATATCTCGCGTGATTCCCACGGCTTCCATAGGTCATGTTTCTGGGCCATCCTCTTGTAGCAGGGGTAGGCACAGTACCCTTGGGTTCCTATAGAACAGTGTTGACTGCTCGATGCGAGCCATAGATTGTCTACCCCGGGAACCTGGTATTGTGCAAGTTCAGGGATAGGCCTGTTTCTGCCCCATTGAGAAGGTAAGAGATCTGGACCGTTCGGAGACCCTTCTACATAATTGCAGTTAATTCCACGGTGATCGTACGGAGTGCGTAGGTTACTAGCAATTACATTATCCTTCGTCATGTTTGGGGCATAGCACTGCCACTCCTTCAGTATTTCGTCTACCGCCTCCTTCTTTACCTGCTGCCATTCAGTCTCGTTGAGCCAGCTGGCGGGTGGAAATGCAGCAATTCCAACGAGGGATTGATGTTTTCCCTGGGGAGCGCAGCCCGGATCCACCCGGCTGTTTGGGGATTCGCTCATGTACATCTTTTCCGGCCAGTGTCCAGGCCTTATATGCATGTTTTGATAACTGTACTCACGCCAAAGGAAATCAATATCAGTATCACCCATAAATATCCAGCGGGCTTGTGTAAGTTTGGTATTCCAGGCTGTCGCTTCATACTGCGGTAAATCGTGGAATGCAATACCTCCACCCCAGAGCACCGCACCTGTGTCGTATATGAGTTTACTGACCTTTCGACGGATCACCGGGTTCACCTGATAATCACGGAGATGCCTGTTCAATGCTTGCTGGATTTCGGCTGTGTCGACCACAAGTTCTCTGGCCTCGATTTCTGTGTCGTCAGCTAGTTTAATCCCCGCGGCACGCCCATTTTTGACAATGATGCTGTCAACATCAGCACCCACGAAGAACTCTCCTCCGTATTCACTGAAGTGCCTCTGGAGAGCGTGCGCAATGTTGTGCATCCCCCCTTTAGCCATGCCTATCTTAGCAAGACCGAAGGGTACTAGCATGCCAAAAATGGAGACTTCTGGCGCGGTGGGATAATTGGGCAGGGTCGGAACGATGGCGTTCCACTGTAGAAAAAAAGAGCGCATTTCGGGGCTGTCGTAAATGTCGCATGCCACTTCAAAGGACGTCATGCTTTGATATCGCCTGTCCATGAAATGGGCTGGATTATCGTACAGCATGTCCATGGGATCGGGCTCGCCCGGCAAAGGCGGAGGATTAAGGACGCTGTTTTCGAAAGCAATGCCAGCCAGCATGTACTGATCCAGAGTCTTTTCCATTCTCTCAGCATCTTGAGGGGCTATCCGCGCGATTTCCTTAAGGTTCTTCTGTATAACGTCCATTCTAGGAGTGACTTCGCCGGTTTCTCTGTTCCAGTCAAGTGCATCCAGGAAAACGAGGCATCTACCGTCGGGAAAGACCTGAGCCGTAACTGCTTCGGGAAAGATGATCTCTAGTCCTCTTTCATGGAGCTGGAAGTCCGTGTACACCGGGCTTCGCCACCAACCTACCATGTCTGCACAGGGATCGCCGATAAACCCAGACATGGGTGTTGAAGAACTACAGAGGGCACCACCAAGCTCTGGATTCTTCTCGAAAATCCCCACTTTCATGCCGTTTTTAGCCAGATAATTGCCTAGAATCAGGCCATTAACGCCTCCCCCAATCATTACCGCATCGAAGCTTGCGTCAGCCATGCAACCCTCCTCCCAACATCATCGTTAGCTCGATAACCCTTGGTCTCCAACTACGTTGTTTAGTACATACGCCCCTCCCAGGGCTTCCACAGGTCGTGTTTCTGAGCAATTCTTTTATAGCAATTGTATCCGGCCCAGCCCGTCAGACCCAGCGAGTAATGGCACGACCCCGCTGCCATCCAGAAGTCCTCGATGGTTGGAATCTGGTACTGAGCGAAGTCTGGAATAGGCCTGCTCGCTCCAAACTGGCTGGGAGTGCCGGAGATCAGTCCCCAGTTGCCCTCCAAGAAATTATCACTCCGATGCATTATATCCCACGGTGTATCTATGTTGGCAGCTATGACATTGTCCCAGGTCATATTCGGCGCAAACCTCTGCCACTGCTTCAAGAAGTGGTCGGGAGCCTCCTTCTTAATCTGCATCCATTCCGCCTCGGTCCTCCAGCTTGCGGGGAATGCCATCTCCTCCAGCAGGGAAACGTGCTTGCCGGGAGGCGCGTATCTCGGATCCCATTTAGAATCCGTTCCCTCCCATATATAGAGTCTCTCGGGCCACTGCCCCGGCCGTATATGCTGATTGCGGAAACGGTATTCCTGGTCCATATATTCGATATCGGCATCACCCATAAAAATCCAGCGCCCTTCATCGACGTCGGGGTTCCATTCCTTAGCTATATAGTCCGGCTTCTCATGCATGCAAATGTGCCCCCAGAAGATCTGACCTCTATCCACCCGCAGCTTGGCAATCTTCCTGCGCCACTCAGCCCCTTTGGGGCCTAAGTCCACATTACGAAGATGCCTGGCGAGGGTCTGGGTAATCACAATAGAGGTAATCACCATCTTCTTTGCCTCTACATGAGTGCCATCGGCCAGCTTGATGCCAGTAGCACGGCCGTTTTCAACTATAACCTCGTCAACGTCAGCACCGACGAAGAACTGGCCTCCCTCCTCGCTGAGGGCTCTCTGCAAGGCATGGATGGCATTATGCGTGCCTCCAACATATACACCGCCGCCGAAGCCCAGTATCTGTGTCGGCACATTCTGCAACGAAACAAGAAGAGGCGGCACGTCGTCGGGATATATGCCGGCAGAGCCCATCATCCTCAGGGCATGAGCCCTCAACTCATTGCTCTCGAAGAAATCGCTGACGAACTCGGTTCCAGTCATGAATTGATGCCTGCGCTCAAGACCGGAGTTCGGGTCGGCGATAAGCATCTCGATTGGGTCGACCTCACCGGGCAGCGCAGGAGGATTCCACAGGCCGGTCATTGCAGCAAATCCCCACTCCCAGACCTTGCCTTCGGCGAACCAGGCCAGTTTTTCGGCGTCTTTGGGCGATATCCTTTCAACCTCTTTAACATTTTTCTGTACAATGTCATCCTGCGGTATCATCATCCCGGTCTCTTTGTCCCACTGTAGAGCACGATAGGATACGATACACCTTCCATCCGGAAATACCATCGAGCTATTTACCTTGGGGAAAAAATATTCCAGTCCTCTCTCGTGCAGTTTGAAGTCCTGGTTGCAGGGGCTTGCCCACAATCCCGCCACGTGAGCACAGGGATTCCCGATGAAACCGGATATCGGACGCGATTCGGTGCAGCCACCACCACCAAGCTCACGTCGCTGTTCGAATAGGCCCACGGTATAGCCATTCCTTACCATATAGTTGGCGGCTATCAGGCCCTGGTGTCCTCCTCCAATCACCACTACGTCGAAACTTGCATCAGCCATGTGTACCTCCTTATCTTTTTATCCTGCCTAGCCAAACAATCGTCATATTAAAGTAGTAAATATTATTGGCCCATAAATCTACTCTCAAATCATACGCCCCTCCCAGGGCTTTTTCAGGGCGAGATGCTGCGCGATCCGCTTGTAGCAATTGTATCCAGAACAACCTATGAGCCCGACGTTATGATGGCCCGAGGCTAAATAGAAGTTCTCTATGCCCGGCACCTGGTACTGGGCAAGTTCAGGTATCGGCCTGTACTTGCCCCACTGGCTGGGCACAATGCTGGGTGGCTGCACGTCACCATCCACCCAGCTAGCATTTCTCTGCTGGTAGTCATAGGGAGTACCAATGTTAACGCCAATAATATTGTCTGGAGTAATGTTTGGCGCGTACGCCTGCCACTCCGCTATAATACGTTCACCGACCTCACTCTTCACCTGCACCCATTCCCGCTCAGTCAACCAGCTCGCAGGTGGCGCACATCCTTCCCCCACCAAGGCAAGATGCTTCCCCGGAGGAGCATAGCTCGGGTCCCATTGTGTTTCAGTGGATGCTGTGGGATACATCTTTGGCGGCCACTGTCCTGGCTTTATGTGCTGTGCACGGTACCGGTACTCCCTAAAAAGGTACTCTGGGTCGGGATCGCCCATGACCAGCCAGCGCGCCTTGCCCACATCCGGATTCCAGCTTGCTGCTCTATACTGCGGCAACTCATGGAAAGCGGCATGCCCCCAAAAGGGCTGCCCTCTATCATGTCTCAGTTTATTGATCTTCCTGCGGATATCGGTGTTTATCTGTACATCACGCAGGTGCCTGTTAATCGTCTGCTCGACATCAGTAGCATCAATCACCAACCTCGTCGCCTCGATCTCGGCACCATCGGCGAGCCTGATTCCACGAGCACTTCCATTCTCTACCAGAACCTTATCAACATCAGCATTTACCAGAAACTGCCCGCCCTGTTCGCTCAGCGCCCTCTGAAGGGCATGGGCGACATTATGCGTGCCGCCCTGAGCGCAGGCTAACCCCGAAACACCGAAGATAGTAGACAGCCAGAGCAAAGCCATCGGGATAGGGGCAACATCATCGGCATACACGAAATTATAGTGGTTCCATGTTATACAATAGGTCCTCAACTCTGGACTCTCGAATAGATCACAGATTATCTCGTACTCGGTCATGAATGGATATCGTGGATCGAGCAGGGACTCCGGCTCATTCAACTGGCTTTCTATATAATCAGGCTCGCCAGCCAGGGGAGGCGGATTGTAGAGGTGCAGGAAGACCGCCGTGAAGAAGTCCCAGAAGCTCTTCTCCGCCAGCTTCGCCATTTTCTCGGCATCCTTTGGCGATATCCTTGCTACCTCATTGATGTTCTTCCCTACTATTTCCAGATTGGGAGTGATCTCACCAGTTTCCTTATCCCATGCCACCGCCGTATAAAAGACCAGGCACCTTTCGTCGGGAAAAGCCATGGAAGCCATGACTTCAGGAAATATAAAGTTCAGCCCCTTTTCATGGAGCTTGAAGTCCTGATTACACGGGCTGTTCCAGAATCCCAGGTGCTCAGCGTGCGGGTTGCCGATAAATCCCGGTATCGGGGTGGAATCGGTGCAGGCACAACCGCCTAGCTCATGCCTCCGCTCGAAGAGACCAACTGTCATGCCGTTAAGGGCAAGGTAATTACCTATTACCAGGCCCTGTTGACCTCCACCGATTACTACCGCGTCGAAGCTTGCATCAGCCATTTGCGCTTCTTTCTAACCGGGAATTTCTAGCCCCGAACCTTTGCCATATCCTTATCCACCTCCTGCAGTCCCAATCTGGCAAGCGTTGCCGCTGTTGGTATCCCGTTGCTGTCCCAACCACGCTCATCGTAGTACTCATCTATGATGGTATCCGGCTTCCTTATTACCTCACCGTCGCGGAGTCCTCCCTTCAGTGGCTCGGTATAAAACCTCTCAGGCAGGGCATCATCTTTTCGTGTGAATCCCTCACGGATGTTGAAACAGCGCTCCAGATTGTAGACGCGCTCCGCGGCCTGCCAGAGATAGTCCTCGCTCCCGAATTTCTTTTCCCCGCATGCCGCAACCAGCATCTTTGCCACAAGCTCCAGGCCGAAACACTCCAGATTATTGCCCGGGAAGGTGCAGGCCAGAACCAGTTCAAGCGCAGCAACGTAATCCTGGTTGTATTTCACCACATCCCCTTTATTCTCATCAGCAGCAGCATCTAAAATCCGCGGCCTCGGGTTGCCTATCTCCTGCTGCGCATAGCCGTAGCAGTGATTCGCCCCCACAGTGCTCAAAGCGTAATTCATACCCAGCGCCTTCATCGCCCTCGGCTCGTACCCCGGCAGTTCCTGGCCCTTAACATGCATGGCATACTTTTCCGCGCCTTTACCGATACGTTCGGCCGCCCGCCTAACACCTTCGGCGAGGATATCGCCCAGCCCCTCCCTGTTCCCTATCCTCTCGATGAGCTTGAGCATAGGCTCGGGGTCTCCGTAGCTCAGAACCAGCCCATCCGTGTCTTTTATCGTTAAAATGCCCTTCTCGAACAGCTCATAAGCAAAGCCTATCACACCGCCAGTGCTGATCGTATCTATGCCCAGATCACAGCACATACGGTCGGCAACTACCGTTGCTCCGATGTCGGTGCATCCCGTCGGTCCTGAAAATGCCCATATTGTCTCGTAATGCGGCCCTTCACTCGTGGCTCCCGTATACGGACCGTCGGCAACCTGACGTATTTTCCCGCACTTGAGCATGCAGGAGTAGCAGCCGGTGTGCTTCTGTGTAATCGCGGCATACTGCATGAATGAGAGCTTCTCCCAGCCCTCCAGGTCTCCGCGACGGAAGTTAAGCACCGGAAAAGAGCCGGTTCCGAAACCGGGATAATCAACCCCCATGGGAGTACCATAGTCGCGGAACGGCTCGAATCCCAAAGCCTCCTTATAGCCCTTAATCTGCTGCCGTACCAGCTTCTTGAATTCATCCGGGGCCGCCAGGTCCTCGGTTCGAGCGGCTTCTATCACCACCGCTTTCAGATTTTTCGATGCCATTACCGTGCCTGTACCACCGCGTCCGGCGGTGCGACTGCCGCTGAATATCCCGGCAAAGCGGACCATCTTCTCCGCAGCAGGCCCGACACAGACCATCCGTGCTTTGGGTCCATGCTTTTTTCGAAGGTAATCCTGTGTTTGCACCGTGGTCTTGCCCCAGATGGCTCCGGCATCGCGGATTTCGTATATACCATCCTTTATGTAAAGATAGACAGGCTTCTTTGCCTTACCTTCAATAATCATAAGCTCGAAGCCCGCCCACTTGAGCCAGGCCCCGAAATCGCCGCCTCCCGAGCTGCGGGTGTAGGTCCCGGTAAGCGGGCTCTTCGTATAGACCATCCACTTTGAGAGCGACTGGGCGCCGGTCCCCGCCAGCGGCCCTGTGCCGATCATGAGCTTGTTCTGCGGCCCGAGTGGATCGGTCTTGGGCGCTATCTCATCGTAGACGTACCTGGTGCCAAAGCCACGTCCCCCGACATAATTCAAAGCTGTCTTCTGAGGAATATCCTCCTCCTCTGTCACACCGTTGGTAAGATTTATTCGCAGGAGTTTGCGCACTCTATCCTCCTTATATTTATATTTGCTAGATATAGTCACTATTAAAGAAGGTAATTAGTAATCCTCTCGCATAATGGCTGAGCTATCTGGTAGCACTTCATCCCAATAGATTTTTGCTGAGATACCTCTTCCTCCAAGAAACCTGTTGGCGTAACTATCTGTTGGTATACTTATTTCAGTTCCTGAGGATAAGTCGACTTTTAGTATCTTTCCGACATATCCGGGCTTTTTATCTATTAGAACCTCCAATCGAGTAACGATATAACTCTAGCATCTGCTGTACTTCAATTGAATCTCAAAGCATCTCCTGGCCTTGATAGTTTTCATACAATTCCATTCGTCCAGTCTGTTCAGCTCTAAAACGTAGGACCTCATCAAAAGAATGGAAGTATTTAATAACCTCCTTTTTTCTTTTGAGTGTTGCTGCATTTTCATTAGGGCATGCTACTACACATAAACCACATCCGATACATTTCTCCGGATTAAGTATAGGTTTTTTATTTTTTAAATCGAGAGTAATAGCATCGAGCCTACATGCCTTCATACAACTTTGGCATCCATTACATTGATCCCAATTGAAATGCGCTATGAAATTTGACTTGAGTGTGGACTGAGGCATACCTAATTTGACTAGGGTCAGAAGGCCACAACAACAGTCACAACAGTTGCAGATAAGAGTAGTATGCTCGCACGTGAAAGCTTGCCTGATTAAACCTGCATCCCGAGTCCTCCTGCCTATCTTCATCATCTCTTCTTTGGTAACCGCACGAAAAGCCCCGATCTCGACCCCTGTTTTGGCATAGGCCCCAAACGCCATACAGATTTCGTCTTTGGGTGAATCGCAGCCACCGCCATACCTTTTCGCCCTCGCGCGGCAATAACAATCGCAAATAGCAAGACCTGTGTCACCGGCATGTTCAACAAGGTGCGTAAAGAGTTCGCTGGGAAACACTTCGATATCATGTGGTATAGCCTCTTCGTGGGGGACAACTCTAAACCAAGGCTGTATATCTAGTGTTCCAAAGATTGCATCAACAAAGGGGCCTGCGTTCAATGTAGTATGTTCTTCCAAAGCGGATGGTTCTAGATCTGAGAAAAACTTCTCCTGCATTTCAATTGCCCCCGGCCATAGCGTCTGGGCTCTGAAGTAGCCATCATCAATTGGCCCGCTGAGCACAACAAAGCACTTATGAATTAAACTATGGAGTAAGGGAATAAGCTCTTTTTTATCACGACCTATCCGCTTAGCTATATCGTCTATATGCTCTGGATAGGGCATAAGCTGACAAAGTATCTCTCCTTCTTCATCAGTTACTGTGAATGGTTCTTCGAAGTGTATAGCCTCATCATCATCTACTGTCTCGATTGGGAGGGGAAATTTACTATAGTGTTCGATTACTTTCCGCGCCATTGAGAGGTGCATTGCCAAAACTCCTGATCATATTTAGAAATGTCCCTATTCTACCTCACTTAATACCCTGACTGTAGTGTCGTGGGAAGTTTAATTTTTACCATCAACGGATATAATCAGCAATCCGTTCGCATAGTGGTTCAGCTATCTCATAACACTTATCTTGCATCGGTTTACCTAAAGCCCAAATTGAATCACCACCGAAGTATAAACCTTCAATATTAGGTGATTGAATCTGTAATTCAGTATCAACAACTGCATATGCATACCTTGTAAAGTTCAGTTGCAGATTCATACCTTCATACTCGATAGCATCGTTGAATCCAGGGAATGGCTTTTCTATTGACTCTTTCCAGGCATTATGAGCTGCTCTTACTTTATCCATTGTTGGATTAAGTCCGAACTGACTTGTCGTTAATGAATTGGGAATCATTGATGTAACGAGTTGCTTTCCTTTGGGGACAGAAGAATTTATATAAGATCCTAATGTACAATCCCCAACATATGTTGGTAATCCATAATCGGTATCAAAGATATGCATCCAGCCACAACCATCTTCAGGAAGAACTTCCTTATTTAAGAGGAAGAATCCCGAAAGATCTGGTCCTGATAGTGCTGCACATCGCCTTATCGATTCAGCCCACTCTTTAGTTATGAATTCGGAAGAAAGCACGTTCTTAGCTACAGCCTCAAATATTGGTATAGCACATATTACTGCTTTGGCTTTGTATTCTTCTATCATGTATCTATTACGAAAATCTACGGCGACAACCCCTGTTGCTTTACCATTCTCAATTGAAATACTGCTTACTATCCTGTTAGTTACTATCTCTCCACCATGGTCTTTGTAATATTTGGCCTGGGGCTCAACAAATGCTGTTTCCAGCGTCCCTTTGTCCGGATACCAGATTAAAGGAGCACCAGCGCTGATAAATGTACCAAAAGCTTTAGCAACATATCCAAAATTAAGATTCGTTGCAGGCGCCCCGACAACAGGTTCCATACCGAGCATGACGGCCTGGGCAATAGGATCCTTCACATTCTTGTCTATCCAGTCAGCGAATGATACATTCACTACCTTGTGACATTCTTCCTCCGACATGTCCGCACAGATACTAGCCACACGCATTAGTTCCTCTTTGGATTCATCACCCATCTCTACACCGGTTGCAAAGGCAAAAAACTCAAAGAAGTTACTTGCGCCAAGTGCAGGATCCATTGCAAAGAAATCGATCTGACCGGGCTTCTCTTTGGTAACCAGGCTCATTGACCAGGGAACAATTTTGTATTCAAGAGGAAGCCCTAACTTTTTGAAATGTTGATAAACCGAGGTTTTTTCTACAGCACCTTCCAATGAAACTAAAAAGTGGGTCGCGCAATCAACTCGACAACCAGCGAAGTCAACCGACCGTATCCGTCCACCAAGGGTTGGATCCTTTTCTACTATTACTGATGATATTCCTTCCCTCGCAAGTAAAGTCCCTATAGATAGACCTCCGGGGCCTCCTCCTATGATGATGACATCGTATTCTCGCTTCATAGCTTCGCCTCCCTTTCGACTAATAGGTTAGTTTTTCACTTCCACCGCTTAACGTATTGCTACTAAGTCTCCTTCTTACTATCATCCCCCCTAGCATGTATATCCTTCAGCTTCGATATCGCCTCATCTGCCTCCATGCTGTACGCCCAGCCCTGCGGCTTCGTACCGATAATCTCCGCTTCGACTAACTCATTGATCTCGTCATCTGTCATTCCAAGCAGATTTTTCAAAATGTACTCGTTATCCTGGCCAAGGGTCGGCGCTGGCCTGCGGATGGTAACCGGGGTCTCTGAGAGCTTAACAGGAAAACCGGGATATGGATGCGTCCCCGTCAACGGACGGGTTACTGTCTCGAAGAAACCTCTATCTTTAATATGGGCATCATCCAGGAACTCAGCATATGACAGAACCGGCGCAGCAGCCACTCCTGCACCCTGCAATATTTGCATCACCTCGTGTTTATCGTGCTGCCGCGTCCATTCACCCATAAGTTTGTCCAGTTCATCATGGTTGCTATATCGACTCGCTGCGTCAGTGTACTTTGGCTCGCTGGCCCACGAGGGATTGCCCGTGGCATCACACAACCTGTCCCACTCCTCATCAGAGGATACGGTGATGGTGACCCAATCATCGTCGCCTTTGCAGGGATAGACGCCGTGTGGCGCCATCGATGGGTGCCGGTTGCCCCTCCGAGGCTGCATCCTATTGTTCATAGAATAATCTATAATCGCTTGCCCCATAAAAGCGGTGAAGGCCTCTATCTGGGAGAGGTCGATATGCTGTCCCTTGCCTGTACGATGGCGGTGCTGCAAGGCGACCACGACAGCAACCGCGCCCATCAAGCCAGCAGCGGGGTCTGCTATATAGCCAGTCATCATTGGCTCTCCCCCGGGGTAACCGCTGATGGTAGGCATGCCCGACACCATCTCCACATTAGGCCCGAACGTAACATAGTTGCGCCAGGGGCCCGTAGTACCGAAACCGGGCATGGAAAGCATTATCAGCCCGGGTTTGATCTCTTTTAACGCATCGTAGGTCAAGCCCCAGTTCTCCATCACCCTGGGGCTGAAGTTCTCCGTGACCACATCACCGATTTCCACCAGTCTCTTGAATATCTCCCTTCCCCGGGGATGGTTAAGGTTGAGGGTGATACCATATTTATTTCTGTTGGTGCCATTGAATGCGGCAGAGAACTCATACCCGTCCGCACTGGGCCACCCGCCGAGCAGCCTCAGGAAGTCAAGGCGCTGTATCGACTCGATCTTGACTACCTCAGCCCCCAGATCCGCCAGCAGCATCGTAGCCATGGGGCCTGCCCAGTAGATGCAGGCATCGATGATTCTTACGCCCTGTAACGGTAATGCTGACACCTTCTACCCTTTCATGGATTGGATTCTCTCTATTTAAATAACGCCCTCATCTCCCAACTTGGTCAACAGTTCCTCGCTATAGCCCAATTGCCCGCCGTAAATCTCCTCGTTATGCTCCCCCAGCAACGGGGCCCGTCCAGCCTGCCACGGCGTCTCGGCAAGTTTAAAGGGAGCGCCGGGACAGGTGAGCTTGCCCGCCACGGGATGGTCTATACCTGCAAAATATCCCCTATCCCCTAGCTGTTTCATTTCAAGCGTCTGTTTGGTATTAGGAACAAGGGTCAGGGGAAGCCTGAGCTCTTGAGCAGCGTGGAATACATCCTCCATGCGTTTATCGCGCAACCATGAGACTATGATGGCGGTTATTTCGTCACGGCGCTCTTCACGCATTAACGGGGTCTCATACTCAGGCTTTTCCCTGAGTTCAGGCATCTCGAGAAGGGCGCAGAGCGATTCCCAGTGGGTCTGGGTTGGGAGAAAGAACCCGATGTAACCGTCCTGGCAGGGAAGAATGCCCCAGGGGAAATGAATCCCCGCCCTGTGCCTGATGAAACCAGCCATGGAAAAGACCAGTGTCATGGTCGGCTGCATGGTGTGAAAGGCCTCCAGTATCGAGACGTCCACATGCTGCCCGACACCTGTCTCGTCCCGGTAATAGAGAGAGGATATCGTGGTGAGCGCTCCGTAGAGTCCCGCTACGTACTCGGATACATTGGCGCCCATCTTCAACGGTTCCCGCGTGGGCTCGCCATGTTCGTAGAGTATGCCGCTCAATCCCCAGATGGTGAGGTCCGTTGCTCTGTAGTCGCGGTAGGGCCCGGTCTGCCCGAAATTGGAGATGGATGTCATCACCAAGCCGGGGTTTATCTCCTCCAACGTCCCGTGATCCAGCCCCAGGCTGGGCATTACGCGGGGGCTGAAATTTTCAACCAGGATGTCCGCCTGCTTCACGAGTGACTTCAGAATACCTACACCTGTTGCACTCTTCAGGTTCAGGGTAATGCTCTTCTTATTGGTGTTGAGGTACAGGAACAGGCCGCTCTTCTCAGGGTGAGGTTGATCTTCGGGGAAAGGGCCCATAGCCCTGGCGACATCACCGCTACCTGGCTTCTCCACCTTAATTACTTCGGCGCCGAAATCAGCCAGTATCTTGGTGCAATAGGGGCCAGCAATATAATGGGTCAGGTCCAGTACCTTGGTACCTGACAAAGCCTGCTCTACTATGTGTCCACCTCTTATTTACAAGAATACGCTATGAAGCTGTACCGAATTTGAATTGATAACCTTGCATCAGAGGGGTACTGTGTGGGCTACGTTACTACATCGCCATGCCGTTTTCAAGCTTTTTTTCTAACTTTCGTTTAGTTTTTTCCTGAACTTTTAGGTTTTTACGTTAACTTTCGTCCTGTTCCTAACAGATACAAGATGATAGGGCCACAGCAGGCGCTACTAAGCCCTAATCAATAAAACCGCCCGGCGCACCTAATCACAGGATGAACAGGTATAAATAGCGGATGTAGGCATACTTAGCAGCAAAACCGAAGCTAAGAGGAATACTGCCAGAGAAGCGGATGCCTTGTGCTGTAAGCTATGCCAGGTATATGGGGCTACTTGCTATCTGATTGCGATTGATGTTGTTGGAGTTTCTGCCTGAGCAGTTGTGCTACCTTTTCTATCGATTCCGGTCCCCAGGATGCAAGCAGATCCGCCAGTTCCTCCAGGGAAAAGGAGTCCTGTGTAGTTAGATATCCGCGCTGCAAGGCTGTGATAACAGCCTGTGCCCTGTTACGCGCTCCCAGCTTCACACATGCCTGATGTAGGCATATCTTCACGGTGCTGGTGGATGTAAACAGATGCTCGGCAATCTCACGATTGGTCATCCCCCGAGCAACGAGTGCAAGCACCTGCCGCTCCCTCTCGTTTAGCTCACTATCTTCCGGCTCTCGCATAACATACCGATACACTGAAATAATACTATCTGGCAGAGGAAACTTTACTCGTCAGGCGATTTTTTGTCAAGCCACTACACCACTGTAAAGAGCGAGACTCAGCCCGCCCCTACCTTCCCTTATCACCTGATGATATAATCTAGGTGAATAATAGAGCCAAAATACCGCAGGGGGTTGATTTTGCATTTAGTAGATAATTTTTATGCGTACCTCTGGCCCGGCGTTACCATGCAGGAGATGCAGATGTACGGTAACAACTCTAATTCCTACCTTGTTGCCAGCGTTCTTCCCCAGGATAAGCACGTCCTGGTAGACCCCGGCATGATAACCAACGAGGCGAGGCAGAACTGCCTCGACCGGCTTATATCCGAGATAACCGCGGACGGCTTCAAGATCGAGGACATCGGTCTGATAATCAACACACACGCTCACCCCGACCACTATGGAGCGTCCGAAGCCATCAGGAAGATGAGCGGTGCCTCGGTGGCTATCGGCAAGGGGGACGACGAGTTCCTCAAGCTGGCGGAGGGCGAAGCAGCACAGGTGCTCAAGCAAATGGGATTCGAGTTCCCGGAACTGAACCCAGATTTCTATCTAACTGAAGGGGAGCTGCGCCTCGGTGAGAACTGCGTCGCCGAGATTATTCAGACCCCCGGCCACTCGGAGGGCCATATATCAATATACTGGCCGGACTCGAAGGTCTTTATGGGAGGAGACCTGATATTCTACGGAAGCACCGGACGCGTTGATATACCCGGCGGCAGCGCAAAGGCGCTCAAGGCGAGTATCGAAAGGGTTGCCCAGCTGGACATCGAGTATATACTCACCGGCCATCAATACGGCAGCCCCGGAATCATAGCGGGTAAGGAAGCTATAGAGCGCAATTTCGAGATGATCAGGAAGTATATCTACCCCTATTTGTAAGCCCATCCAACGCAGGATAAACATATGCCTGACAAAGATGATAAGATAAAGAGTGCGCTGGATATAGCGTTGGAGAGAGCTCAGAGGCTGGGGGCTCCTTCCGAAGATGAGAAAAGGCGGCTTAAGGAGGAGGAACTGGCAGCGGCCGGGGAAGCCCTCGTTAAACGTTACCTAAGCGGATTACCCCTGCGTGACATTGATGCGGAACTGGCAAGACACGCGGAGGATGAACGCGAGACAGTCAAGCGGCATCTACTATCGAATCTCCTAGATAGAATAGATGTCAGGCGGGGTGCAGCAGACGAGAAGGTGCTGACAGCCATCGAACACCTGACCGGAGACGCCGGGACTGTGCAGGCTATCGGAAAGCTAATGAAAGAATATAACGGTGCACTGGAAAAGGCACAGCTCGAAAAGCAGGGCGCGCTAAGAGAAGCCAAGCTGAACGAGCTGAAGCTGAAGGGCATATCCGGCTCAGCGGTCGAGCCCGCAGTGGAAAGCTCCGCGGAATGGCTGGAGACACAGCGCAGCCTGGAATCCCAGTACCGGGAGCGACTAGATGAACTCAAGCGCAAGTGCCGGAATCAGTGAAGCTCAATAGCTATCGCATCTTCTGGCCAATTCCAACTGGCAATCTTTCAGGCAACTATAAAGACGAGAGAGGGGAGGAACATACACCATGCTCTACCTCTATGAGACCACCTACCCGTTCACCGGCGTGATGGATGAGTATATCAAGGTCATGGGCACCGACCTGATTCCCGGCCTCAGCCGCCACATGACAGTGCTGGGGGTTTTCAGGGTTGCTTTCCGGCACCGCGAGACATTCTTTCTGTCCGAACTGCCTCACGGCGTAGACACTTTCGAAGGCCTGTCCAACTACGTGATGCACGAGCGCGACGGACTTTCCTGGCACCGCGCCGGGTTCAGGTACCGGGACGAGTGGTTCGACAGCATGCTCGAGGGCGTGTCCTTCTCTCCCACAGCGGCGGAGCTCAAGGAGCGGCAGAATCAGGGCGATTTCACCGGTAACACCCTGTATTACCGGCTGATCTACAACGTCCTGCCGGGAAAAACGCAGGAGTTCCTGGAAGCCTTGGAAAGCGAACTGGTGCCCGCGGCGGAAAATCAGGGGATGAAGCTGGCGGGCTGCTATCGCTGGTTCGGCGCATGCGGCGAGTCAGGCGAGATCATAAGCCTATGGTCGGTGAAGGACTGGGCGCACTGGGGGCAGATTCGGGAGGCGCAGCTTAAGGAACCAGAGCTACAACGCTGGGCAGAAAAGCTGCCGAGCCTGTGCGCGGATTTGAGCTTCAAGTTCCTGCTCCCCGCGCCTTACTCCCTTCTGCACTAGGGGCTTAACCAGAGCAACATCGTGAGAACATATGAGTATGTAAGCTGGAGGGTGTAGCATGCTTTACCTTTATGAAAGCATAACCATCGTGCCGCGACTCCAGGAGGAGTTCTGGAAGGTAATGGGTACTGACTACCTGCCCGAGGCAGAGCAGAACGGGATGCGACTGGTCGGTATGTTCATGGTAGGGATTCATTATAACGAGAACCTGGCCCTGTGGGAGGTTGACGATTGGGCTGTCCTCGACAGGCTGCAGGATTTTCACGACAACCACCCCCTGGCCAAGGTCTGGGAGCGCGAAGCTGTCGATTACCGCACCGACTGGGTAGGCAAGGTGCTGGAGCCCGCACATTTCAGCCCCACTCTTGCCCAGATTAAAGAGGGCGACTATAGAGCCACCATTTACCTGCACACCCTGGCACAAGTCGCTCCCGGAAAGGTTGATGAATATATTCGTGCCATAGAAAAGGAACTCATGCCGATGGCGCAGGGCTGGGGCATGAAGCTGGTGGGCTGCTATCACGCGGTAGCGGGGACGGCAAGCGGCAATGAGGTCATCAACGTCTGGACCGCAGGCAATATCCACAGCGACTGGGAGAAGATACGCGAGGCATCGTTGAACGACCCTGCGTACAAGGAGTGGGAGGCTAAGGCGGGGAAGTGGCGCCCCAAGGTGACCTATAGATTCCTGTACGGGCTGGTGCCGTACTCACCCCTGCGCACCCCGTTCCTGGAGGAAGCAGGGACGGAAGAGGTGAGAACAGTAGCCATGCCCGAGGTAGAATGGGGCAAGGAGTAAGCCGCTTAAGCATCACCCGATAGTATATAATTAAACTAGGGAGGTAGAACGATGAGTCAGGAACTGCCGAAGGAAGCCATGGAGGTAACCTACACAACTGCCGAGGAGATGCCGCAGGAAATCAAGAACTTAATCTACGAGCAGTGGCTGCCCCATGCATTACGGGGGCTCCTCGAAGGGGTACGGGAGCTCCCCAGGGAATACAGGGATAAAGTGCTTAAGAAGATGTCCCGAGGCTGTGGCGTGCTGGGAACTCCCGTCGTAGGGGTGACGCCGGGCATGGGCCTGGAGGCGTACAAGCTGCATGCCTGCGACCTGCAGCCTCCGCTGGGACCGCGGGATATCGAGCAGTTCGGGGACGTTATCCAGGTGGACTACCACCACCCGCTGGACAAGGACGGCAAGCCCGTGTGCCACTGTCCCTTCGTTATACTGGGACTTATAGAGCCCTTCCCCGAGCTTTGCCAGTGCGCCGCCAACCTCGGTGCGGAGTACATAGAGGTCGCCACAGGGAAACCGTGCCACAAGGTGGAGGTCATGGCCAGCCCCCACACTACCGGCGACCCATATATCCGGTACCTCGTGTACCTGAAGCCCCCGGTGTCCTCGAATACGCGGGATGAATAAGGAGGCGTCATGCCCGAAGAGCTTTCCGAGGAAGAGATAGCGCAGCGCGAGTTCTTCGTAGGGCTGCAGAAAGGCGAGGTGCTCAAACGCATCTTCCGGCCCGATTTCGATGAAACGGCACGCGAGATGTGCCTCCGCTGCACCGGGGAGATGTGCAACTCTCTATTTCTGCCCTACGCGCAGCTCAATACGGATGTAGACATAGACACCTTCATGCAGAACCTGATGGACGCCTTCCCCGGAGCGAGGAAGCTGGAGCGCAAGGACGACGTTATTCATTACGACTTCTACCCGCCGGTGAAGGGAGAGTGCGCGTGCCCCATGATAGCCCTCGGCCACCTGGAGCCTACGCCTGGGTGGTGCATGTGCGGGAACTACTTCAACAAGGCGATGTTCGAGGCTGTAATGAAACACTCGGTGCAGGTGGAACTGCTCGACAGTCCCTTGACCACTGGCTCAGACCTCTGCCGGCGGCTTATTCACCTCAAGCCCCCGGCGATCACCACAGCTGATAAGTAAAACGGTATTACACCGCCATCTACTTCCCATACCGTTCGGTTAGGGCTGGTATAATTCTCAGTGATATTGTGTTTTTAACCCGTTCGTGGTGAGCTTGTCGAACCATGAACGGCCCTTCGACAGGCTCAGGGCGAACGGAAAATAACCTAATATCAAATACTAATGCTGACTGTAACCGAACGGTACTCTACTTCATGGGAGACCAGTCTGCTGTACGGAGTATCTTGCTCTCCCAGCGGTCACGGTACTTGAGCCCTTCTATCATCCACTCGCCGGGCTGCGCCGGTGGCTCTCCGAAGGTGATTATGAACGAGAACAGCTCCCAGTTGTGAATCCTGGACAGCAGAATAGCCTCGTGGAAACGGCCGGTTCCGGGGCAGGTGCGCCAACCGGCTGTTATCGTTATAACGGGGGGCTGGACGGCTTCCATCTGCGGCCCCAGTACCGTATGCCAGGCATCGACGTATTCATCCATCATGCCGGGGAACGCCCAGCCGGTATCGTGCAGGTAAACGGCGGGCACGCCGTCGTCGGGCTCGGTTCCCACCTTGCTGAAGTCAACCTCCTGAAGGGGGGACAGCGGGTTGGGAATAAGCACCTTGCCCGTAACGTCCTTGCGCAGCTTGCTCACATCACGGTCCCAGGCCTTCCAGCCGGGGTCGGTAAGGGTACGGTCCATTATGGTGCCGAATGCCTGCCAGTCCTTTACGGCCGTAATCGACACCGCCTGGTAGCTTACGCTGGTGCCGACTGCGTGATGGAAAAACCAGAGCACCTTTGCCAGGTCATCACGCTCGATAAGCGGCTTCCACTGGCTGCGCATAGCCTCCGAGAACTCCTCCTTCTTGCCGCCGACGATTTCATGGATCTCATGCAGGTATATCATGGCTCACACCTCCGTTAGCACCAAGTTCGATAAAATAATCTTATTCGACCTAAGCCTGTAGAGGAGTATTTGTAAAGTAAATTACCCCCTCCCTCTAACTCCCTCCCACCAGGGGAGGGAGGACTAATTCCTCTCCCTTGATGGGAGAAGTTAGGTGAGGGTGAACTTCATCCTTTTTAACCCACCGCTTATCGTTTTATGGGCTCACTACGAACGGTGGAATTTTCCTCTTGTCTGTAATATCCGACCGAGGGGACTGTCTCCGATCAGAAGCTCCTCCGCCTCACGTATGATTCCGTCTATCAGTTCCTTGACCGTGACAATTCGAGCGATCGAGCCCACCGCCATCGACCCTCCCATAACCGGCAGAGGCTGGGACACCGAGTGAACCTTGGCGTCGCCCACAAGCTGCCATACCTCCTGCTTCCGGGTCAGCTCATCCAAGCCCGGTGGCGGCGGGGCGAATATACGGTCTCGCAAATCGGGGTCGTATGGACTTGCCTTTATCAGTGCCCTCTTATGCCGTTCAGCGATGGGGCATTCCTTCGTCGCCATAAAAGCCGTGCCCATGTAGACCCCCTCCGCTCCCATCGCCAGAGCAGCCAGGAAGCCTCGGCCGTCACCGATACCGCCGGCCGCGATCACCGGAATCCTGAGCTCCCTAGCGGCCATAGTAACACTGGTGAGGGTGCTGAGATGAAGAGCGGCTTTCTCACCCTCGCCCTCGATGCCCACCATGACCACCGCATCCGCTCCCTGGCGCTCGGCCGCCAGGGCATGCTTCAGGGTGCCTACCTTATGAATCCAGGGTATGCCCGCCTCCCTGATGCGCCTTCCGTGTTCTTCCGCCTTGTAGGCCGAGGTAAATATGGCAGACACCTTCTCCTCTATGGCCACGTCGCGCAACTCGTCTATACGGGGATGCCCGATGAGCGAAAGGTTCACTCCGAAGGGCTTTTCGGTCATCGTCCGGGCCTTGCGTATGTCTTTTCGCAGCCTCTGGGGGGTATTGAGCGCGGTGGCGGTTATGATTCCGAAACCACCTGCCTCGGAGACAGGGGCCGCCAGGACAGACCTGCCGAACCCGCCGAAAGCGCCCTGGATGATGGGATACCTGCAGCCCAGCAAATCGGTGACCCTGGTCTTCCACTCCATGTCATCAAACCTTCCGTTCGCCCTGAGCCCGTCGAGGGGCATTCCACGACTTCGGCGATTTCAACGATTGCAACGCTACAACGTTTCACCAGCTCCGGGGCAGACCCAGCCCCAGCGAGCAGACGAGGTTTCTCATTACCTCCGAGGTGCCGCCGGCCATATTCAGGCCGGGGCAGAGCTGATACTCCTTCTCGTAGCTGCCCTTGAGCGGCGCCCACCGCGACTCCTTCACCTGCCCGTAGAGCCCCAGTATCTGGTTGCCGGTGTACATGAGGCGCTGCGCCAGCTCGGTGACGAGCACCTTCGCCGCCGCCGCCAGGGGGGCTGCCACTATCAGGCCCCCCTTCATCTGAGTCCATACTATCTGGTAGGAGAAAGCGCGACCTGCCCCGATATCGATTGCCAGCTGGGCCAGCCTGTGCCGGACGAGAGGGTCCTCTGCCAGCACCGTGCCGCCCCATACCGGCTCCCGGCAGAACTCTATCAGCTCCTCCAGCTCCCGCTGCAGGAAGGAGAACAGTTGAATCATCGAGCGCTCGAAGTTCGAGGTCATCTGCGAAGCAATCCAGCCCTGGTTCTCCTCGCCCACCATGTTGCGCGCCGGAACGCGGACGTCATCGAGGAAGACCTCGTTGAACAGGTGAGAGCCCTCGAGGCTGAGGACGGGATTGATGGTAATCCCGGGGGTCTTCATATCCAGCAGGAAGAAGGAAAGCCCCCGGCTCCGCCTTTCCTCGGGATTCGTCCGGGCGAGCATAAATCCCCAGTCAGCGCGATGCGCCCCGCTCGTCCATATCTTCTGCCCGTTCACCACGTAGTCGTCGCCATCCCTCACAGCTCGTGTTGTAAGAGAAGCAAGGTCGGAGCCGGCGCCGGGCTCGCTCCACAGCTGCGTCCAGAACACCTCCGCCCGAGCAATGGGAGGCAGGTGCTCCCGCTTCTGCTCATCGCTGGCGCTGACGAGCAGCGTGGGGGCGAGCAGTGCCAGACCCCAGTGGTCAACCCCTGCCCCCCTGTGATAGCCCATGACGTCATTAAAGATAAACTGCTCTACCAGGGAAGCGTCCTGCCCACCGTACTCCCGGGGCCAGGGGCGGGACAGCCAGCCCTTGGCTGCCAGCTTCTTCGCCGTCCGCTTATGGAACTCCCAGCACTCGTCCAGGCCGAATATCGCCTCCATGGACGTCCCCCACTGCGGCGGGGCGTTCACCATCTCAACCTTGAAGAAGTCATCGAACTCCCTGCGCAGCGCTTCCTCTTCGGGAGTAAAGCTAAAATCCATAATCAACTCCTACACAGCTACGGTCTCGGCACTTCGTTCTCATCATAAAACATCACACCACCGGCATCCGCAGCAGGTCGATGGTAGCACCGCCGTCGACGCGGATGTCCATGCCGCTGATGAAGCGGGCGGAATCACTAACCAGGAACAGCACGGTATTCGCTATATCCTGCTTGGAGCCCTTCAATGCCTTGTCCATCTCATCTGCCGCCTTCTCGCTGAACCGGTCGACGCCCTCCGTCTCCGCAATGAAGCCGGGGGCGACGCTATTGACCCGGATGCCCAGCGGCGCCCATTCAACCGCGCAACTCCTCGTCAGTGACATCAAACCCGTCTTGGCGGCGGCGACATGGGCCATGGAGCTGACCCCCCAGTGCTCGAACGGAGCCGTGATATTGACGATACAACCGCCGTGCTCCTTCAGATACGCAGTATACGCGGCCTTGGTGACATTATAGGAGCCCAGTAAATCGATGTCGACGATGGTTTTAAACGCGTTATAGGACATCTTTTCGATGGGTGCGGGGAACATCCCCGCCGCGTTGTTTATCACGATGTCCAGTCTGCCGAATTTCTCCAGGGTAGCGGCGATGACCTGCTCCACCGCCTCCGGATCGCGCACGTCCGACGTCATGGCGAAGCACTCGATACCCTCCTTCTCAAACTCCGCGCAGGCAGCATCGAGGTTCTCCTGCTTGCGGCTGGTGATAGCTATCTTCGCGCCATGTCTCCCCAGCGTCCTCCCTATCTCCTTCCCTATCCCCGTACCCCCGCCGGTTATCAGGGCGACACGGCCTTTCAGGATATCCTCTTTGAAGTCGCTCATAGTGCATCACCTCCAAATTACTACACCGTTTATACACAACGACCGCATGGCTTCCACGGGCCTATAGCTTCGCCGGCTCGTTCTCCTCCAGAAACGCTGCGCGTCCTTCCCCGTACTCCTCCCTCTCTATAACCATCGCTCCTTCTCTTAACTCAGCCATCAGGTTGCCCTCTAGTCCTTTCCACCCAGTGCCCTGTTCAGGCGCTCCTGCACAGCCTCTACCTCCCACACAATCCTCTCCACCAGCTCCTTGATAGTAGGGATGTCGTGTACCCTTCCTACCACCTGGCCGACGGAAAGCAGGCTCCAGTCAGCTTCCTCAACCGCACCGGCGGGTCTGCCCTCCCTGCCCTCGATCAAAGCCTTTAAATCCTCCAGCGAGGCGCCCTGCTCCTCCATCTCCAGTATACGCTGCGTGAGCGGGTTATTCAGCGCCCGCAGCGGGTCGCTCTTGGTGCGGAAGGCAAGCATGGTATCGGTCTCCTTGGCTTCTACGAGCTTCTGTTTCAGCTCGAGGGGAATGGGACACTCCTGGGTAGCCACGAATACCGTGCCCATCACCACTCCCTCGGCGCCGAGCGCCAGCGCGGCGACCACCCCCCGGGCATCGCCGATACCCCCACCGGCGACAACAGGCACCTTCACCGCGTCAGCCACCTGGGGAATAAGCGCCATGCTGCCGATAGGGTCCCTGCCGGGATGCCCCGCAGCCTCATAGCCCACCACCTCTATGATATCCGCGCCCAGCCGTTCCGCCGTCCGGGCGTGCCTCACACCGATACATTTATGCACCAGGGTCACGCCGGCCTTCTTGATACGTTCGGCCAGCGCTTCAGGGTTACGGCCCGAGGTCTCGATTACCGGCACCCCCTCTTCGATCGAAGCTTCGGTATATTCCTCGATAGGAATAGGGCTCACCATGGGGAACAGGTTGATGTTCACCCCGAACGGTTTATCGGTCAGGCTCTTCGTTTTCCTTATCGCCTCTCGAAGCTCCCCGCTCGTCCTCGACAGAATAGAAGACAGGCAGGCGAATATGCCTGCATTGGCCGCCGCCGCGACGAACTCCGCGTCTGACTGCGGCCCCATCGTCCCCATGATAATGGGATACTCCACCCCCAGTATCTCGTTTACCCTTGTACTGAACTTTGCAGTCACGTAATACCTCCCTGTTGGCGCTGTTTCATAGGTGGGTTGGAGCACCCGCTCCAGCCGTGCCGCCTATGCACCCTTGAACCGCGGCTCCCGCTTCTCCATAAACGCTATCGCAGCTTCCTGGAAATCCTCCGTGTTCATAAGCACATCCTGGGTTGCTACCTCGCGCTTCATCTGCTCTACGAGGTCCGTCTCCGCCATAGCCCGGTAGAGGTCCGCCTTGGCCATCGACACAGCCAGCGGAGGGTGCTTCGCTATCCTCGCCGCCATCTCTTTCGCCGCTTTCATCAGCTCATCATGGGGAACAACCATGTTAACCAGACCTATCCGCTCGGCCTCGGCAGCATCGACGTTGTCGCCGGTGAATATCATCTCGCAGGCTTTGGCCGGCCCGATAAGCCGGGGCAGGGTAAAGGAGCCTCCCGTGTCGGGGGCAATCCCTCTCTTGACGAACACCATGCTGAACCTGGCATTTTCCGAGGCAATCCTGATATCACAGCCCAGCGCCATGGAAAAGCCGGCGCCGACCGTAACGCCGTTTATAGCAGCGATTACCGGCTTCCCCATATTCCGTATCCTGATGACAGAGCCGACGACGGTACCCTTGCCGTATGTCTCGTCATCCGGGTCGGCAGTGACGTCGGGTTCGCCACCCTGCCGCTCCACCAGTCCCTCCGCATCGGTGAATATGCCAAGGTCGATGCCGGTGCAGAACTTCCCGCCCGCRCCGGTGATRATGACCRCCCTGACATCGCTGTMGTTYGCMACCACTTTCAGCACRTCRTCSARYTCRACCATCAGCCTGAAATCAAGAGCGTTGCCCGCCTCCGGSCGGTTCAGGGTAATGGTCGCGATATGYCCCTCCTTTTCCAGGATAAGCGATTTGTAAGCCATTTTGTCCCCCTTGTCYAGCGCTGTKATTTATTCGAGCTTGTACTTGCCCATCTGCAGGTCGGGCACGAAGTCCATGCCGATATGGCCTTCCCGCTCCAGCTCGGCATACTCCTYATCCGTRAYYCCGATAACCTGCTTATATACATATTCGTTGTCCTCGCCGAGGCGGGGCGGCGGGCGCCGTATCCGGTTGGGCGTGTTGGCCATCCTCCAGGGCATCCCCGGGTAGAGGTGGGTGCCGCACTCGGGGTGAGTCAACTCCTCGAAGAAACCCCGCTCCTTCATCTGGGGGTCTGCGTAGGCATCGTCGGGGTGCTCCACCGGACCAGCGGCTACCCCCTCCTTCTGCAGCGTATACATGACATCGAAATGACCGTGCTGACTGGTCCATGCCTCGATATGCCTGTCAAGGTCGTCGTGGTTGTGCCACCTGCTCAGGGTGTCGGAGAACCTCCCGTCGGCAGTCCACTCCGGGTAGCCCAGAGCGCGGCAGAAGCCCTCCCACTCCTCGTCGGTCCTAATCGTGATACAGACGAACCTGTCCTCACTGCGGCAGCGATAGCAGCCCTGGACGGCGCCGCAGGCGTCACGGTTGCCCCGTGCGCCCTGCACACGACCGTTCAGGGTATAGTCCATGATAATCTCGCCCAGCTGGGGTATAACCGTCTCCACCTGGGCCATATCGATAAACATCCCGCGCCCCGTCCTGCTGCGCTGGTGGAGTGCCATAACCATTACGAAGGCGGCGGCCATTCCCGCAGCCTCGTCGGCGTGAAAAACGACAGAGTTCGAGGAGACATCCCGGTCGGCATAGCCCCTGACATAAGTGCCGCCGGCATAGCTGTCGAGGTGAGCGCCGAGCGTGCGGTAATACTTGAGAGGTCCGGTTCGACCGAAGGCGGGGAGGGATAACATGATAAGGTTCGGATTCCATTCCCGCACCACCTCGTAGCCCAGGTCGAGGGTCTCTATGACATGGGGCATATTGCTCTCGAGGAATATATCGCTCACCTTGATAAGCCTCCTGAACATCTCCCTACCCCTCGGCCTCATCAGGTCCATGGTACAGGAGAACTTATTGCGGCCGTGCTGATTGAACATGCAGCTCCGGTTCCACGGCCTGCCGTTGACCTCATCGTAGCCTTCCTTGAGATACGCCGAGTAATGCCCCGTCACCATGTCGACGATGAACTTCGGGTGCCGTGGGCCGGGTCCCCTTGTGCCCAGGGGGCAGTACTGCTGGCTCTCCACCCTGATAACCTCGGCACCCCAGTCGGCAAGGTACATCTCGGCGGAGGGGCCGGCCCAGATCGGGGTTATCGTAGCCAGCCTCACGCCCTCGAGCGGCAGCTTCTCCATTAAATAACTCCCGTCTCCCGTAGCTTCACTATATCCTCCCTGCTATATCCCAACTTAGTATAGACCTCCTCGTTATGCTGACCCAGCAGCGGCGCCGGCCTTCTCACCACCCAGGGCAGCTCCTCCGAAAATGCCAGCCTGCCGGGATAGGTCGCTCTACCCACGACGGGATGCTCGATCTCCACCCAAAAACCCCTCTCCTTCAGGTGCTCCTCATTAAGCAGGTCCTCAGCGGTATTCAGCGGCGCGGAGAGGACGTGCGACTCCTGGCACGCCTCGACTATCTCCTTCCGCGTGCGTTCCATCGTCCAGGGATACCAGATGGTGGAGAAGAACTCCTCCCTGCGCTCGAGGTTGAAGTGGTCTGCACCACCGTATCTCTCCATAAGGGACATTCCCAGCACCTTCTCCAGCCGGTCGAGAAACATCGGACCCCCGGCGACATCGACGTAGCCGTCCTTGCAGGGGAAGATACCGAAGGGGAACTGTGCCATACCAGCGATATCCACCCTCGGGGTCAACTCATTGTTATACTGGTAGGCCAGAAGCTCGCTCATCCTCCGGTCGACGGAGCACATCTGCACCTCCATCAAGGAGACGTCGACATGGTCGCCGGTACCCCTTACACCGGCACCATAGAGGGCTATCATGGTAACCGCCGCCGCCGATGTGCCGCCTGCATACTGTACCAGGTTCCCCCCCTTCTTGACCGGTTCGCAATCCTCGAGCCCGGTGGTGCACATGGAGCCTCCCATGCCGTAGATGATGGGCTCAGACGCCTTAAAGTCCCGGTAGGGCCCGGTCTGGCCGAAGTTGGAGATGGAGGTCATTACCAGCTTGGGATTGATTGCAGCCAAAGTCTCGTAGCCCAGCTCCAAGGAGGGCATTACGCGGGGACTGAAGTTCTCAACAAGGATATCCGCATCCTTCACCAGTTCCCTGAATATCCTCTTCCCCGTCTCGCACTTCAGGTTCAGGGTGATGCTCCGTTTATTGGTGTTCAGGTGTAGAAAAAGACCACTCTTCTCGGGATGAGGGTCATCCCCGAAGAACGGGCCCATACTCCTCGCGGGGTCTCCCCCACCAGGCCTCTCCACCTTGATGACGTCGGCGCCGTAGTCAGCGAAGAGCTTGGTGCAATAGGGGCCGGCGATGTGCCAGGTCAAGTCCAGGACTTTAATGTCGGAAAGGGGTTGCTCCATATATGACTGCTCTGCGTTCTAATCCCCACCCTGCGAAAGCTGCTCCAAGATATGCATGGCTCCTTTCACCATCTCCTCAACAACCTGCTTCGCCGGCTTTATTTCCCTGGTCATCCCCACTACCTGACCTGCGGGTGCGGGTACGATATCCATCATATTTGCTTCGTATGCTCCATCCAGTATGGGTATTATAGCAATAGACTGCATCGGCATGGGCAGCGTGGGCAATCCAGCCCCATCCCAGGCATTGATGAGCGGGTTTTTCAGATAGCGGGACTGTTTGCCCGTTATCACCTTCGACACCACGGTATCGTCCTCGGTGCTCTCCAGTATTTTCTGCTTATGATACTCCTCGTATATAGCCTCTTTGGTGCTGAGGAACACGCTCCCACACCATACTCCGACGGCCCCCAGCGCCAGTGCCGCAACCAGGCCCCTGCCATCGCCTATCCCGCCGCCAGCCAGTACGGGAACCGGTGAGATAGCATCCACCACCTGGGGTATCAGGACCATGGTGCCGACCCTGCCATTGTGGCCTCCCGCCTCATATCCCGAAGCCGCCATTATGTCAACTCCAGCCCGGGCAAGTCGACGGGCACCCCTCACCCCCCCGACCACGCCGATAACCTTGGTACCCTTAGCACGGCACTCTTCCAGCCACGGCGAAGGGTCTCCCAAGCCCGCGGCCCACACCGGAACACGGTGCTCGAGAATCACCTCGACCTGCTTTTTGAAGTCCTCCTGGGTCCAGACCGTGTCATCAGCAATCCCGGAAAGCCATCCCTTGCCGCCGCTGGGCACGGGCACTCCCAGCTCCCGTCTCAGCTTGTCAATAACGTCGGGCTCATCGGCACCGCCAGCCTCGTCCTTGGCGACCGGCAGGTCCAGGTCAACCTTAAGTTCGGCCGTCGTCCCTGACAGAGGGACATCCGGCGGTATTATCGTATCCACACCGAACGGTTTGTCGGTGAGTCTCTTCGTTTCCCTTATCATTTCATCGACTTTGCGAGCGGAGAGAAAAGCACAGCCGAGCACACCCAGCCCCCCGGCATTGGATACCGCTGCGACAAGCTCCGGCCCTGAGACAGGCCCCCCCATACCACCCATCCCCGCCAGGACGATGGGGTATTCGATGTCCAGCATGTCACACAGCCTGGTCCGAAGAGGATTCCTTGACACTATCTTCTCCTTTCCGAGTTCGGGGAGGCGCCGCTGTCAACTTGATTTGGAGGCAATAGACACTTTACGAAGAGGAGCTATCTTTGTCAAGCCTGCCCGCTGAGCCTCGACTTCACAGCGCGGGCAAGTTATGATTAGAGTGGAAGAGATAGCTATGCATCACACCCTGCGGTTCTACGGCCGGCACCAGCACAAGTTCCTCAGGCTTTATATCGCCCTGGCCAAGCTGATAAATATCCCGGTGGTCGGCGTGCTGGTGCGCTCGGTGGCCAATACCTGGGGCAAACGAGGCCACCACGGCTACCTCCTCAGCCTGGAGCAGGCAGAGCAGATAATAGACATCTCGAAGAGCGTAGCCTTAGGGCCCTGCAACTGCCGCAGGGTGTTCCGCAACTGCGATGCTCCGGTTATGGCAGAGATAGTCGTCGGCGCGGGAGTCGAGACATTCTCCGAAATCAAGCCGGGCGAGCTACGCGAGATCTCCAAGGAGGAGGCCAAAGGGGTGTTGCGCACGTGCCACGAGGCACGCATGATGCATACCATCATGCGCTGCGGCAGGGACTTCTACGCTATCTGCAACTGCTGTACCTGCTGCTGCGTCCCCACCAGGCTGAGGCAGCACTACGGGATAGAATATGCTCTCGTGAGAAACAGAGACGTCGTTGAGGACTTCAGGAGACAGCAGCTTTAGCTCCCCCGGGCCGGCGTCAGAGGAGTACTTTCCCTGTGATAAACAGCTACAGGCTGTCACGTCGCTCAGCCGATTTAACAGGCATCGTGACTTCTTCAGGGGCGCCCGGGGACGGTTTTAGCTTCATGTGAAGCATCTCGAGCGCCTTCATCTGTAACGGTCTGGTCAGCTCACAGAGCTGTTGGAGTTGTTCCTCCGACAGAACTGACATAGTCTCGGCGATGATATCTTTGAGAACCTCTATTCTCGGCGTGCAGGCCTCCTCTCCCTTAGCCGTCAGTTTCACTTCCGTGAACGGGTGTCCCGGCTCCTTGGGTATCCTGACTATCAGGCCCTCTTTCTCCAGACGGTTGAGCATGCCCGCAACAGTGTGCGGCGCCCGGAAGACCAGACGGGCTATCTCAGCAGGATGCAAGGGTCCCGGATAGTCCCGGCACGCCCATAAAACGCCGACCGTTTCAGGTGTCGATTCAACTTCGAGCAGCCTGCTCTCAGCCACCCGGTTCATCGCAATCCAGGTATGGCGAAGCTGTGCCCAGGCGGTCAGAGACAAGCCGCCGAACGTATAATCATACATAGTCATCGCTGAATAACACCTCCCTGAGATTTCTCGCAGCTCTTATACATTACGACCATCGGTTTCGATTATACCACCCACGTCAACAACGCACCGCCCCGCAGCAGTGTCGCGTACACTACAGGAATGCAGAGCGGGGGTTACCACAGCTACTTTTGAATCATTTAAAAAGGGGTGCAGGGTATTGACAAAGGTGATATAATCACTGACACAATCGATATCGACCATCGCAATTGTGCAAATTCTGCAGCGCTTGCTAGGAGCTCATCGTCGATGATGTGCTGGGATTTTATCCATGATGTGTTTACGCTAGCTGGCATACTAGGTATAGTATCGAGATATACTACCGAACTTACTACTTCCTAATACCGGAGGAAAATGACCGATATCCTGCCATGAGAGCCAGTTCAAGGAGGTATCATGACTCAACAGAAGCGCGCTCGCATATTCGAACACCCGCTTGCTTTCGGCTCATTCCGTAACTGGCTGAGATTGCTCTGGGATAATAAAGACATCGACAGGAAGTTCATACCACGCGCTCTCATCGTTGCCTTATCCACCCTGTCCACAAGCCCTCTCAAGATCTATGAGTCGCTCCGATACAGTAGGAAGGTTAAGAACACAGCGATTCACCCCTCCCCCATCTTCATCATCGGCCACTGGCGAACCGGGACAACGCACCTGCACAATCTACTGTGCCAGGATAGAAACCACGGCTATGTCTCCACATTTCAGGCGTTCGCCCCCGGTCTGTGCCTGGTCGGTGAAAGGTTCATTAAAAGACCGTTCAACAAGTTGGCTCAAAAAATGCATCCCACCAGGGAGATAGACAACATCCCGCTCTCACTGGACAATCCCGAAGAGGAGGACCTGGCGGTCGCCTGCATGTTGCCCTATTCATACCTGCATATGTATACCTTTCCCCGGCGGGCTCGGCATTACTATGAAACCTATATAACCTTCTTCGAAAACCTGCCCGAACCGACTATCGCCCGGTGGAAAAAGGCCTACCTGACGATGCTGCGCAAGGCCACGCTGGAAGCGGGCGGAAAGCAACTGGTCATTAAAAATTGCGCCGATAGCGCGCGCATCAAGATGCTGCTCGAGCTGTTTCCCGAGGCCAAATTCATCCACATCTACCGCAATCCCTATGATGTCTTCCGTTCAACCAAGCACCTCTACCGGGTCGTACTGGAGAGGTCGCAGCTCCAGGAAATCGGCCTGGACGTGCTCGAGGACTGGGTTCTGCTATTCTACGCCCAGCTCATGCAGAAGTTCCTAGCAGATAAGGTACTCATACCCGAAGGCAACCTCGTAGAAGTGAAGTACGAAGAACTGGACAAGGAGCCTCTGGCTCAACTGCGTAAAATCTACGAAACCCTGAGCCTGCCCGGGTTCGACGAGGCAGAACCAGCCTTCCGCGCCTACCTCGATTCCATAGCGGGCTACCAGAAGCTTTCCCATAAAACGGTAGACACTGCTGCCATTGAAAAAATAAACGAGCGGTGGGGTTTCGTCTTCGATGCACTAGGCTATGAACGTCTCGAGGCTGGCAGTACAAAGCAATAGTCATGTAATAGAGGAGGCGAGATGACAGAGCAAAAAGCAACGAACATCACCTGGCACAAACCCCTGGTCACCCGGGATGAACGGGAGCAAAAGAACAGATACAAAGGTGTGGTTATCTGGATAACAGGGCTGCCCAGCTCCGGCAAGTCCACCCTGGCTCACGAGGTGGAACGACTCCTGTTCGAGAGGGGGTGCAACTCCTATGTGCTGGACGGCGACAATATCCGGCACGGTCTCAACAAAGACCTCGGATTCTCCCCGGAAGACCGCAACGAGAACATCCGCCGCATCGGAGAAGTCGCCCACCTGTTTGCCGATGCCGGGGTTATCGCGTTCACAGCCTTCATCTCCCCGTACCGTGAGGACCGCGACCGGGCGAGGACATTGAACGAGCCAGGGCGGTTCATCGAAGTCTTCTGCAAATGCTCGGCAGGGGAATGCGAACAGCGGGACCCCAAGGGGCTGTGGGCAAAGGCCCGTAAGGGCGAACTCAAGGAATTCACCGGCGTGAGCGCTCCCTACGAAGACCCCCTGAAACCGGAGATAGTCGTGGAAACCGATAAGTACAGCCTGGCGGAATGCGCCGAACAGGTCATGCGCTACCTCGAGGAGAACGGTATCATTCCATCCGCCTCAAAACGCTGATACAGTCGGCAGCCCCTATACGAAGGAGGAGGTACTATGTCAGAAGTGAACAATGCTTTATCTCCCCACGGAGGAATCCTTGTCGACCGGGTGATGGAGCCCGCTGAAGGGAGGAAGAAAGCAGCGGAGGCCAAAGCCAAGCTGCCCATCGGCAGCTCAATGGCAACCGAGATCATGAGTATCGCCTATGGCTTCTTCTCGCCGCTAGAAGGCTTCATGGGTTCCAAGGATGTGAAATCAGTCTGCCGGGAAATGCGCCTCCAGAGCGGGTACATCTGGAGCATTCCCATCGTCTTCGACATCTCGGATGACGAGATAAAAGAGAAGGGAATAAAAGAGGGCGATACCCTCCTTTTCACCCATCAGGAGCAGCCCTTTGCCGTGCTGGAAATCGACGAGATTTTCTCCTTCGACAAGACGACGATGGCGGACAAGGTCTACTGCACAACGGAGGACAAGCATCCCGGCGTTAAACGGACGTATGCCTGCAAGGATACCTTCCTCGGCGGCAAGATTACCCTAGTGAATCCGCCCAGAGTAAACCCGCCTTTCGACAAGTACTGGTACCCGCCCAAGGTGCTCAGGCAGAAGATAGCCGAGCTGGGCTGGAAGAGGGTCGTCGCCCACCAGACCAGGAACGTCCCCCATACGGGACACGAGTGGCTGATGAAAGGCGCCTGGTTTGAATCCAATGCTGATGCCGTCCTCGTGAGCTGCGTGGTCGGTGAAAAGAGGACCGGGGACTATATCGACGAGGCCATCGTGCTCACCCACGATGCGCTGGGTAAAAACGGCTACTTCAAGGAAGGCACCCACCTCACGTCAATCCTGCTGTGGGATATGCGGTATGCAGGGCCGCGGGAGGCTATCTTCCACGCCATTGTCAGGAAGAACCTGGGCTGCACCCATCACATGTTCGGCAGGGACCACGCCGGGGTAGGCTCATACTACTCACCGTACGCCGCCCACGAGATATTCGAGCAGGTACCCGACCTGGGCATTGGCTCAGTGCTGACCCTCGAGTGGTGGTACTGCCCCGTATGCGGTGAGGTAACCTACTCAGGGCTGTGCGGGCACGACAAGGAGCGGCAGGCATTCAGCGGCACTGTTATCAGGAGCATTATTCAGGACGGTGTAAAACCCCCGCGACTCATCTTCAGGCCGGAGGTCTTCGACCTAGTCATGGAGTCCGGCGACAGGTACGGTTTCGGGTCGCCGTTCGTAACCGAGGAATATCTGGCCAGGAGGAATCCCGTTATCACCGTTCCCCCGATGGAGGTATAAGATGGCTGAGACCTACCCGATAAACATATGGATAAACGAGGAGCGCCTGGAGAAACTCCAGCAAGCCGGACTCGCGGACATGGCCGAGGAGGCATTTGCCGGGTTGAAGAAGCTGTCAGTGCCCGCAAATGAGCAGCAGCGGGACTCGATACTGCAGATGTTCCCCATGGCGAAGTTCGATTCGGCAACGACCAAATCCATCGAGTTGCTGCCGCGGGAAATAAAGGATAAAATATTCACCCTGGTGGTCGAAAAGCAGACCCTTGACGTGCTTGATGTATTCCTTGCCTCCGCTTAGAATGAACGCAGGGA
This sequence comes from Dehalococcoidia bacterium, assembly GCA_011174795.1. GTDB lineage: Bacteria > Chloroflexota > Dehalococcoidia > SZUA-161 > SZUA-161 > W281. The sequence goes on from DUEY01000001.1 coordinate 152,002, forward strand.
GGAGACGCAGATGAAGAAGAGAATCCTGTCGTACCTGGCCCTGGCCTGGCTGATAATCGGAGCGGTTTATATCGTAGTAATCAGACACAGCCATGACCGGGTAAAACGTATCCCCAACAGTCCGTTCTACCCTCTGGTGCCAGAACATAAGAAGTTCATCCGCTATCACCCGGTGGAATTCTCCAAACCAGTTGCCCATGTACCGGTGCCCCAGCACCCTTTCATGGGGCCGAATCCCGGCAACAACATGCACTGTGACGCCTATATCAGCGACACCTACGAGGCGAGCGGCCCGCGCGGGGTGAATTCAGAGGTCGTCTCAAGGACACAGGGGTTCGGAGGGTACGGCACCATTTGCTTCGACAGCAGGGGGCGGCTCGTCGGCGTTTACGGCAACGGCAGGTCATTTAAAATCGAGCTCATGGACCCCCACACGTTCGAAGAGCTGGCATCCTTCAAACTGCCGCCGCGCTCTATCAAATTCTTCTTCCGTGGTATCAAGCCCTGGGAATACCTCGGCGCAGGGATGTACTTCTATCTCGACAACCAGGACCGCGCCATCGTGCCAACGACTAAGAACACCGTACAGGTCGTCCAAACTCCCGACATGGAAGGCAGTACTGAGTTCAAGCTGGTGCGCGAGTACGACCTCAGGGAATACGTCGTGCCGGGCAAAAACGACAGTGCCGCCTTCGTGCTGCCGGACTGGAACGGCGGGTATTACTGGTTCGCCACCACGGAAGGGGTGGTGGGCACCATAAACATGGAATCAGGCGCTGTTCAAACGATGCGCCTGGAGGGGGAGCTGGTCGAGAACTCCTTCGCCGTCGGCGAGGACGGGGTTTTCATAATCTCAGACCGCGCCATGTACCGATTCAACCATGACGGCAGCGGAAAAATCGTTGTCGACTGGCGCACGGACTACAGCAAGGCTACCGAGCGCAAAGCGGGCCACATCAGCGTGGGCTCGGGGTCATCGACAACGCTGGCGGGTGGACGGGACGGGTTGATTCTTATCACGGACAACGACGACCCCAGGATTAACATACTCTTTATAAAGCGTTCCGATGGCGCACTGGTGGGCAGCGTGCCGCTGTTCGCCGAGGGGAAGAGCGGCACCGACCTCACCGTCATCGGCCTTGAGCACGCGGATGCAAACGGAAAGGGTACCGGCGTTTATTCAGCGGTCATCGAGAATAACTGGGGGCACCATGTATTCCCCATCTCCTACCCCGAGCCAGGCGTCACCCGCGTTGACGCCGTGAGGAACCAGGACGGCACGTATACCTGCAAGGAGGTATGGGCGAGCAGGGAGGAGAGCATCGGCGGGTTCAGGCTGTCCCTCGGCAGCGGCCTGGTCTATATATACGGGAAGGAAGGGTCCTGGATAAACGAGAAGTGGTACCTCATCGCCATTGATTTCGTGACCGGCGAGACGGTTTACAAGAAGCTCATCGGCACAGGCCTGGGGTATAACAACTGGCAGGGCTCGCTCTTCCTCCATCCCGAAGGAATGGCTCTATCCACTACCATCTTCGGAGCGGTAATGGTACGGGATAAAGCTCCCCAGGCGTGAGCCGGAAGGATGGAATGAAGGTACTGATAACGGGGGGAACGGGCAGGTGGGGGCCTACTATACACCAGGCATTCCTCGAAAACGGATTCGACATCCGCCTGCTGCTTCACCGCAAGAAGATAAAGAGCCCGGGCGCGAACTGCGAGCTGGTATGGGGCGACGTAATGCAGCCCGACTCGGTGAGGCAGGCGATAGAAGGCGTGGACGCAGTGGTTCACCTGGCAGGCATGGTGCAGCCGTTCACCGAGATGAACCCCGAACTGGCAAAAGTACTCAACGTGGGCGGCACTCGGACGGTTGTCAGCATCATCAAGGAGAAGGGCGGGAACATCCCTTTGGTGTTCCCCTCATCGGTAGCCGTATTCGGCCTCTGCTCCGACGCCGACCAGCCCCTGCACTGTGACAGGAACCCGTGCAATCCGACGACAGTATATGCTGAGACCAAGGTGGAGTCCGAGAACCTGATCAAAGAGTCGGGCATCGACTATGTTATTCTGCGCGTGACCGCAGTTCCCTATCTTAAGATCACCCTAGGTGATCTGAAGGCTCACCTGTTCACCGTCCCCTTGAAGAACAGGATGGAGTTCTGCCATCCCGACGACGCCTCGCTGGCTGTGGTCAACGCCATCAAGTACTTCGACAGGGTTAAGGGCAGGACGCTGCTTATCGCTGGCGGTCCCAGCCAGCAGATGCTGTGGGAAGACCTGCTGAGCGTCGTCTTCGGCACCTTCGGGCTGCCCCTGCCGCCGGAAAGCAAGTTCGCCCGGGAGCCATACCCGATGCACTGGTACGATACCACTGAGTCGGAGGAACTGCTCCAGTACCAGCACAAGACCGTCGAAGACTATGGCGCAGACCTTGCCGGGCTGCTCCCGTCGCCCCTGATAGCGCTCATGCGTCGCTTCATCGGCCCGGTTTTCGGCCGGCTCATTGTCAGGCTGATTTAGCCAACCATCGTACGTACCCTCGTCAATCCACATCGCCACGTATTGCCCACATGGGATTATGATGGTAGTATATCTGGCACCGAGGCAAGGTTATGCACAGGTTTACAGTTATGCTGATATCGCTGGCGGTATTGACGGTTCTAGTGCTGCTGCCCTGCGCGTGCGGCGGCGGGCTTTTCCCCGACCCCAACCTCGAGACGGCGGTCAACGAGGAAATCGACAGGGCGAGGGAGGACAACCCCGAGGCAGACTATGACGACATCACCGGGCTCACTGCTATCGGGAAGGAGATTGTTGACCTCAGAGGGCTGCAGTACTGCACCGGCCTGACTACGCTCTGCCTCGCCAGCAACAGCATAAGCGATATCTCACCACTGGTAAACCTCAGCAGGCTGGAAGAGCTCACCCTCACCTGGAACCAAGTCAGCGACATATCCACCCTGTCAGGTCTCACGAGCCTGAAGGGCCTGTACCTCGGGGACAACCGGATAAGCGATATCACCCCGCTGGCCGGACTCACCGGCCTGACCACTCTCCACCTCCACAACAACCAGATCACCGGCATCTCGCCACTGTCGGGGCTCACCGACCTCACCGAACTGAACCTCTCCTATAACCTGATAAGCGACATCTCGCCCTTGTCCGGGCTCACCGGCCTGACCACTCTCTCGCTGTACGACAACCGGGTAAGCGATATCACGCCTCTGGCCGGGCTCGCCAGCCTGACCACGCTCAAGCTCTATGATAACGAGATAAGCAACATCTCTACGCTGTCACGGCTCACCGGCCTGTCCGTCCTCGGCCTCTCCGACAACGAAATAAGCGACCTCTCCCCGCTGTCGGGGCTCACCAACCTCATGAGCCTCGACCTCGACGGCAACGAGATAACCGACATCTCACCGCTGGTAGCAAACAGCGGTCTCGGCGCTGGCGACTACCTCGACCTGACCGATAATCCCCTGAGCACCAAGTCGGTGAAGACCTATATCCCCCAGCTTAGAAACAGGGGGGTGAATGTCCAGTGGTAGGTTTCATACTCCATAGGCAGGGGGAAGTTGACAGGCTAGCAAGTCCTCAGCCCACCACGTCAGCCTGGCGCAGCTCTGCTATATGGGCGGCGTCGTAGCCCAGCTCGAGCAGGAGCTCGTCTGTGTGCTGACCGAACCCAGTGGTCCAGTTCCGCACCTCGAACGGCGAGTCCGACATCCTGAACAGGGGGCCCACCTGTTTAACGCTGCCCAGCGCGGGATGGGGCATATCCCTGATAGCGCCGCGGGCGAGCAGCTGGGGGTCGGAGACAAGCTCCTCGATGGAGTAGACGGGGGCGACGCAGGTATCATCCTGCCGCAGTATCTCCACCCACTCGTCCCGCGTTTTAGTTAAAAACGTTTGCCGGAAGTACCTGAATATCTCCTCCCGCTTCTCACCCTCCGCGTACTGGTGCCCGGTGAAGCCCTCACAGCCCAGCAGCTTGCAGAGGTTTTCGTAGAACCAGGGTTCGACGGCGGCGATGCTCACGTACTTCCCGTCCTTGGTCTCATAAACGTTATACCAGGGGTACTTCCCGCTGAGCCACGTCTCTCCCCGCCGGGAGACCGTGCCCATGCTGAGGTACGGGTTTATCCACTCCGCCATCAGCGCCACCACCGCGTCGGTCATGGATATATCTATGAACTGGCCGCTGCCCGTCCGCTCGCGGGCAGCTACCGCCGCCAGCACCGCTATCGCCGTAGCCATCCCGCCGGCGGCAAAGTCCGCCACGGGGATGCCGGGAATCGCCGGCGGCCCGCCGGCAGCCCCGGTCAGGCCGAGGAGGCCGCCGTAGGCTATATAGTTGACGTCATGCCCGACCATATCGCGGTAGGGCCCGTCCTGCCCGAACCCCGACAGCGAGGCGTAGACGATTTTCGGATTGACCTCTTTAACGGCGTCGTAGTCTATGCCGAGGCGCTTGACGACGCCAGGCCTGAGGCTTTCCACCACGACGTCGGCCCTTTCGGCAAGCTCGTGGAAGATGCGGCGACCGTCATCGGCTTTGAGGTCGAGACCCAGGGTCTTGCAGTTGCGCAGACCGGGGAAACCGGGCGTGTCCGGGAACTGGAACAGGAGGGGGCCGCCGCGGCGCTCAGGGTGCGGCTGGTGAATCTTGATTATGTCTGCGCCGAGGTCGCCGAGGATAACGGCACAGAAGGGGCCCGGCCCCACCAGCGCCATATCCAGTACCCTTATCCCCTGCAAAGCCGCCTGCATATCGCCCTCCCTGACCGTATTCCTGTCACGCCTGTTAGTTCAGCGGACGACGTAAAACGCGTCGTTGAACTCCGGTTTGCCAGCGTACTTTCTCATAAACGTCATGGAGAACCTGCCCATCTGCTCTATGAAATCATCGGGCAGTTCGATGCCCAACTCCCGGTACGCCTCCTGGAGGGCCTTCTTGCTGGGCGGGCATCCCTTTATTTTGACGCAGTGATTTATCAACCTGTGTTTGGAATTTTTTTTCACCTGGCACTGCCCGACAAGCAGGGTATGCTTGTGTCCCGCCGTCGGCTCAAGTATCTTCCCGTGCAGCACCTCAATATCGTCGAACGGTCTATCCTTATTGTTCGCCATGAGAACACCCATAATGACATACAGGAAAAAATCCGCGCAATACGTGCACATCGTGTTATCCGCCTGCGGCTGCGTGATGCCCTTTATTCCTGCCCGCGCGAAGAACAGGGGAAGGTCGCCCGATTCGTTCTGCTCGAACTCCCACTGATGAGGCGGTAATGCTGTTTTTATGTCAACCTCCCCCCTCACATTTACGTCGCCCAGGTCTACCGGGCGGCCGTTCTTATCGGCCGCCCGCGCTATATGAGGGACAGTCTGCGGTGCGATACCGAGGAGCGTTGCCCCCACCTTGTCGGCGGAGATGACATCTTTCGAGGCAACGATGATATCCGAACGGTAAGCGGTACCGGTATAGAGCGGACCCCTTTCGAGGGTGTAGATACCGTCTATGATAGTAAGGGACGGGGAAAGAATATCAGGCAACCTGGCGAGATGGTAATTCAGGTCCATGGCCCGGTCGGTGTTGTGACATTTTTTCCTCGAGGCGATATTGAGCAGCCCCTTCAGGTTCTTTATCCCCAGGGAGACCATGGTCTGGGAATGCGATTTCAGCACCGGTATGTTTATCACGTAGTCGGCATCGAGGATGTCCCTGTTGACCGACAGCGTCACGTCTCCCGCGGTGACTTTGGCGAAGGAGCTTCTCATGACATCGATTATCTTCACCCCGTAGCGCTGAGCCAGCAGGTCGAGTCCCATACCCTTCGCCAACAGCTGAAGAGTTGACTCGGGCCTCTTCTCGATCTCAATCATGCCCTCCGCTATAGTGATATCCTCCACCCCGTACTCCTTCAGCAGGACCACGATATCCTCGACCAGCCGCGCCGTGGTCAGTATGCCGTACTTGGGAAAATTCACCCCCTCGTGCCAGAGACAGAGGTTGGGCTTGATGAATACCTTTGAACTGCGGGAGACGTCACCGAGGCCGCCGACAAGGTCCACCGCCCTCCGCAGCGACTCGAGAGGCTTCTCGTATTTCACGATTGCGACATCATGCATCACGCTTATCCCTTTGCTTCCTGCTTGGATTATCCGCTGCAGCTATGTTACGAGCCCGCCTCGCCCGCTGTCAAGCATCGGCGTGTCCGTCGTCCGTGGCTCGTTGTCCGGTTGCTTTGCTCGTTTCGGCTCCCGTCATCCGGTTGGATTCTTTAAATCCTCCCTCCCCTGGTGGGAGGGGGTTAGAGGGAGGGGGGGGAATATATTCACCCTCACCTAGCCTCTCCCATCAAGGGAGAGGGATTTCCTTTCTTCCTCCCCACCAGCCGCGCAACCGTAATCAGTCGACGTGCTGGCAGGTTTCCGCCCGTTATGGTAGAATCGTTCCTGCCACAGGTACAACTGCAGGAACGAAGGAAAGCGTATGTCTGGACAGCAGATACGGGTATTGCTGGGCAAGATAGGACTGGACGGCCACGACCGGGGTATCAGGATGATCGCCACCTGGCTCTCCAAAGCGGGCATGGAGGTCGTGTACGTCGGCACTCACCAGACAGCGGAGAGCATGGCCCGGACAGCCGTCGATGAGGATGCGGATGTCATCGGGCTAAGCTTCCAGGGGGCAGACCATATTCCCCTGATTAGAATGATGGCGGAGCAGATGAAGGCCTACGGGCTTGAGGACAGGCTGCTGGTGGTCGGCGGCAATATCCCCCGCCGCGACATCAGCATGCTCAAGGAGATGGGTGTTGACGGGGTTTTCCCCAGCGGAAGCTCCATGAGCAGATGTGTGGACTTCATCAAGAAGAATGCCCTCAAGAAGAGGAAGTGAGGCGGTGATATAGATGAGCAAGAAGAGTCAGAAGGTGAAAAGCGGCTACTTCGAGAAGGCGGAACGGGGTGAGACCTGGTCCGGCATCCCCGTTAAGAAAGTTTACACGCCCAAGGATGTGAGGGACATCGAGTATGCGCAGCAAGTCGGCGACCCCGGCCATTTCCCCTACACCAGGGGCATCTACGAGGACATGTACCGCGGCCGGCTGTGGAGCCGGCGCCAGATAACCGGCTGCTCTACCCCCCAGCTCACCAACGAGCGGCTGCAGTATCTCATCAGCCAGGGGGAGAGCGCTATCAACGTTATCTGCGACCAGCCTACCCAGATTCAAATCGACTCCGATCATCCCTGGGCTGAGGGCAGCGTGGGCCGCGCGGGCGTCCCCATTTGCACCATGCACGACGTGTGGACCATCATGGACGGGATACGTCTCGATGAGACGAGCACCATGCTCACCGCGCACTCGCCCCTCACGCTGCCATCATACCTGCTGCTGGCCGACCACCAGGGCGTCCCCTACTCCGAGCTCAGGGTGAGCGGGGTAGTCACGCCGCCGACAGTCTCGGCGCCGGTGTGCCTGTACGGCGGCCGCCTGCATGCCGACCAGCAGGGAATCGCCTGGAGCGAGGTCGGCAGCGACAAAGACCGGGATGCCATGGCATCCATGCAGCAGAAGAGGATGAAGGAGTGGGCGGACAAACTGGAGTTCATTATCAGGAACTGCGATAAGATGTACCCAGCCAACTTCAACGGGTACATCATCAGGGAGACCGGCGTCGGGGCGGTGGAAGAGGTGGCGTGGGAGTTCGCCCGGGCGTTCGAGTCATTCGAGATGCTCACCCAGCGAGGACTGGACATCAACCAGATAGCCCCCAAGGTGAGCTTCACTTTCAGCGCCATGATAGACATCCTGGAAGAAGCGGCCAAATTCCGCGCAGCGAGGCGGGTATGGGCGCGCAATCTCAAGGAGAAATTCAGCGCCACCGACACCCCTGCGCTCCAGATGAAATTCCACGTCAACACCGCAGGTGTGATGATGGAGCGCCAGCAGCCAATCATAAATATAATACGTGCTGCGTACGGTGCGCTGGCTGCGGTGCTCGGCGGCACTCAGTCCCTCCAAGTTGCCGGCTACGACGAGGCTATAGCCATCCCCACCGAGGAGGCAGCGACCATAGCGCTGAGGACACAGCAGATACTGGCTTACGAGACCGGGATCGCCGCGACGGCCGACCCCCTGGGCGGCTCGTATTACATAGAGAGCCTGACCGAGAAACTGGACGAGGAGATGCAGAGGAGCATCGATACCATCGAAAGCATGGGGGGATTGACCGCGGCGGTGATCAACGGCTACATAGACCGCGAGATGGAGAAGGCCTGGCTCAAGGTGCAGCAGGAACTGGAGAACAAGGAGCGCATTATCGTGGGCGTCAACGAGTTCACCATCCCCGAGGAGGAGGATGTCGACGTCGAAGCCTACCACCACCAGGTGGACTTCGACCTGGTGCACCGCTACATCGACGACCTCAAGGAGTTCAAGCGCACCCGCCCAAAGGCAAAAGTGAAGAAGGCGCTGGAGGACCTGCGTCATGCAGTCGAGACCGGTGACCCCGAGATACTCCGCTTCGAGATGGAGTGCTGCAAAGCCGACTGCACCACCGGCGAGGTTGCCGGCGCGAAAAGGATGGGCGTGGGCCTCCCCTACGACATCATGGGGGTGCTGGAGTACCCCTTCGGATAAGCCCTCAATTGTCAGTGGTCAGCTTTCAACTTAATCTGCATGTGCTGACAACTGAAAGCTGAATGCTAATAACTTACTATTTGCGTGCCGCGGTGCCTACAAGCTCGATCAACTGGTTCGTATCCGCCCCGGCGCCGAAGACCTCCCTGATACCCTGTTCCTTCAGCCAGATGATGTCCTCATCCGGTATCAGCCCCCCGACCAGCACCATCACGTCCTCCATGCCCTTCTCCTTGAGCAGCTTCATCACCTCAGGCACATGGGCATCATAGGCACCCGTGGAGAAGCTCATCCCGATAACGCTGACGTCCTCTTCCATGGCAGCGGCCACTATCTCTTCAGGCCGCATATATACGATATAGACAACCTCGAAACCCGCATCCCTCAGTATGGCGGCGACGCTCTTCACCCCGCGGTCGTGGCACTCCATCCAGTGCTTGACTAATAGCACCTTGGCTTTGCCATTGGATTTCAATTTTCTGTACCTCCTCAGCTTGCCTTTGATAACGAATTCACTGTTGTCATTATTATCCTAATGCGGCAGCGACACGCTGTACTGCGGTCCCCATTTGAAGACCTTCCTCAGGGTCTTCGATATCTCGCCGGCGGTAGCCTTCGCCTTGGCGGCTTCGACGCAGGCCGGCATCACGTGTCCGTATTCGCCCTTCTCCAGCCGCTCTGCAGCGGCTACCAGCGCGTCGAGCGCCGCGTCCGTCTTCGCCTGGTCACGCCTTGCTTTGTACTCCTTGATGCGCTCGATGGCGACCCTCGCCACATCAGGGTCGGCACGGAAAGGCTTAATGACCTCCTTTTCGGACACCACGTACTTGTTCCAGCCCACGACCACCTTCTCGCCGGTGTCGACCTGACGGCGCCAGTCGGCGGCATGCCTTCGCATCGCGCCCATCAGCATACCGCTCTTGTGCGCCTTCACGAAACCGCCCGCGTCATCTATCTCCTTCAGGATCTTCCGCCCCTCCTCCTCCATCCTCTTCGTCAGCCACTCGACGTAGTAGGAGCCGGCAAGCGGGTCGCTCACCTTGGTTATTCCGGTCTCCTCGCGTATCACCTGCTGTATCCTCAGCGCCAGTACCGCTGATTGCTCGGTGGGAATGCCGATGGGCTCATCGTACGCCGCTACCTCCATCGCCGTTGTGCCGGAGAGCGCCGCACCCAGCGCATGGAAGGCGCTGCGAATCAGGTTGACCAGCGGCTGCTGCTTGGTCAGTTCGAAGCATGAGGTGTGGGTATGCGTCCTCAACTGCATGGACGAGGCCCGCTTGCAGCCATATCGCTCCCTGGCGACGCTGGCCCAGAGCTTTCTCCACGCCCTGAACATGCAGATGTACTCGAAGAAATCGTTGCACTGGGCTATCTGGAATCCAATCCCCGGCATGAACGAATCGGGGTCAAGTCCCGCTGCGACACAGGAGTCGGCGATAGCTATCGCGGTGCCTATCCCGTAGCTCATCTGGTGGACGGCATCGGCTCCTGTCTCAGACATGCCGTGCCCCTGGATATTCGAGTGGTTCCACTTGGGCATATTCTTGCTACAGTACCAGATAAGGTCGGTCGCCAGCTTCAGCCCGCCCTCCGTCTCCCAGAGATGATTGGGGGCATACCAAGCCCCGAACTGCCAGTTCATAGTATTGCCGCGAAGCTGGTCCGGCGTCAGGCCCAGGCTGTCGGCATAGGCGATGAAGTGCGCCAGATAAGGAAGGGTGTCCCCGTTTATGAGCACTATATTGGTCTTGGTGAGGTCTATATCGTGAAGCATACGGCCGAAATCCTCGTCGGTGGGGCAGCTGACACCGTCCTTCCCTATGTACCCCTGCGCATCGGGCTCGTCGGGGTCTACGCCGAAGTGGGTCGGCACGTCAACCACTATATTGTAGGCACGGCCGCCGAAGTAGCCCTCCATACCCGCCCCCGCCAGCATATCCATTCTGTCCCGTGTGTGCTCGGGCAGCCCGTAGCCGTGAACCGGCTGGTTTATCCAGGGCTGGAACTGATAGTGCAGAGGGTAGTTGCTCCTCATGTAGGGGAAGAAGCCGGGGACGCCGATATCTTTTTCGAAGTCGAGGTCCTGTATGTCCAGCGGGGTATACAGCGCCTTTATCGGTATCCCGGACGAGCCCGTAGTCGCGGCAGCATCGTTCCCCTGATAGCGCTCGGCGATGGCCTGCCCGTACTGCTCCATCAATTGCCTGCATCGTTCCAGCGTTTTCTCGTCAAACATCGGTTACCTCCTTTGCATCGGAAATTCGTTATACGATTTTACTTATTTCTTATCCCGTGTATCCCCCTTCAGGAACCGGTCGAAGGCGCCCCGCATGAACTCGGTGGCGAAGATAGAGGGCATCATCCTCTCGGCTTCCTGATAATGACCGATGGCGTTGCGGTTGAGCTCGCCCTTGATATAGGTCTTAGCCATGTAGCTGTTAGCTGAGATCCGCCGGGCTAACTCCTCACACTTTGGTAAAAGCTCGTCGTCCTCAAAGACGTCGAGCACGATACCTAGGCGCTTCGCCTCCTCCGGGCTCAACTCGATGGCGGACATGCAGAGGTAGGCCACCACCTGCTTGCCCAGCTTCTCCAGGCCTCGCGTCACCGCCCAGGCAGGCAGCGCACCGTGGTTTATCTCCTTCAATGCAAACTTAGCGCTCTTACCGGCGAAGGTCAGGTCGCAGGCGCCCGAGATCTCGAAGCCGAAGCCGAAGGCGGAGCCGTTCACCGCGGCGATGACCGGCGTCTCGCTGAGCTCGATGGCCTTAAAGGGCTCGAAGCAGAGCTTGACGAACTCGAACCCCGCCTCCGTCTTCCCCACGTCGGCGAACTGCTCCACGTCCGCGCCTGCGGAGAAAACGGGGTAAGGGGTGCCTTTCTTGGGATGGATGAAAGTCTGCCCGGTCAGGATGATGCAGCCCACGTCCTTGTCCGCATCCAGCTCCTGGACGGCGGCGGCCAGCTCACGGAAGACCTGTCCATTGGCAGCGTTGTATTTGTCAGGCCGGTTGAAGGTAATGATGCCGACGCCGCCTTCTTTTTTCTCCACTTTTACCACTTCGTATTTCATGCTCCTCCTTAGGTAATGGACTTATAATAAACCGGCACCCTTCAGGCGCTTTCCCACTCGGCTTCGATTATGGACGGCAGTTTGGCAGCCCGCTCCTTGCCGCTCATGAAATCGAGGAGCCTGATTCCCTGCGGGTCTATCTGCTCGATAAGCTCGATTTCCTGCGCCGTCGGCGCTTTGGTAACCGGGCAATCGGGAGGTACCTCCACCTCGAATCCTGTATTGCTGACCACGTCTTCGGCAGTCACCCCTTTGTGCAGCGACAGCACCTTCCACCTGCCACGTTCGACCATCTGCATGACGCAGAGATTAGTGACCACGATCATCGGCCCTGGGCGGAGCCCCTGCTCACGACGCTCCTCGTCGGTGAAGTAGTACCTCGTGCCCGTTATATAGTTGACCTTGGGAACAAACACATTCTTGGAGTGGCCCGCAAAGTAGGCAACGCTCTTGCGGTGCAGGCCGTATACCACGGGCGCGCCCGCGCCTCCGGGCAGCCTTACCGCGCGTCGGTTTATCTCCCCTGTGGGATTGCCCTCGGCGTCCTTAATAGGCATCGCCAGCCAGGAGATGTTGATATCACCGTTGGCGTCCAGTTGAGCGCTGGATACAGCCTCCACATCACCCATTCCCCGCAGGTGCAGCGCCTCGATACACTCAGTCATGGACCAGAGCCCCGCTGCATACTCCGTACAGGCGGCTTCCGAGGAGTGGAAACCCAGGCGGAAAGGGAGCGGGTCGACGCCGCTGTAGCCCACGATAAAGGCGTTAGGAGCATGGGTCAGCTTGGCCAGCATGTAGGCGGTGTACGCCAGCGGGGTAAACGAGCCCAGTATGATAGAGTCGCCGTCGTCTATCGTACGTGCCAGGCTCACCACCATCTGAGCCGGGGCATCGAATTCCGCTGCCGGTTCGCCGCTCAACGTAGCGGGGTAATCGATCTTCTTAGTGTTCTTAGCCAAGCTTACCAGCTTCTTCCTCGTCGTTCCCCCTCCGACATTCTCCATGTACTCCTCTTCACTGCGGCCGATGAGCTGCTGGATGTACTCGCCCGCGATCTCGGGATTGCCGATACCACGGACATCCTTCATCATCTGCATCAGGTGAGCGGAGTAGTAAGGGACACAACTGCACGGCGAGGCGCCGAAGGGGCTGTGGACCACCAGGTCTACCTCGGGGCGGAAGAGCACGGTTGCCGTCTTGTCCGCGCGAATCTGCTCCGAGGAGACGATCTCCTCCACGGTGACAACCACGTTGTTGGCAGCCATGGCCATGTCCAGGTCCGACGCCGAGGTGCCGAAAATCTGCACATTCCCCTGCTCGTCCGCCTTCTGGGCATGGATGATAGCCACATCCGGCGCGATAGCCTGGACAGCGGTAAGCTCCTTGCCGGTAAAGGGACAGGTCACGGTCTGGTAGAGCTCAGGCGCTTCATTGACGATATCCGACCCCTTGGGTCCGGCGAACGCGGCGAAGGGAACGCCCCTTCCCGCTGCCTGCAGTCCCTTGACTATGCTGCACCCTTCGATCTCAGTCAGCTTAATCAGGTTTCTCTCCGCTACTCTGCGGAAGTTGGGCGGCAGGCCGAAAGCCTCGAGGCTCAGGAAGCTGAAGACCAGATGGTCCACTGCTCCTGCCGCCAGGAGCCACTCCATCTCCCAGCCTCCGACGATGGATATAACCTTCAATCCCCTGATCTTCTGGCGGATAATCTCCCTGATGATGGCCATGGGCTTGTTACAACTCCAGCCGCCACCGATGCCGACAAAGCTTCCGTCTTTGACAAATTCCGTGATATCGCTGAGCTTCCCGAGCTTGTTGTGAGCGGTCATATCTCGCCTCTTTCCATAGGAAGTGAAGGGTTTCCAGCCATAAAGTGCGAGAGTAATTTTAGGATACCTGTTATCAGGTGTCAAACAGCCCCGACAGCTATGCTTGACATATCTTAGAGACGAAATATATACTGTCGGCTGGAAACGGGTTGTTCAAAACCTAGAATCCAACGTAAGTGCCGAAAAGGAGGAAGACGATGGAGACAAAGGCAGGCGATACCCTGGGAACCATATTAGATAGAATAGGAGCCAAGTTTCCCAAGCAGGAGGCTATGGTCTGCGGGAAGCAGCGGATAACGTACGATACGCTGCTCGACAAGGCGAACTCGATAGCCAACGCCCTGCTGAAAATGGGCGTGAAGAAGAACGATAAAGTAGCGATATGGATGAGCAATGTGCCCGAGTGGGTTTACGCCCATTTCGCCTGTGTCAAGATCGGCGCTCCCATTATCCCCCTCAACACTCGATACAAGGTGCACGAGCTGGAGTACATCCTCAAGCAGTCCGACTCCACCACCCTTTTCATGATGGACCATTTCCTGAAGATAGATTTCATTCCCATGATCTACGAGGTCTGCCCGGAATTGAAGGATTGCAAGCCCGGAGAGCTGAAGTGTGAAAAGCTGCCGCTGCTCAAGAGAGTCATTATGCTAAGCGAGCAGCGCCACCCGGGCACGCTCGATTACAACGAGGTGCTGGAATCAGGTAAGGACTACGCCAGCAGCAACGCACTAAAGAAGGCACAGGCAGCGGTTACACCCGATGATACCTATATCATACCCTTCACCTCGGGTACAACCGGCTTCCCCAAGGGCGTGGTAACCACCCACGACCAGTATATCAGGGTCGTCTCCGCCTTCAGCGACAGGTTCCAGATGACCGAGAAGGACCGCATTCTGGTGGTCTCACCCTTCTACCACAACATGGGTAATATGACGGGAATGACGCTGGGGGCATGCCACGGGGCCTGTATCCTGCCCATGGAATCGTTCGACCCCGGCGAGGGCCTGAGGCTGATAGACGAGGAGAAGGTTACCAATTTCACCGGCTCGCCCACCATGTACATCATGATGCTGGATCATCCCGATTTCCCCAATCGTGACACCAGCGGTATAAAGAGCGCTATTATCGGCGGTGCAGACGTCTCGCCGGACCTGGTGAGAACCATCATCGAGAAGATGAAAATCCAGGATATGATAGCGGGCTACGGAATGACGGAGAACACCGGCATCAGCACCTGCACCTGGCGGGGCGACCCGCCGGAGCTGGTTGCCAACACCTGCGGCAGCCTCATGTTCCCTGACTGTGAGTTGAAGATACTGGACCCTGACACGGGTGAGGAGATGCCGCCGAATACCCAGGGAGAGCTTTGCACGCGGGGCTGGTTTGTTATGAAGGAGTATTACAAGCAGCCCGAGGAGACAGCGAAGATATTCGACAGCAAGGGCTGGTTCCACACCAGCGACCTGGGAACCATGGACGAGAAAGGTTATATAAAGATAACCGGCAGGCTCAAGGACATGTTCATCACGGGAGGCGTGAACGCCTACCCCGCCGAGATAGAGAGCTTTTTGATGACCCATCCCAAGGTTATGATGGTCGCAGTAGCAGGAGTTCCCGACCGGAGGATGGGCGAGGTGGCGATGGCTTTCATCAAGCTTAAGGAAGGAGAGAGCGCCACCGAAGAGGAGATCATCAGCTTCGCCAGGGAGAAGATGGCGAACTACAAGGCTCCCAAGTACGTGAAGTTCGTCGATGACTTCCCGATGACAGCGACAGGCAAGATTCAGAAGTTCATCCTCAAGGATGCCGCCATAGAGGAGTTGGGGCTCGATAAGCAATAACGCCGTCTGTATGCCGTCCCCGCATGGCTAAAATTAAGCAGGAGGAAACCGATAGTGGATTTCAATTTGACCGAGCAGCAGGAGATGTTCCAAAGAGCGGTGAGGAGGTTCGCCGAGAAAGAGCTGCCCCCACTGGTCGATATAATGGACAAGCAGAACGAGTTCCCCCATGAGATCCGGCCCAAGCTGGCGGAGATGAACCTCTACTCGATTCCCTTCGACCCCAAATACGGCGGGGCAGGCGCCGACCATGTCAGCCTGACACTCGCCATGGAGGAGGTCGCCAAGCAACTGGCTCCCCTGGCGATACACATGCAGGTGGGAAACGTTACCTGCGACAGGTTCAACAAGCTGGGTACCGAGGAGCAGAAGCAGCAATGGATGATTCCCATCTCCGAGGGCAAGAAGCTCGTCTGCTTCGCCTTCACCGAGCCGGACACGGGTTCGAACCCGAAGATGATTAAGACCACGGCGAAGGCAGATGGCGACGGCTACGTCCTGAACGGAAGGAAGCGATTCATCACCAACGCTCCTTTCGCCAATGCGGTCTTCATCTTTGCCAAGGACGATGAAGGGGACATCAGCCTGTACCTGGTGGAGATGGACAGGCCAGGCATATTCACCGAGAAGAAAATGGACAAGCTTGGACTGAGGGGAACCGAGTTGACCGACGTGGTTCTCGAGGATGTCCGAATACCCGGCGAGAACCTGATGGGAGGCAAGGGCGGCAAGTTCGATGCATTGAAGGACGCCATGACCATCGGCAAGCTCTGCCTCAGCGCCCAGTGCGTGGGGCTGATGCAGGCATCCCTGGAAGAGGC
>DUEY01000010.1 GCA_011174795.1 Dehalococcoidia bacterium
TCCTGAGTTTTTCGACTTCCTTCTCGAGCAGCCGCTTCTCCCACCCCATTTCCTCCGCTAACACGAAAGCTTCAAGATAGTTCCATACAACGAAAATTCCCCAACCTCCCAGTGGATAGATGAACCACGGAACCGGGTCCGCTTCAGCCCCCGTCCTTGCCCATACGATTATGAGTATTATGTTAACGATCAGGTAAAGCCCCAGGTGCCGATAGAATCCCTTTTTTCTGCCGACTTGCCCATCGCTTTCTTCTTTTATCTTCATTTCCCTCCCCGAGAATACGACAACCATAATGAAATGAATGAGGACGCCGATTCCCCAGGGAATAAGGACCCAGATAAACCACGGGTGGTCAACCTCTGTCGCAAACGCCCACGCCAGCACCAGTATGCTGTTTACTACTGCGTACACGATAAAATGATGCAGCAAATCTTTCTTATCCCGGACTCGCTGCCTGGCCAGCTTGTAGAGGTCTTCATCGGTCATTCCTGCTGTCATTTCCAGCCTCCAAAATATATTAATTTCGAAAATTATAATATACCGTAACCACTACAATGCGATATCGAAATCCGCTCTATCAAACCAGGCGGAATCGCTACATTATTTACGGGGCACCCGGACGACGTAGGTATCCGCTATCTTGTCGTGGAGGCCCTGCTTGCGGGCGTCGAACGCTGTAATCAGGAAGCCGATACCCAGTGTCAGCCAACAGATTATATACCCCAGATAGCGCAGGACCGCTATCCTCAAGTCAGCAGGCCTGCCGTCGGTTCCCACCACCTGGACATCGACAGCTATCTGCCCCAGCGTCTGCCCGCGCCATGCCCAAAGCCCGATGAAGTAGAGGACATTGACAAAACCCCAGCTTATTATCGAGAGCAGGATGACATCGATAAGGAACGCCAGGAGCCGTATCCAGAAACCAGCGTACTCCATCTCCCCCGCGACGGCTGGCTTCAATTCAGTTTCGGTATTCATTTATGCCTCCTTTGAAATCCCCTTTTATCCCTACAGCACCTCGCCCTGTGTTCAGGCAGTTAGGCCAAATAATCTTACGGCATTCTCCGTCGTACGCTCGGCAACGACTCCTTGCTCCACTCCCTTGAGCCGGGCGACAGCCCGCAGCGTCCTGACGACATCCGACGGTCGGGACTCGTACCTCGTCTCTCTCCCGTAGGTAACCGGCGCATCCGTCTCCAGGAGCAGGTTCTCCAGCGGCACTTGCCTGACAGACTTCCTGTGCTCATCGTGGTACTCACAGGCGGGAGTAGCGGAGATGAAGTAGCCCTCGGCAACTATATCACGCAGGACGCTGGAGAACCCGGCGTACCAGTGGAATACAACTTTCCTGACCTTGCACTCTTTGACCAGGTCGAACCCGTCCCGCCAGGCATACCTGCTGTGAACGCTGACCGCTTTATCATACTTCCTCGCCAGCTCCAGCACGAACCTGAATACGTCCTTCTGCTGCTCCTTCTCAGTTACCGCCCTCACCCTCTTGTGGTAGTCCAGCCCGACTTCGCCGACTCCAACCGCTATCTCGATATTGTCCTCGATAAACCTCAAGTTCATGTCTATTGCAGCGTTATCCATATTTCCCAGGCTCCAGGGGTGTAATCCCAGCGCTGGATAGACGACCGGCCTGTACTTCTCGGAGAGCTCAAGCACCTTGAGATTCGACTCGTAGTCCTGTCCCACAGCGATGATGGCGGCGACACCAGCCTGCCTTGCCTCTCGAACTGCTGCCTCGATATCCTCTACCTCATCGAGATGGGCATGGCTGTCGATAAGCCTGTATATTTCCGTATTCATTTCGGTAAAAGGCCCGGTAAATGGCTGAACATACTATAGCATGTATGAAATCCGCAAGAAACAAAACGCTGGGTTGACCTCTGCGCTCAACCCAGCGGATAGCAAGGCATCCCCTGCGCCTACTTACCTATCAAACCATACTTCTCGATATTCCGGTCGGCGATCCTCTGAATCTCTTCAAGCTCCTTCTTCCCGCCATTCTTGCCGAAAAGGTGCCTGAACCTCGTCTGAAGCTTCAGGTACTCCTCCACCGGAACCTTCCTGGGGATTTTCTGCACCTTCGTCTCTCCCTCCTCCACCTCATACAGCGGGTACAGCCCGGTATTCACCGCCAGCCTGGCAATGTCGATGGTGTGCGCGGGGTCGGACCCCCAGCCCAGAGGACAGGGGACATGAATCTGCATATATTTCGGCCCCCGAATGGACAGCGCTCGCCTTATCTTTCTATCCAGGTCGAGGTGATAGCCCACTGATGCAGTAGCCACGTAGGGGATTTCATGGGCGACAGCTATCTGTGGCACATCCTTCTTCGGCCTCCAGTTACCCATAGAAACACGGCCCGGAGGGCTGGTCGTGGTACGGGCATAATACGGGGTGAGGCCGCTGCGCTGTATGCCGGTGTTCATGTAGGCCTCATTGTCATAGCAGATATAGAGGACATCGTGCCCGCGCTCGAACATGCCTGAGATAGCGCCGAGCCCTATGTCAGCGGTCGAACCGTCACCGCCCTGGGCGATAACCCTCACCTTGTCCAGCTGACCGTTAATCTTCAGCGCCGCCTCTATACCCGCAGCCACCGCTGCCGTGTTCTCGAACAGTGAGTGGAGCCAGGGTACCTCCCACGCTGACTCAGGATACTTGGAGCTGAACACCTCAAGACACCCTGTGGAGTTAACCACGATTACGTTGCGACCCGCTGCCCTCAATACCAGGCGGGCAGCCAGCGACTGACCGCACCCGGGACAGGCAGTATGCCCGGATGCAAACAGATGGTCACCAAATTTGTCCTGTTCTTCTACTTCAAGCATCGATCCCCTCCAGTTCCAGTTCCTCTTTCAGGCCGATGAAATCAGCATCCTCAAACTGCTGTTGCGCTTTCTTAATAGCTAGCTTTATGTCATCTATGGTGACGTCTCTCCCGCCGAGACCGATGACGAACCCGCTGATCCGTGGAGACGCGTCACGACCCTGGAAAATCGCTCTCATGTCGGTAGCGACTGCGCCGCTGGCTCCCAGGGATATGTCCTTCTCGATAACGACGATGTTCACGGCGTTCCTCAGCGCCTCGTAGAGTGCCTCCTTGGGAAAGGGCCGGTAGCATATCATCCTGAGAAGGCCAACCTTTTCGCCCTCGGTCCGCAGTTCATCTATAGCATCCTTGATAGTGCCCGCCATCGAGCCCAGAGCCACAACAACGGTGGAAGAATCATCAACGTGATAGTTCTCAAAGAGACCGTAAGATGGGCGGGCAAAGGTGTTGCTGAAATCGCGCGCCACCTCTTCCACTATGGGTATTGACTTCTTCAGTGTCTCCTGAATCATGTACCGCGTCTCCATGTACTTCTCAGGGTCAGCGTAGGCACCCATAGTCGAAGGATTTTCGACGTCGAGCTTATATATCGGTTCGTAGAATGGTAAGAAAGCATCCGCCTTCTCCTGGTCGGGGAGGTCCACTATCTCATAGGCATGAGGCAGCACATACCCATCCGCGCAGACCATAACCGGCAGCATCACCCGGTGGTCCTCGGCGATACGATACGCCTGAAGAAGCAGGTCGCAGGTCTCCTGGTTGTTCTCGGCATAGAGCTGGATCCAGCCGCTGTCCCTCAATATCATCGAGTCCTGCTGGTCATTCCAGATATTGAGCGGCGCCGACACCGAGCGATTGACGCAGATCATCACCACCGGCAGGCGCATGCCCGAGATATTGAAAATCACCTCGCTCATCAATAAAATGCCCTGGGAGGAGCTACAGGTGAAAACCCTGGCGCCAGCAGCGCAAGCTCCCAGGCATACCGATGCCGCTGAATGCTCGCCCTCGACGTTGATGAACTCCGCTTCCAGGTCACCATCAGCCACAATCTGCGACAGCTCTTCGACAATCAGGGTCTGCGGGGTTATCGGGTAGGCTGAGATAACCTTGGGGCGGCACAGCGCCACCATCTCGGCCATCGCTCGCGCGCCCTGCAGCATTCTTCCTTTAACCATGTTCGTCCTCCTCCGATACCATCTCGATGTCCTCAACGGGACAGACGTTAGCACAGATGCCGCAGCCCTTGCAGTAATCCTCGTTGGCATAATAGGTCTTCTGCCCCGTGCCGAAGATACAGCCTTCGGGGCAGCTTAGGGCACACAAATCGCAGGCAATACACCTCTGATGCAGGAAGTGTGGCTTGCCTGCTGTACGCCAGCTCCCTGTTTTATTGACACGGCTTCCTCCAGGATGGGTTACCGTACCCAGCGTAATCTTCATAATCAATTCCCCCGGTTCTTGACCTCGTTGTACGCCTCGACAAGCGCCTTCCAGTTATCCTCCGCCGCCTTCCCCGAGAAACGAGTGTAAATAGCTTTCTCGAGCGCCTCCAGGCTCAGCTCCCCTGTCGCCGCAATGAAAGCGCCGATGAGAGCGGTGTTAACCCTATCGGCACGACCCATGATCTCCCTGGCAATACGAGATGCCGGCACGGTCAATACCCAGCCACCAGTTACGAGGCCAAGCTCAGACGCGGGTTTACTATGGTTGATGACAGCGAGACCGCCCGGTTTCAATCCGGCGACGACATCGAATCCCCTGAGCAGGGTTGGGTCCTGTACCAGCACATAGTCAGGCTTGTAAATCTGGCTGCGCACCCGGATTGGGTTATCGCCAATGCGGACGAACGCATTCATCGGCGCTCCCATGCGCGCCGCCCCGAAAGTGGGAAACGATAAAGCGTACTTCCCATCCTCGAAGGCAGCGTTGGCCAGGATCGTCGCCGTGGTGATAGCCCCCTGTCCTGCTCGCGCGTGGATACGAATCTCCTTCATCATTTGACCTGTCTCCAAATCTGTTGCAGCTATAAAAATAACACGCTCTTTTACCCAACAACCACGTTCACCAGCCGCCCTGGTACGTAGATAACGTTCTTTATCTGCTTGCCATCGATATGCGCCCGCACGCGCTCCCGGCTCAATGCCAGCTCACGGGCCTCTGATTCAGTAATGGAAACCGGGACGGATACCCGGTCGCGAAGCTTGCCGTTGACCTGGATTACCAGGGTAACCTCCTCCTCCGCAACCAGCTTTTCGTCCCATGAGGGAAAGGACTGATTGTGTATGCTGTAGGCATGGCCGGTCCGTTCCCACAATTCCTCAGCCATATGAGGCGCCGTGGGGGCGAGAAGAAGCATCAGCTTATCGACCGCATCCTGCCAGGCACTACCAGCAACCCCGCGCTCGTCCTTCAATTTCGACAGGTAGTTTGTGAACTCCATGAGACCGGCAAGCATGGTGTTGAAGCGGAACTTCTCCAGGTCTTCGGTAACCCTTCTAATCGTCTTATGAGTCTGGTGGCGCAGCTCATTCTCCGCCTCCCGGTCCATCCGGGGCAAATCCGTTCCCCTTTGCTCTTCCAGAATGAGATTCCAGACACGGTTGAGCCAGCGCCAGATGCCGCTGATGCCGCTATCATCCCAGCCACCACCCTGCTCCCAGGGCCCAACGAACATGAGATAGCCGCGTACTGTGTCCGCACCCAGTCTCGCCACATATTCATCGGGGTTTACCACATTGCCCCGCGATTTGCTCATCTTCTGCCGCTCCATGACGATGATCCCCTGATTGAATAAACGGGTAAAGGGCTCGTCGAAGCTCACCAGCCCCAGGTCCCGGATCGCCTTGTTGAAGAAACGGGCATAGAGCAGGTGCATCGTGGCATGCTCCGCCCCTCCAGTGTACTGGTCCACGGGCATCCAGTAAGCAAGCTTCTCGGGATCGAAGGGTCCCCGGTCATAGTCTGGACTGGTATAGCGCAGGAAATACCAGTTGGAGCATATGAAAGTGTCCATAGTATCGGTCTCGCGGCTGGCCGGACCGCGGCACTGCGGGCACGTGGTGTTTACAAATGATTCACAGTATTTGAGCGGCGACTCGCCCGTGGGTTTGAACTCAGCGTCCTCTGGCAGCAGCACCGGCAGGTCGCTCTCCGGGACAGGAACAGTGCCACAGTTGGAACAATAGATGATGGGAATCGGCGCCCCCCAATACCTCTGGCGGGAAATCAGCCAGTCACGCAGGCGGTAGCTTTCGGTGCGCCTGCCGTAACCATTGGCCTCCATGAAATCGGAAATAGCCTCCTTCCCCTGCTCGCTGGGCATGCCATCGAACTGCCCCGAGTTGACCATGGTGCCCGCCTCGACGTAGGCCTCCGTGAACTCCTCCCCCGACCACCCGTCGGGAGCGATAACAACCCTGATCGGCAAACCATAATCATGGGCGAACTCGAAATCACGCTGGTCGTGAGCGGGCACCGCCATCACCGCCCCGGTACCATAGCTCAGCAGAACGTAGTCAGCAATCCACAGCGGCACCTTCTCTCCATTGAGCTTGTTGACCGCGTAGCTACCGATAAAAACCCCCGTTTTCTCCTTCTCCGTGGACAGCCGCTCGACCTCCGTCTGGCTGCGCGCCCGTTCAATGTAAGCCTGGACCTCCTCTTTGCACTCAGGAGCAGTCAGCTTCGCTACCAGAGGATGCTCCGGGGCAAAGACCATAAAGGTGACTCCAAAGATAGTATCGGGTCGGGTGGTAAATACCCTGATCTCCTTCTCCTCAACCCCCTCATAGTCGAGTCCGAAAGATATCTCCACGCCATAGCTCTTGCCGATCCAGTTGCGCTGCATCAGCTTTACCCGCTCAGGCCACTCAATTCCGGAGTGCTCGAGGAGTTCATCAGCATACCTGGTAATCCTGAAGAACCACTGCTCGAGGTCACGCCTGATAACAGGGGTGCCACAGCGCTCGCAGAGCCCGTCCCCGACAACCTGCTCGTTAGCCAGTACTGTCTGGCACTCGGGACACCAGTTGGCCGGAGACTTGCTGCGGTAAGCCAGCCCGGCATGGTAAAGCTTGAGGAAAAACCACTGCGTCCACTTGTAGTAATCGGGGAGGCAGGTAACAACCTCGCGGCTCCAGTCATACATAGAGCCCATGGTCTTCAACTGGCGTCGCATAGTCTCGACGTTCTGCATCGTCCACGTATAGGGATGGATGCCTTCCCTGATGGCTGCGTTCTCGGCAGGAAGACCGAAGGCATCGAAGCCCATGGGATGCATCACGTTGTAGCCCTGCATCCGCTTGAAACGGGCATGGACATCCGAAGGGGCCATCGCATACCAGTGCCCGATGTGAAGGTCCCCCGAAGTGTAGGGGAACATGGTCAGCGCGTACCACTTTGTGCGCTCTGAATTCTCGTGCACCCGGTAGAGGTTGTCGGCTTCCCATCTGGCCTGCCACTTCGTCTCGATCTCCTGGGGATTATACTTTGGCACCATCTTCCTATCTCTTGCAGGGTAATGATAACATAAAAACCCGTAGCCTGTTAACACTCCTACGAGCATATTATGCAAGGCTAAGCTATGGTATAATGAGGCTGTCAGGTCGACCGCCGGATGTATTCGCTTTAGATTCGCTATCAATAACCGATATACGCTAGATAGGTAGGAAGCATGAGCACCTGGAACTCGGAAAAGAAAACGGTACTTGAGGCTGCCCAGAGGATGGCGCAGGAAGGCTATGTAGTGGGCACCGCTGGAAATGTGAGTATGCGGCTCGACGAACCCAGTGGACGGGGACTGGTGGCTATCACTCCGAATGACAGATATTACGACAATCTCACTGTAGATGATATCGTGGTTGTGGATTTCGACGGGCAGCAAGTTGAGGGAGAGCTAAAAACCTCCGTAGAGACGATGTTGCACATCGGTATATACAAAGCCCGTAAAAAGGTAAATGCCGTTATGCACGTACATCCCGTCTATGCCAGTATTGTAGCGGTTACCGGCCTTGGGATTCCCCCCATTCTGGAGGACCAGGTTACCTATCTCGGCGGGGAGATAAAGATCGCGCAGTATGCACTTTCTGGCACCGATGAACTCGCTAAGAATGTCATCTCGGCACTGGGTGCCAATAACGCTGTCTTATTAGCGAATCATGGTGCGCTCAGCGTCGGGAGAAATATGAAGGAAGCGTATACCAACTGCGCGATGCTGGAGAAGACAGCGAAAATATACGTCTATGCGCGTAACAGCGGCACAGAAATCCGCCAGGTTCCTGCCGAGCCTCTGGCTGTCATGCAGGCTTTCTTCAATTACCACCACGGCGATAGCTAACAGGCACTCCACCATTAGATTCAGGCAGGTGATAGATATATCAATATCTCTTATCGGAGATGCTTAGGTGTCAGAGCAAGATAAGCTCTACATGGGAATAGACGTCGGTTCGGTCAGCCTGAACATAGCTATAATCGACGAACAGGTCAACCTGCTTGCCAGCATATATCAGCGAACCAAAGGACAGCCTATCCCGGCTCTTCTTAATGCCTTCAATAGCCTCGCCAAGGATTTCCCCCTGCTAAGCGGGGTGGTGGTTACCGGAAGCGGCCGTGAACTGATTGCCGATATACTAGGTGTAGCTAAAGAGAACGAAATCATCACACAGGCAAAGGCTGTGACCCACTTTCATCCCGAGGTCAGGACGGTCATCGAGATCGGGGGGCAGGATTCGAAGCTTATCTCACTGGAGCGAGACGAGCAAAACGGGAAATCGATCATCGTTGACCACGCTCTGAATGAGATATGCGCCGCCGGCACCGGTTCATTCCTCGACCAACAGGCATACCGTCTCGGTATTTCCATTGATAAGGAATTCGGCGCTCTGGCACTGAAGTCTAAAAAGCCAGCGACCATCGCCGGCAGGTGCAGTGTCTTCGCCAAATCCGACATGGTCCACCTCCAGCAGGAGGGAACACCGAAACAGGATATTGTTGCCGGGCTGTGCTACGCCCTGGCCAGGAACTATATAAGCAACCTGGGCAAAGGCAAGAAATTCAAGAAGCCCGTAGCATTCCAAGGAGGGGTAGCTGCCAATCAGGGGGTTGTCAGAGCATTTGAAGACCTTCTGCAACTGGAGAAAGGCGAGCTGATTATCCCCGAGCATTTCCTTATCACAGGAGCACTGGGCTCGGCTATCACGGCACTCGAAGGTGAAACCAGCACCCCGCTGGAGCTTAGCCAGGCTGCAGAGGATTTAAAGCAATACCTGATTAAGACAGCCAGCGAAATAAAACATGGCTATCTGAAGAGACTGGTGTACAAAGACGGTGCCAGTCCCTCCACCGAAGACTATAGCGGGCATAAGGGGCGGAAGGAGAAGGTGTATTTAGGGATAGATGTAGGTGCAGCCAGCACAAACATCGTCATTCTGGACGATAATAAGAACCTGCTGCGCAAGCGATACCTGATGACTGAAGGCGAGCCTATCGAGTCGGTTAAGAAAGGGCTCCTCGATATAGCCAGCGGGATAGAGCGCCTCCTTGACGTCCAAGGGGTAGGAGTCACCGGCAGCGGACGCTATTTCGTCGGTCACTTCGCTGGCGCCGACGTGGTCATAAACGAGATCACGGCACAGGCAAAGGCCACCATGGAAATAGATGGCTCGGTGGATACTATCTTCGAGATCGGTGGTCAGGACTCAAAATTCATCTCGCTCCGAAACGGCTCGGTGGTTGATTTTGAAATGAATAAAGTCTGCGCCGCAGGAACAGGCTCATTCCTCCAGGAGCAAGCGGACAGACTGGATGAAAGAATCAATGACTTCAGCAAACTCGCCTTCGACTCGAAAAACCCCGCTGACCTGGGTACACGGTGTACCGTCTTCATGGAGTCAGACCTGATACACCACCAGCAGGTAGGCTCAGCCAAGGTCGACCTCATAGCAGGCCTCTCCTACTCCGTAGCCTACAATTACATAGAAAAGGTAGTGGGAAATAAGAGAATCGGCGAGCGCATATATTTTCAGGGCGGTGTGGCAGCAAACAGGAGCGTGGCTGCCGCCTTCGAGAACATCCTGAATAAGCAAATCACCGTGCCCGAGCACCACGAGGTAACAGGCGCCATAGGCGCTGCATTGATCGCGCGGGAAAGAAGAAAAGGAAGCAGGCAAAAAAGCAGCTTCGCGGGCTTCGACCTGAGAGACAGGGAGTACAGGGTTAAAACCTTCGAGTGTAAGCATTGTCCCAACCACTGCGAGATAAAGAGGGTATTCGTCGGCAGCGAATCGAAGTCGTTCTACGGCGGCATCTGCGACAGGTACGATGTCAAGCGAGGCGAGAGCGCGGGGAAAGGTCTGCCGGACCTGTTTAAGGAGCGAGAGGAACTGTTGCTCAGCTACTACAGGGAGGGCGAAGCCAATCCCGACACTGTGACCATCGGTATCCCCAGAATGCTTATGTTCTACGAGCAGTTTCCGCTGTGGGCCACATTCTTCCAGGAACTGGAGCTACAGGTAGTGATTTCCGACAAGACCAACAGGAAGCTCATCAATAAGGGACTTCAGTTGATACTGTCCGAGATGTGCTACCCGGTCAAAGTTGCCTATGGTCACGTTGAGAACCTCGTCGAGAAGAAGGTGGACTATGTCTTTCTGCCCAACGTCATCGACCTGGAGCGGACAGCGGACGATGCAGAAAGAAGCTATAACTGCCCCTATATCCAGGGTATCCCCTTCATACTGGGGCCTGCTTTCGAAGAAAGGGTGAAGCTGATTAACCCTACAATATACATGGCAGAGGAAAAGTACAACCTCAGGCAGAAACTGGTTCAGCTGGGCCGGATGCTGGGAAAAAGGGCCAAGGATGCCGCCCGAGCCGCAGATACCGCTATCAAGGCTCAGCATGAGTTCCAGGATAAGTGTCAGCAGCGAGGTCGTGAGGTGCTTCAGGGCTTGAGCAGGGACAACGAGGCGGTGGTGGTCATAGGCAAGCCCTACAATGTCCACGATATAGGGCTTAATCTA
The DNA here is from genome assembly GCA_011174795.1 of Dehalococcoidia bacterium. Classification (GTDB taxonomy): domain Bacteria; phylum Chloroflexota; class Dehalococcoidia; order SZUA-161; family SZUA-161; genus W281. The sequence goes on from DUEY01000010.1 coordinate 10,865, forward strand.
AACATACCCAAGAAATTGCGAAATCTGGGGGTGCTCGCAATTCCCTTCGACCTGCTGCCCCTGGGCTCGGTCAGGTTGCCCCCTCACTATTTCAACCTTGTCTGGAAGAATGAGCAGAATCTCCTGAGAGCGGTGATATTCGCCAGGGACCACAGGAGCCTGAATCCGGTATTAATTACAAATTACGGCTGCGGCCCCGACGCCTTCTTTATGAAATATCTCGAGGACACCATGGGAGAAGACCCCTGCCTGGTTCTGGAGGTGGACGAGCATAGCGCCGACGCCGGAATAACAACCCGGATCGAGGCCTTCGTCGATACCGTCGACAGGCCCAAGACAGCAGCAATAGAGAAGCAACAGTTAGACCTGACTGTCATAATACCCTCTGGTGAGATTAATTTCTTGAAGCCGTCGAAGAAAGTAAGGCAGCTGGATAAGACCATCTACATACCGAACATCGGTGGTCATTCCAGTATATGGGCTGCTGCACTTCAAGCGGCAGGATTGGAGGCAGAAGTCCTGCCCAAACCCGACGAAAGGTCGGAGGAATTAGGGAGAAGATACGCCTCCTCTAAGGAATGTCACCCCTACCTGCTAACCACCGGCGACCTGGTGCGGATGACAGAACTTGATGGTTTCGACCCCGACCGCTCAGCGTTTCTCATGCTTAACTTCGACGGCTCATGCCGTTTAACCCAATACGCCATATCACAAAAGCTGGTCCTCAAGAGATTGGGGCTCTCACACATTCCCATACTCGCCCCCAGAACCTCCATTCGCCTCGATGAGTCCACCTGGCTCTTCGGACTCGTCTGGGGCAAAGCGCTCTGGAAGGGGTGGCTGGCAGTAGACGTCCTGCTGAAAAAAGCAGCCAGTATTCGACCGTATGAAATAAACAAAGGCGAAACAGACCGCGTTTACGAAGAGGCGGTGGCGCATATAGCCTCGGCGCTTGTCAGGGGAACTTTCCCCGAGGCGCTGGGGAATGCAATATCAGCTATGGATAGTATCCCAATAAAGAAAGAGAATAGACCCATCATAGGAATCGTCGGCGAGTTCTATAGCTGCATGTGCCCCTGGGCCAACAACGATATAGTCAAAGAGCTCGAGGCACAAGGCGCTGAGGTGAGGTTAGGTCCAACCACAACTGACTACCTGGTATATTTCAACCATGTGTATCCCAATACCTACCTCTCCTTTAAAAAATATATCACCGCGCTGTATTACCATCTCCGGAGGTACTGGCATATATACTGGCAGAGGAAAATCGAGGATGCGCTGGGAGAGGAACTCTCGGACTGCAGGATACCGCCTGTCAAACAGAGAGAGGATATGGCCTCTCCCTATGTCAGCGCAGCCATAGACCCGGTGGTAACGGTAAATGTCAGTAAAGCACAAGGCTATGCAGCGCGGGGGTGCAGCGGTATAGCCAACCTGATAGTCCTCAACTGCCTCTACGGTGGCTTATGCACCGCCGTCTATAAGAAGATACAGAGAGAGCACAATAATATCCCCATACTCACTATGATATACGACGGTTTAAAGCAGACTAACGAGAAGACAAGGATCGAGGCATTTATGCATCAAGTGAAGTCTTATCAGGAAAGATACGGCAACAGCGATTAGCCAGTCTGCCAGGTTAAAGCACTACTGTTATAATACCCACACTGAACCCGGAAGCTCCGCCTACCAGGGCCACATTACTGTTCTCCCTGACACGGCCTTCCTCCACAGCGTCCGCTAGCGCGATAGGAATACTCGCCGCGGCGGTATTACCGTATTTACTGACGGTAATCATAGCCCTCTCCACAGGAAGGCCTACGATTTTCATAATCCTCTCGGTAATCGACTGCGTTACCTGATGCGGTACCACCAGCTCCACATCGTCAAATGCCCAACCGGTATTCTCGAACATCGACTTCATGGCCGGGGGGATCTGCCTCATGGCAAGCCTGTTGATATCGGCACTGTGCGATACAAAGTAGTACTGGGACAAATCGAAAGGACAAAGCGTGCCGCCACCCTTGATGGTAGCCAGGTCCCAGGCACGGCCATCGGAACTGAAGAAGGTCTTACGGATGCCTCGGCCCGTATCCTCCGCAGCTTTGAACACAACTGCTCCACCACCGTCACCCAGGGTGAACGCCGAGAAACCAAGCCCCAGCTCCTCCATGGTCTCGATATCCCAGTTAACAAACTTGGAGAGCACCTCGCCCGCAGCCACCAGGCCTACCTTGCAGCGCCCGGTACGCATGAAAGCATCCATGATATCAACGCCATTGAGGAAGCTATTACAGGCGTTCTTGGTATCCATGCAATGAGCATTGAGAGCCCCCAGCTTCGCCTGGACTATGTTTGCCGTTGCCGGCTCAGCGACGTCGTGCGAGGCGGAGGCGAATATCAGGATGTCTATTTCTTCGGGTTCCACCCCCGCCCTCTCCAGCGCTATCTTGCTGGCCTCATATGCCATATCAGAGGAGATCTGGTCTCCAGTGACATATCTGCGCTCCCTGACCCCGGTAATCTTCTCAATAGTGCCCAGAGGCATATTGAACTTGTCCTCAAAGCCCACCGTCTTCTCAATGTACTCCGATGTCATCACCTTTTCGGGGACGTACTTGCCCACACCGGCAATAACAGAGGTAATCCGCTGATGGGGAAGAAGCTCTTCGGGAAGATACTTGCTGACCTGCCTGATGACCGTAGAGGCTGTCTTAGAGGCAACAAGCAGCTCTGGAACCTGCTCGCGGGCTTCATGGTAAGCTGCGGAGGCAACCTTGGTGGATAATCCCACCACAGGAACCTTCTTGCCCACCTTGTCTACGGTTTCCGCAACCTTATCTACGGTTTCCGTAAACTTCTCCGTCACTAAGTGGGTAACTTCGCTCGCCGTTACCTTTGGCGGCTTTTTGACCCGCTTCTTTTTTAGGGGTTTTTTCATCACCGCGTCTCTTGAAAAATACGCTCCGGGTAATTATAAATTCTATTCCTGCATAGGGAATATGTCAAGTAAAACAAAGTCCCAAGCAATGTAGTAAAAAAGTACTCGGGCGTTAAAAACCTGATGGCTAATACCGGGGGACTATTCTAGGCTGTCTTCTGCTTCTTTTTCTTGCTCTTGATGCTGTCATATATCGCCTGAGCCTCTTTGGGAGTGGCGTTATCATGGATGATGGCGCGCAGTGCCTTTATCATGGCTACCGGGTATTCGTTCTGCCATACATTCCTCCCCAGGTTCACACCCACAGCACCCTTTTGGATACCATCGTGGACAAACTCGAACACCTCCAACTCCGTATCCACCTGGGGACCTCCCGCCATGACCACCGGAACAGGACAACCACCGGTTACCCTATCGAAGTTCTCACACCAGTAGGTCTTCACCACTCGCGCGCCCAGTTCAGCGGCAATACGGCTGGCTAAAGCGAGGTAGCGTGCATCCCGCTTCTCGAGCTCCTTGCCCACCGCGGTAACCGCCATCACGGGGATGCCGTATTTCTCGCCTTCGTCGACAAGCTTCGACAGATTCAGCAGCGAGTCTTTCTCATAATCGCTGCCCACGAAGATGGATATGCCCACCGCCGCCACGTTCAGGCGGATAGCTTCCTCCATAGAGGTCGTGATCCCCTCATTAGCGAGGTCCTTGCCCACCATGCTTGTACCCCCGGAAACCCTGAGAATAATCGGCTTAGCCTTATCAGGGTCGACCGAGGAACGCAGCACGCCCCTGGTGATGAATATGGCATCGGCATAATCCAGAATTGGCTCGAGCGTTTTGCGTGGCTGCTCCAGCTTCCTGGTCGGTCCCTGAAAATAGCCATGGTCGATAGGTAAAAACAGGCAGCGCCCATCCGATTGAATGAGCTTCGACATACGGTTCGCCATACCCCATTCCATCTCGATAGCCCTCCTAAATCCTACACTTTGTACACTGCGCCTCTAGTCTATGAGAGTGTTTTCAGTTAGTCAAGACGCTTGGGGCGCTCCCTAGACCTGCCTGATAACCCCAACAACTTTGCCCTGGACTTCCACGTTATCAGGAGCAGCGTAGATGGGCTCCATCTGCGCGTTGGCCGGCTGGAGACGAATTCGATCGCGCTCACGGTAGAGCTTCTTCAGGGTTGTCTCCCCCTCCGCTTTAAGCCAGGCGGCAATCATCTCGCCGTCCTCGGCGGTAGCAACCTGCTGCATCAGTACAATGTCGCCGTCATTTATCAGGGCATCGATCATCGACGTTCCCTTAACCCTTAAGGCAAAAACCCTGTCCATATTCCGGGTGAGTTCGCTGCTGACCTCCACCATATCAAGCGGCTCCATTTCCCAAGTATCAGATGTCGGCACCGGCACCGGCTCGCCAGCAGCTATGTAGCCGATGACGGGCACCCTCACCACGCGCCTCCGCTCCTTATCGAGGAGCTCGATGCCTCTCGAAACCTCGCGGTCACGCCGTATATGGCCCTCCCTCTCCAGAATTTTGAGATTATAGTCCACTACCGAGGTCGAACTRATTCCRCACCCYTTCAGTATRTCYCTGATAGTCGGRGGATAATCCTTTTCCTCRCGGAAACGGCGCAGGAAGGCAAGGATRCGCCTTTGCTTGTCGGAGAGCACTTTCATTTCTCACCCCTCAGCTMTGSTATCGAACTCTTGTTCTATTTATGTAGAGCTTACCACGCTAWATGAATGCTGTCAATACTCCCTCGAAAAAGGGAAAAGCTGCTCTGAGGAGCAGCTTTGATTCTATGTTTCYCAGYKACCGCGCTCTGYTTGATTATATTGTCGCTTAGCTTTYGGCGGAGAAKGCCRCGTTGAACTTCTTCATAAGCCKCGACTTRTGACGGGCAGCGTTATTYGCGTGAATRATCCCCCTCTGCACTGCYTTGTCAAGGGCTATCGTCGCTTCCTGTAATGCAGCTTTAGMYKGCTCCAGTTCATTATTCAGAATGAGGTCCTCAACTTTTTTAATTAAGGTCTTTACCTCACTGATGACAGCCCTGTTGCGGCTTCGCTTTTCGGCTATTATGCGAATCGATTTCYTGGCCGACCTGGTATGYGCCAACTTCCAAACCTCCAGGGAAGAAATATTACACCATCACACTGATTTTGTCTACAGGGCGTCGCAACTTGCGCAATACAAACCGCCAAAGTATAATCGCAACTACTGGAAGGCACTGGAAGATATGTCAGCATTAGATAGATTGTCAGCCCTGCTTCCCGATACCGCAGGGGTAAATGGAGAAGGCCACCTCACCATCGGCGGCTGCGACGTGGTAGAGCTCGCTGCTGACTTCGGAACACCGCTCTATATCTTCGATGAAGCCACCTTGCGCCGAACCTGCCGGGATTACCGTGAGGAGTTCAGCCGGGTTTATCCTGATTCACTGGTGATTTATGCCGCCAAGGCTTTTCTCAACAGAGCACTGGCGACGGTTATCAGAGAGGAGGGCCTGGGGCTAGATGTGGTATCTGGAGGTGAGCTTAGTATAGCCAGGGCGGTCGACTTTCCTATGGAGAAGGTCTATTTCCACGGCAACAATAAGCTGCGGGATGAGATAGAACTGGCGGTCTCTTGCAGAGTAGGGCGTATCGTCATCGATAACCTGCAAGAGATCCCGGTGATTGACAAGATAGCCAGAGAAGCTGGTATTATCCAAGATGTACTGCTCAGGCTTACACCCGGCATCGACGCACACACCCACCACCATGTCGCTACCGGCATCACCGACAGCAAGTTCGGTCTACCTATTACTACGGGACAGGCCGAAGAAGCGCTGGTCGCGGCGATGTCGGCTGCTACGATGAATCTCATCGGACTGCACGTCCACCTCGGTTCTCTCATCTACTCCGCAGAGCCTTACCAGGAGGCAATTAAGGTCGTCTTCCGATTCGCCGCTGAGATTCGGGACAAGCATGGCTTCGAACTACACGAGTTCAGCCCCGGAGGCGGGTTCGCCATTCAATATACGCAGGATACGCCAGCCCCGGATGTCACCTACTTTGCCAGCGCCGTCGCCGAGGCTGTACAATCGAGCAGCAGGGAACTGGGCGTAAAACCGCCCCGTCTCATCGTCGAGCCGGGAAGAGCGATTGTGGGCCGCTCGGGGGTAGCCGTTTACCAGGTGGGGACGATTAAAGACATCCCCGGCGTGCGCAAGTATATCTCCGTGGACGGGGGAATGGCGGACAACATAAGGCCTGCCCTTTACGGTTCCAGATACGAAGCGCTGATTGCCAACAAAGCCACAGAGGATGAAGTCGAGCAGGTAAGCATCGCGGGCAAGTTCTGTGAGTCGGGCGATGTCATAGCCAAGGACGTCCTCCTGCCCACAGTTGTCCCCGGCGATGTCGTCGCAGTCCCCGTAGCCGGCGCCTACTGCCTCCCCTTAGCGTCCAACTACAACGCCTCGCTAAAACCAGCGATTGTTATGGCAGCAGACGGTGAGGCGCGTATTATCCGACGCCGCGAGAGCTACGACGACCTGATGCAGTACGACGCTGTCTAACCCCGCCTAGATTTATAAAAACGAGATACAGGAAGGCCGCAGGCTCGAAAGTCCCGCGGCCTTACGCTGTTCCTGGCATCCAGGAATTAAAAATTTATCAGCACCCTTTTATTTAATCCAGTTGAAAACCGAACGCCATTTATCCTCCACCGGTGCATCGGACAGTTCGTCGCCGTTATCATCCGGCTCGTGCTCATCTTCCAGGAGGTCGCCATCCTCCCCAAAGCCGGTAGCAATCAAGGTGAGCCTAACATCGCGACCAACCTTAGGGTCAGTACCCAGACCAAAGAATACATGAGCGTGGGGGTCTGCAACCTCCCTGATAACAGTAGCTGCATCATTAACCTCGGAAAGGGTCAGGTCGTTGCCAGAGATATTGAACAGTACCCTTTTTGCCCCTTCTATAGAGAACTCGAATAGCGGATTGCCGAGAGCTGCCCTAGCGGCATCGGCAGCCCGGTTTTCTCCGCTACCGTAGCCTACAGCTATCCAGGCATGGCCCGCCTCGCTCATCGTAGCCTTCACATCGCTGAAATCGAGATTAATATGGCCTGAGTTCATTACTACCCCGGATATACCCTCTACACCCCTTAGCAACACGTCATCAACCATTTTAAAGGCATTATCTATAGAGACATTGCCGCTGCATATACTGAGCAGACGCTCATTGGATATAACGATGATGGTATCAGCCCTTTCACCAAGCCTTATGACACCCTCCTCAGCGACCTGTTCCCGGTATATTCCCTCAAACTTGAAAGGCCTCGTGACAATGGCTATGGTGAGGACTCCGAGTTCTTTCGCCACCTCAGCGATTACGGGCGACGCCCCAGTGCCCGTACCACCACCCATGCCTGCTGTGATGAATATCATGTCAGCACCCTCAACAGCCCGTGCGATTTCATCACGGCTCTCATCCGCCGCCAGCATACCCAGTGTATGATCCCCACCAGCACCCAGACCTCTGGTAAGCTTTTCGCCGATGCGGAGACGGATCGGCGCCCGCGACCGTACCAGCGCCTGAGCATCAGTGTTCACCGCGATGAATTCGATTCCAGGAAGGTCCTCCACAATCATGCGATTGACGGCATTAGAGCCGCCACCTCCGACACCAACGACGCGTACCTTGGTAAGGCTGTCAACAGCTCCTTCCAACGACCCGAGACTACTGTCTAAACCTCTTTTAATAACCATGGCTCCACCTCCGTAATAAAAGGTTAGATGAGCTCGCCAGCCCTCATTCTGGCACTGCGGCTCCGCGGATTAGCCCGAACCTCGGCTGGTGAGGGGACGACCGCTTTCTTGGTTACAATCTTCATCCGAGGAGTATGCCCACAAACACAGGTAACCGCCGATGGAGGACATACGCATCCTCGCGCTTCCCGGCGGAGGAAATCCTTAACCAGCCTGTCCTCAAGAGAGTGAAAGCTGATAACTACAAGCCTGCCGCCACTGCCAAGCAACTCAAGCGCCTGACCCAGCGCAAGCTCGAGGTTCTCCAGTTCCCGGTTGACCGCTATTCGCAGCGCCTGAAACGTTTTCGTTGCCGGGTGAATCCTGCCGCGCGCCCCGGCAACCGCCTGCTCCACTACCCGGGCAAGCTCCAGGGTAGTCCTCAGGGGACGCTTCTGGACAATGCGTTTTGCTATTTGACGGCTCCGCCGTTCCTCGCCGTATTTATAGAGAAGGTCAGCCAACTGAGTTTCAGAGTAGGTGTTGACGATATCCGCTGCGGTAAGAACCTGCCTATCGCTGAATCTCATATCCAGCGGAGCGTTCTGCCGGAAGCTAAAGCCACGCCCGGTCTCCTCAAGCTGGAGAGAGGACATACCGAGATCAAAGAGGATCCCGTTTACAGGACGAAAGCCATACCTGGTACAGATATTCTCCAGATTTCTGAAGTTTTCATTTATTAAGATGACATCCTTGCCATAGGGCTTGAGTTTTTCCGCAGCTACTTTCAGCGCGCGAGGATCAGCGTCAATGCCAATAAGTTGACCTCCAGGGGAACTCTCTTCCATGATGGCCTCAGCATGCCCCCCACCTCCAACAGTACAGTCTACATATCTGCCACCACGCTGTACCTGAAGAGCGCTAAGACACTCCTTGAGCATAACCGGATCATGGCTCAGCGCATTAGTCAGGGATAGAGTGACCATCATTACATCTCCACAGCTTCCGCAATCTCCATGGCATGTTCAGCCATAAATTTTTTCTCAGCGGCCCAGAGCTCCTTAGACCATATCTGGAGGTGGCTGTATGAGCCGACTATAACCACCTCATCATTGATTTCAGCATACTGGCGCAGGGAGGAAGGTAAGACTACCCTTCCCTGGCGGTCAAGGTCGAGGGAAAAAGCCCCCGAGAAAGTGAAACGGGCGATTCTCCTCGGGTTGCGCTGGGTAAGGGGTAAAGAAGTAAGCTTGTCCGCCACTTTTCCCCACTCCGCCATCGTGTAAACGTTGAGGCACTTATCGAATCCACGGGAAAGCACCAAGCCGCCGCGGAATGCCTCCCTCAGTCGGGCAGGGATGGCTACCCTCCCCTTGTGGTCAATCCTCAGTTCATATTCACCCAGCAGCATCCACTTTGCCCCACTTTATACCACGATGCACCACTTTTAGCACATATTAGCCTCATTGTCAATACCTTTTACGGATTTTCCCTGCGATTGAACTCGAGCTTCCGCCAACGAGAGCGGTTTTTTACAGAAATCGCCTTGAACTAGCGCTCTTTGCAATGCGTCTTGGGTATGCTAATATAAATAGAACGTCAGCGCGGATTGGATTGATGTTTACTGTGGGTATTTTGACTGTTAGCGACAGGTGCTCTCAGGGCAAGCTCGAGGACAAGAGCGGAGAAGCTATCAGGGAGATTGTCTCCAAGATTGGAGCAAGTGTTGTGGAATACGCTATTATCCCCGACGAAAGAGAGCTTATCAGTCAAAAATTGACCGACTGGGCGGATAAAGGCGGGGTAGACATGATAATTACTACCGGGGGCACGGGTCTCTCTCCACGCGATGTCACTCCCGAGGCTACACTTGATGCAATAGATAGAACTATCCCCGGATTCTCAGAGGCGATGAGAGCACAAAGTCTTAAGAAGACACCCCACGCTATGCTCAGCCGGGAAGTATGCGGTACACGTAATAAAAGCATCATTATCAACCTGCCCGGCAGCCTTAAGGCAGTGCAGGAATGCTTGCCAGTGATACTACCCGCCCTTCCCCACGCTGTTGAGGTCGTTAAAGGTGAGGCGAAAGAATGAGCGAGGGCGGGAAGAGTAGCCTGTAAGCGAAGTGGGGACGGGAAGAAATGCGCATCGATATCTTGACCCTTTTTCCCAGCATGTTCAGCGGCCCGTTCGACGAAAGCATTGTTAACCGAGCGATTGACCGCAACCTGGTCAGTATCATGATTCACAACCTGCGGGACTGGGGGATAGGCAAGCACAGGGTTGTCGATGACTACCCCTTCGGCGGAGGAACAGGGATGTTAATGAAACCGGAACCGCTGTTTGAAGCAACAGCGGCAATAAAAAAGGAGAGCGCTCATCCCTCAGCGCCGGTTATACTACTTAGCCCTCAAGGGAGGGTTTTCAATCAAGGGATCGCTGCTGAACTAGCGACCCTTGACCAGTTCATCCTTATCTGCGGACATTACGAGGGAATCGATGAGAGGGTGAGAGAGCACCTGGCCACCGATGAAATCAGCATCGGCGATTACGTGCTTACCGGTGGCGAACCGGCAGCGATTGTAGTCGTCGACGCCGTGGTCAGACAACTGCCCGGTGTTTTAGGTTCCGAGGAGTCGGCGAAGGATGATTCACATACAGGCAGCCTCCTGGAATACCCCCAATATACACGCCCCCAGACATACGAGGGGTGGGAAGTGCCTGAGGTGCTGCTTTCAGGAGACCATGCCAAGATCGCCAAGTGGCGCAGGGAGCAAGCGATTCTGCGAACACTAAGCCGTCGTCCCGACCTCCTGGATAAGGCCAATCTCTCCCCTGAAGAGAGGAAGTTAATATCTCACAACTGAAAGGCAATTAACAGCATTAACCGAAATGTAATTAGGGCTAAGGCTTAACCGAGGAGAGAACTAATGGACATCAGCACGGTCATCGAAACCAAACCCAAGGAAGATATCCCCGAGATAAATCCCGGCGATACCGTCAGGGTGAAGATGAAGATCATCGAGGGAGAACGGGAGCGCAGCCAGACCTTCGAAGGGGTGGCGATTCGGGTACGTCCCGGCGGCGCTGGGGCGAATTTCACCCTGAGGAAAGTTTTCCATGGGGTGGGTGTTGAGCGGACGTTCCCGCTGCATTCACCTCGACTGGAAAAGGTCGAGATAGTACGTCACGGAAAGGTACGCCGTGCAAAGCTCTACTATCTTCGCCAGCTCAGCGGTAAAATGGCCAGGCTCAAGGTAAAATCAAGAGCAAAGGATGAAATACGCTGAGGTAGCCGTCAACTCCCCACTGACACAACCGAGAACCTTCAGCTATGCTATACCGCCCAATATCTCACTGGGCGAGGGGCACGCGGTCTGGGTACCCTTCGGTCCGCGGTTAATTCAGGGCATCGTCGTTACTCTCAGCGATTACCCTTCAGTTGAAGATACGAAGGAAATCGCCCAGGCTATCGGCTCTGAACCCATACTTTCTCAGCATCAGGTCGAACTCTGCCGATGGATAGCCGAGCGCTACCTTTCCTCCTACTTCGAGGCAGCGGCCCTGATGCTGCCCCCGGGATTCGAGCGCAGAGTCATCACCTTCATCCAACCCATACCCAATCCATCAGATGTTACGCTGTCCTCACTGACAGGGCGACAGAGAGAAATCCTGTACCTCCTGCAGCAGAAGGGAAAAGTCAAACTGAAGGAGCTCAAGCAACTTGGAGGGCGCGACAGAATTGAAGATGTACTTGAGCAACTCGTGCGCAAGGGGCTCGCTGTAAAAACCCAGGAATTAGAGCGGGCTAAGGTAAGGCCCCGGCTGGTCACGTACCTAAACCTCGCAGTACCCACAAAACATGCCCGTAGAGCCATTGCCAGCCTTGAACGAAAGAGAGCTACCCAGCAGGTGAAACTACTTCAATTCTTGATACAAGAGCCACATCCCATTTCGCTTCCCGAAACGAGAGAGCGGCTTGGTGTTACTTCAGAAGCAGTCAAGACCCTGCACCGCAAGGGATTGATCTCCTTGGAGGAGGTCAGGGTGCAACGGGACCCACTCGCCCACCGTACCTTCGCTCCGACACCACCACATACTCTCACCCCTGACCAAGATGAGGCATGGAGCCGTATCGCTGCGGAGATGGTACGCCTCGCTAGGGGGGAGCCACCACTTGACAATGCCCCTTCTGTTTTTTTAATCCACGGAGTGACCGGTAGCGGCAAGACTGAAATTTACATGAGGGCAGCAGCACAGGCTATTTCACTCGGCAAGCGAGTCATTGTCCTCGTCCCTGAGATAGCGCTCACCCCGCAAACGATTTCCCGCTTCGCAGCACGGTTCCCTAACAGAGTAGCCTTGCTTCACAGCAAGCTATCCCTAGGTGAGCAATTCGATATCTGGCAACGAATAAGGGACGGCGACTTCGATGTCGTTATCGGCTCAAGGGGAGCGCTTTTCGCCCCGCAGCCCGACCTAGGGCTCATTGTCATGGATGAAGAGCATGAATGGACCTATAAGCAGCATGAGCAGCCTCCGCGCTATCATGCTCGCGATGTCGCCATCAAACTGGCTGGGCTTACAAACGCAGTGCTTATTCTGGGAAGCGCGACGCCCGACGTCACCAGTTACTACCAAGCACAGAGAGGCCGGTTTAAATTGCTCAAGCTTCCCCAAAGGATATCGAGCGGGGAAGTATCAACCATGCCCCAGGTTGAGGTCGTAGACCTCCGCCGTGAGTTGAGCGAGGGCAACAGGAGCATATTCAGCCGCTCACTGGCCAGGGCTATAGCCGAATCCCTTGCTGCAAGGGAACAAGTGATCCTGTTCCTCAATCGCAGGGGAACAGCCACTTTTGTTCAGTGCCGCGATTGTGGTTTGGTGCTGCGCTGCCCGCGCTGCGAGGTCTCATTGACCTACCATGCTGCCGTGGAAGACCTTGTCTGCCACTACTGCAACTACAGGACCAAGGTACCGCACATCTGCCCAAACTGCCTGAGCAAGCGGATTAAATTCCTGGGAATAGGTACTCAGAAAGTGGAGGAGGAGGTGGCAAAGGCATTCCCTGAAGCACAGCTGCTGCGCTGGGATCGCGATGTCACCAAGGGGAAGCATTCCCATGAGCAAATCATGGCCCGGTTCCTGGCTCACGAGGCAGATATCCTTATCGGCACCCAGATGATCGCCAAAGGTCTCGATATGCCGTTGGTGACACTGGTCGGAGTTATCAATGCCGATATCGGTCTCTATCTGCCAGACTTCCGCTCCAGCGAGCGCACCTTCCAGATACTGGCCCAAGTGGCAGGTAGAGCGGGACGGGGAAAGAGCGGAGGTAAGGTTATTGTCCAGAGCTACACGCCAGAGCACTACGCCATAGTGGCTGCGTCGAACCATGACTACCCCGCCTTCTATAAACAAGAGATATCATTTCGCCGTCAGCAAGGTGACCCGCCATTCAGCAAACTGGCGCGCCTTATCTACACCCATACCAACGCCGGCCGCTGTCAGAAGGAGGCAGAGAGGGTATACAATCTGCTCGAACAGAACAGCAACTATCAGGAGCTAAGCGACACCAGCCTGCTCGGCCCCACTCCTTCCTTCACCCAGCGTGTGCGTGGCAGGTTCCGCTGGCAGATAATCATCCGCAGCCCGGACCCGCTCCCCCTCCTCTCTCAGCTGTCTCTCCCCCATGGCTGGTCAGTTGATATCGATCCCGTAAGTCTTGTCTGAACTTTACAAGGTTTCCCCATTAGACTATAATCTCCCTGATTGCCAGAAGCCGTCTTGAGAAATAAATACAACGTACTCGCAAATGGCCATTTTACCCCTCGTTATGATGGATAATCCCGTGCTTCACCGGAAAGCGAAGCGCGTGCGGAACATCGATAAATCTATTCAGAAGCTTATTGACGACCTGATTGAGACCATGCACCACATCGGCGACGCCGCGGGGCTGGCTGCTCCCCAGGTTGGGGTACCGCTTCAAGTAGCGGTTATCGAGCTGCCCGGAGAGGACTTGATTACCCTGATAAATCCGGAAATAGTGAAAAGGGCGGGAGAGCGTGAAGTGATGGAAGGGTGTCTCAGCTTGCCCGGTTACAGGGGAGAGATCAAGCGCAGTGATATGTTAACGGTAAAAGGGCGTGACCGCAACGGAAAGCAGATTCGTATCAAGGCGGATGGCCTTCTGGCACAAGCGCTGGAACACGAGATAGACCACCTGAACGGTGTAGTCTATCTTGACCACCTGGAGAGCAGGGATAAGCTCTATGAGATAGAGCCAGAGGAGGAAGACGAGGCAAGCCACATTTAAGAAAGCAGGTTTACGGCAAACGGTCTTATCAATTTTGGGAATAAAGAAATCTGAATGATTAAACTCACCAGAGACATGCTTACGTTCTCCGCTCCAGCGGAAGCAACTTCAATCCTGAATAAACTGAGAGAGTTCCTCATAGAGCGCAACATCGATTGTTACGTTGTCGGCGGCTTCGTGCGTGATGGACTCATCGGGCGAATAAACACGGACATCGATGTCGCGGTAGCCGGCGACGCTACATCGATAGCCTCCGAGGTAGCCGAGGCTTTCGATGCCAGGATGGTTCCGCTCGACGAGGTCAATCAAGTTGCCCGTGTTGTTCTCATAAAAATACAAGGGCACTGGCACCTTGACTTCGCCACGCTGCGCGGCAGCATCGAGGAAGACCTCGGTAACCGGGATTTCACCATTAACGCCATCGCCATAAACCTGGCTGAGAGCAAGGAAGGCTGGTCCCAGGTGAAAGTCATCGACCCATTGGGCGGATGCCACGACTTAAGCCGGAAGCTGGTTCGCGCGGTAAGCGAGGGCAGTTTCCGACAGGACCCGGCGCGGCTCATCAGGGCAGTCCGCCTCGCCGCAATGCTCAACTTCTCAGTGGACACCGATACCGAAGCCCTTGTGCAACGCGACTGTAAGCTTTTATCCAAGGTATCACCAGAAAGGCTGCGAGACGAGCTATGCTGCATCCTCGAGACAGCCAGAGCGTATAGAGCTCTGCAACAGCTCGACCATGTGGGACTGCTCGAGGCGTTCATGCCCGAATTAACTGCGACCAAAGGAGCAACACAGCCGAAGGAGCATTACTGGGATGTTTTCGACCACTCCCTTGAGACCGTTGCCGCCGTGGAACGCCTGCTGCGGGAGAAAAATGAGGACAGGGTGGATGACATTCTGGCTCCCGTTCCCTGGTCATCGGAGATGGCACAGTATTTCGACCAGGAGGTCGCGGGAGGGCGGACCAGAAGGGTATTGCTCAAGATGGCGGCACTGCTCCACGATATCGCTAAGCCAGCAACCAAGACAACAGAGCAAGACGGACGGATGCGCTTTCTGGGGCATGCTAAACAAGGAGCAGAGATTGCAGTTCGGCTTATGGAACGGTTGAGGTTCAGCAAGCGGGAGATAAAGATGGTGCAACTCATGATCGAGCAACACCTGCGCCCCGGATATCTGGTGCGTGAGGAGATGCCATCCAACCGCGCGATATACAAGTATTTCAGAGACACTGCAGATGTGGGTATAGATACCCTGTACCTCGGCCTCGCCGACCACCTTGCGGCCCGGGGACCGATGCTCGACCTCGCCCAATGGCGAGCGCACGCCGATACGACGCAGTACATCCTCTCCAAGTGGTTCCAGGAGCAAAAGGCGGTAGTACCACCGAAGTTGATAGATGGTCATACCCTGATTGATAAGCTCGGCCTGACACCGGGGCCACAGATAGGCGAGTTGCTGGAGATGGTCCGCGAGGCACAGGCAGCAGGTGAGATACATACCGCCGAGGAAGCATTCGACCTAGTGAAAAAGCGATTGGGGAATAATTCGTGAATCGTGGGAATCTGATAAGGCTGACCATCATCGTTATCCTGGTCGTCCTCGCACTGTGTGAGGTGCTGATCAAAGACGCACCCAGCATACAGGAGAGCAGACACGGCAACAACACACTGGGAATGAGCCTTGGTCTGGACCTCAGCGGCGGTACCCTCCTTGTCTATAAGGCTGACCTTTCCGATATAGGCGACGAAGACCCCGGAGACGCCATGCAGGGTGTCGTCGAGATCATCTGGAGAAGGGTAGATGCTTACGGCGTAACCGAGCCGGTAATCCAGAAACAGGGCAGCGACCGCATATCCATACAGCTCCCCGGTATCAGGGACATGAAGGCAGCAGTCGACCTCATAGGACAGACTGCAGAACTTGATTTCAGAGAGCTGACCGAGGACAGCTGGGAGTATGCTCGAAGCATCATCGCCGAAGGGTTCTTCCCCGATTACCCGTCCCTTACAGAGCAAGACGCCATAGAGTGGATTCCAGCGACCGCCCTTACCAGCAAAGGTGAAGTGGTTCACTTGTCCGGCAAACATCTTAAGAGAACTACGAGGGTCGTCATCCGTCAGGACACCAACAGGCCCGAGGTTGCCTTTGAACTCAATGACGAGGGTGCAGAACTGCTGGAAAAGATTACAGGGCGCCTGTTTTCAGGTGTGGAGGACTCTCTCGATAACAGGCCAATGGGCATCTTCCTCGATAATAACTACGTCTCCAGCCCTACGGTCCAATCCGTAATTCCAGACGGGCAAGGAGTTATTACCAATATCGGCCTCGAAGATGCCCAGGAACTATCCATTCTGCTCAACGCAGGTGCCCTGCCAGTACCCCTCGAAGGCCCCATTGTTCGGGAGGACATCGATCCCACACTGGGCTCCGATTCGATAAAGAAAAGCCTCATCGCGGGAGTAGTGGGACTTATCCTAGTTCTGGCGTTCATGATGCTTTACTACCGCCTCCCCGGAGTGCTGGCTGGATGCGCCCTACTTTTCTATGGCATCCTGGTACTGGCAGCGTTCAAACTAATACCAGTCACACTCACCCTTGCTGGAATCGCTGCCTTCATCCTGTCAATAGGCATGGCGGTCGACGCCAACGTTCTCATTTTCGAGCGGTTGAGGGAGGAGTTGAGGGCAGGACGAACCCTTGGCGGAGCCATCGAGACCGGCTTCAACCGCGCCTGGACCGCCATCCGCGATAGCAACATCTCCACTCTCATCACCTGCGGCATCCTCTACTGGATGGGGAGCAGCCTGGCAGTACCCAGCGTAATGGGATTTGCGCTCACCCTGGCGATAGGCGTTGCACTCAGTATGTTCACAGCTATCTTCGTCACCAGAACTTTTTTACGCTTATTTATCGGCACCCGGCTGGCAAGCAATATATCGCTTTTCGGAGGGGCGAGGTTCGAGCAGACTTCAACTCCCAAGGAGCAAGAGTAGTTGTTTGACTTTGTAAGCAGGAAAAAATGGTTCTTCATGGGATCAGGGCTGGTGATCCTTATCGGCATCATCGCGCTGATAGCATCCGGTCTCAACCTGGGAATCGAGTTCAGCAGCGGAACTACCATGACCCTGCTCTTCAAGGAAGAGGTAGAACAAGGAGCATTCCAGAGCAAGCTCGCCGCTCTCAACCACCCCGAGGCTATCATTCAGCACAGCGACAGGGAGACCTTCATAATCGATGGCCTGGGGCTGGATACCACGGAAAGAGAGCAGCTAGCCGAGGAGCTTCAGTCAAGTTTCGATACGACGGTCAGGGTAGAGGAATTCGCCTCAACCGGGAATGCCACCGCTTCGGCGGGAAATGCTACACTCGCTCTCATCATCGGGAAAACGGTAGAGCCGGGTGAACTAAGCAATATGTTAGCTGATTTAGGATACTCTGGATTCAGCATCGATTTGGATACACTTGACTCCTACATGGTAAGAACGGAGACAATATACTCAGACGAAGAGGAGCAGATAAAGCAAGCTCTACAGGATGAATTTGGCTCGCTGTCCTCCTTTGACGTCTATTCAATCGACCCCGATGTAGCCACTGAGCGTGTACATTATACAACCTACGCCATGATCCTTGCTGCGGCAGGCATTCTCCTTTACATCACCTGGGCGTTCCGCAAGCTGGTCCACCCCATCAGCTACGGGGTGTGCGCCATAGTGGCTCTGGCGCATGATGCACTGGTAGTTCTGGGCATCTTCGCCCTGTTCAGGCTCGAGGTCAACTCCATGTTTGTCATCGCCATACTGACTGTCATCGGCTACAGTGTTAACAACACCATCGTGATTTTCGACCGCATTCGAGAGAACAGGAGGCGCGATGTTACCGCAAACTTCGTCTCCGTCGTCAATGCCAGCCTCACCGAGACCCTCGGAAGATCTCTCAACACCAGCCTGACTACGTTGTTCGTGCTCCTCGCCCTGCTTTTCTTCGGTGGAGAGACCATCAGCAACTTCATCCTGGCTCTGACCATTGGCGTCATCGTCGGCACTTACAGCTCGCTCTTTATCGCCGGCCAGTTGGTAGTAGCCTGGGAGCAGGGCGAACTGGGACGCTTCCTCAAACGTATAACGCTGCGCCGCGAGCAAGGCTAGGCAGTCCTCCCGATAACGTCTACCATGAAGATACGCAAAGAGACACCCGCAGATTTCCATGATATCTGGAAATTGAACGCTGCCGCATTCGAAAGGGAAGTAGAGGCAAACCTGGTTAACATTCTCCGTGTAAGCGGTATGGAATATATATCGCTTGTGGCGGAAAAAAACAGGGATATAGTAGGCCACATACTCTTTACCCCCGTTGAACTTGAAGGTGATAATTCGGTGACAAAGCTGATTGGACTGTCTACCATAGCCGTTAAACCACATCTTCAGAAACAGGGTATCGGCTCCAGACTAATCGAGCAAGGCATTGAATGCTGCAAATCTGAGGGATACGATGCAATTTTTGTTATAGGTCACCCGAATTACTACCCGAGATTCGGGTTTCTCCCATCAGTTGATTACAACTTTGTTTCGGAGTACGATGTGCCTGATGATGTATTTATGGTATTAGAGCTAAATAAAGGTTGCTTAAAAGAAAAACAAGGTAAAATAAAGTACCACGAAGCTTTTAGCAGTGTATGACAATCCCGGCTATCATCCAAGCCATAGCCTGACCAGCGAAATCCCCTATACACTCTCCCTATAACCCCATAAAAAAACCCCCCGAAATGCATTGACAATATCAATATATTGTGTTAGTGTATGCTCCCAACACAATATATTGATTGGTAGGCTGTGATGAAGTGTCCCCATTGCGGGTATGAAGACTCCAAAGTAACCGACTCCCGTAACGTTGATGACAACGTCCGACGCCGTCGTGAGTGTCTCGGCTGCGGCTTCAGATTCACTACCTACGAGAGGATACAGACCGGCAATATCGTCATCATCAAAAAGGACAGACGCCGCGAGGCATTCGACCGCGAGAAGCTGGCTGCCGGCATCCGCAAGGCCTGTGAGAAACGTCCTCTCCCCACCGGGACGGTGGATAAGTTGGTTGACGACATCGAAAGCGAGCTATTACGAATGGGAAAGGTGGAAATACCGAGTTCGGCAGTGGGTGAGATAGTGATGGACAGACTGAAGGAGCTGGACCATATCGCTTATATACGCTTCGCCAGCGTCTACCGCGATTTCGCCGACATAACCAGCCTCAAGCAGGAGGTGGACACGCTCATCGCCAGCAGCGAACTTGAGAGCCAGTTACCACTTATCCCGAGTGAGGAACTCAAATCCCTGAGTAGAAAGACGAGAGCTTCCCCTTCAAAGCACCGTCAGGCCTAAGCCAAATTAGCATCATAAATGGGGTGCGGCTATGAGTAGCGGTAATGGTAAAAACAACAAGGCTGAGCGCACGCTGCGCAACAAGGTTGCTCGCGCCATATTCGCCTCTGCCGAATCCATGGGCATCTCCAACAGGGAGATGATCGAGGAGCTCGCCGATCAGGTTATCGAGCGCATGGAGCACATCCCTACCTTGCCGGGGATGGAGCATCTCGTCCCCCAGATAAAGAGGCCTGTTCAGGAGACAGAGATTAAATCCATAGCGAGAAGCATCCTCGCCGAGAGAGGGCCTGAAGCGTTTCTCCCTACAGTGGAGTTAGAGGAGCCGCATGTGAAGGCAGCGCCTGAGCCCAAGGCGAAAAGAAAGAAAGGTGAGAAAACCAAGGCCGAGATATCGCCAAATGCCAGAGCAGTACTGGAGAGACGGTACCTGGTAAAGGACGACAAGGGCCGGGTAACCGAGAGCCCTGAGGACATGTTCCGGCGCGTTGCCCATCACATCGCCTCAGCCGACTCTTTGTACAATCCCAAGGCCGACGTTAAAGCCAGGGAAGAGGAATTTTATCAGGCGATGGCAAACCTCGAGTTCCTGCCTAACTCACCCACTCTGATGAACGCCGGACGCGAGCTGGGGCAGCTTTCCGCCTGCTTCGTGCTGCCTATCAATGACTCCATGGAATCCATCTTCGACTCGGTGAAGCACACCGCTCTCATCCATAAGAGCGGTGGCGGCACGGGCTTCTCCTTCGCCAGGCTGCGCCCCGAAGGCGACACGGTGGGCTCCACAGGAGGGGTAGCCAGCGGGCCTGTCTCGTTCATGAGAGCCTTCGACGCCGCCACCGACGTCATCAAGCAGGGGGGTAAGCGGAGAGGAGCCAACATGGCTATCCTCAACGTCGACCATCCCGATATAGAGAAGTTCATCACCGCCAAGGAGGACTACGTCTCCCTCACCAACTTCAACATATCAGTGGCAGTGACCGAGGATTTCATGAAGGCAGTGGAGAGTGGTAGAGACTACAACCTGATTAACCCGCATACTAAAAAGGTAGTGGGCAAACTCAACGCCAAAGAGGTTTTCGACCGCATGGTGGAAAACGCCTGGAGGAATGGAGACCCTGGTATCGTCTTCCTTGACCGGGTGAACAATGACAACCCCACTCCAAAGCTGGGAAGTGTGGAGAGCACCAATCCCTGCGGCGAGCAGCCCCTTCTTCCTTACGAGTCGTGCAACCTGGGCTCGATTAACCTAGCCAAGATGGTCTGTGAGGAAAGCGGCGACTGGAAGGTAGATTATGTCAAGCTTGCCCAAACGGTAAGGATGGCCGTCAGGTTCCTGGACAACGTAATCGATGTCAACAAGTTCCCCCTGCCCGAGATAGCGGATATGACCAGGAGGACGAGGAAGATCGGCCTCGGGGTGATGGGCTTCGCCGACCTCCTCATCCAGTTGGGGATACCCTATGACTCCGAGGAGGCGCTCAAGGCCGGCGAAGACCTGATGAAATTTATAAACGACAAGGCCTCTGAGGCTTCCGTGGAGCTGGCAGATGAAAGAGGCATCTTCCCCGCTTTCGCAGGCAGCATCTACGACAAGCCCGATGGGAACAGGGTAAGAAACGCCACCAGGACCACGATCGCACCCACCGGCACACTGAGCATAATCGCCGGATGCTCCAGCGGCATCGAGCCTCTGTTCGCCTTGAGTTACACTCGTACTATATTGGAGGGCACTCAGCTGATAGAGGTAAACCACCTTTTCGAGGAACTGGCGAAGAAAGAGGGGTTCTTCTCTGAGGAACTGAAGCAGGAGCTGGGCAAGAAAGGCAGCCTGCGCGATATTGAGGGCATCCCTGAGAGGGTAAAAAGGCTCTTCGTCACCTCCCACGACATCACGCCTGAGTGGCATGTCAAGATGCAGTCGACATTTCAAAAGTTCACCGATAACGCTGTCTCTAAAACAGTCAATTTCCCTCACAACTCGACCGCCGAGGACGTAGCCCGGGTGTACATGCTGGCCTATAAAGAAGGCTGCAAGGGTATAACCATCTACAGGGACCGGAGCCGCGAAAGCCAGGTTCTGAGTATCAACCACGAAGTGCCTATCGAGAAGCCCGGAGAGACAAAGCGCGTACCCAGAAAGCGGCCAACCGTCACTATAGGTATCACCGAGAAGGTAGCCACCGGCTGCGGGAACCTCTATATAACGGTTAATTCCGACGAAGAAGGCAGGTTGTGCGAGGTCTTCTGCGCACTGGGCAAAGCCGGCGGCTGTGCCTCGGCACAGCTCGAGGCCATCACCCGGTTGATATCACTGGCACTGAGATCCGGCGTGGAAGTGGAATCTATTATCAAACACCTGAAAGGGATAAGGTGTCCTTCGATCGCCTGGGATAGAGGACACGCTATCCTTTCATGCCCCGATGCTATCGCCGGCGTTCTAGAGAGGTACCAGAGCGGCGTAGGCCTTGAGCCCAGCGTAAGCGAGGATAAGACTAAAGCCAACCCTAAAACCAAGGCCAAGAGCAAAGCCAAGGGCGAAGCTAAGAATGCAGCCAGCGGTGAAATCGGGAATCTGGCGGGGCAATGTCCTGAGTGCGGCAGCCTGCTTATCTTCCAGGAAGGCTGTTTTATCTGCAAGAGTTGCGGCTATACCAAGTGTTAGCGATGTGAACGATTTATGACATGGAAGGCGGTCAAAGAGGCCCGGCAAAGGCTGGAGAGGGAGAAGGGCACAATCTACAAGGACTGGGGAGGGAGAACGCCTGTTGCCCTTATCTACCCTAACTCCTACTACCTGGGGATGTCCAACCTCGGCTTCCAGACCGTCTACGGGTTTTTAAACAGCTATGAAAACGTAGCCTGCGAGCGCGTCTTCTGGCAGCAGAATGGGCGCCGGCTTGAAGAACCCATAAGCCTGGAATCGCAGAGACCACTCGGTGACTTCGATGTCCTAGCCTTCTCCATCTCCTACGAACTGGACTATTTCAACGCAGTTCACATCCTCAAAGCCAGCGGCATTCCTCACCTCGCCGCTGACCGCGACGAAAGCCATCCCCTGATAATCGCCGGCGGTCCATGCGTCGCCGCTAATCCCCAACCCCTCTCAATGTTTTTCGACTGCTTTGCCATCGGGGAAGGAGAGGTAATCCTGCCCAACTTCGTCGAGGTACTTGCTCGGGGACGCGAAGTAGAAAAGGATGCACTACTTAAGGAAATGTCCTCAATCCCCGGTATATACGTACCCATACTGTACAATGGCAATCCGGTGAGGCGGCAGTGGTTGGCCGACCTCGACTCCGTCACCACCACGTCGGTTATTCTGACACCGGATACCGATCTCAGCGATATGTACCTCATCGAGATCGCTCGCGGCTGTGGCTGGGGCTGTCGGTTCTGCCTGGCCGGTTACATATTCCGCCCATTTCGCTACCGTTCCCTGAAAAGACTGTTGGCCCAAGCCAAACGCGGCCTTGAGTTTAGCAAAAGGACAGGCCTCCTGGCAGCAGCTGTTTCGGACCACCCCGAGATAGATGAGCTCGTCCACCGGCTGCGCCAGATGGGCGCTGATATCTCGGTAAGCTCGCTGCGCATGCACCCATTGTCAGACGCGGTTCTTCAAGGACTCGCAGAAAGCGGCTCTCAAACGATATCCTTCGCCCCCGAGGCGGGCTCCGAGAGGCTGCGCCAGATTATCAACAAGTGCCTGACGGAGCGCGATATAGTTGAGGCAGTTGAAAAGGCTGCAAAGCAGGGACTGAAGCAAATCAAGCTCTACTTCATGATTGGCCTGCCGATGGAGAGCGACGATGACATTGAGGAAATGATACGACTTACTCTCAACATGAAGAGCCGCATAGAGCGAACAGGATGCCGTATCGCCCTGACCGTAGAGCCCTTCGTGCCCAAAGCGGGCACACCATTTCAATGGCTGGCAATGGCCCGGGAAGAGGTGCTTAACCACCGCCTCAAAGAGATCAAGAGCAAGCTGACGAAGAGCGGCATCGAGGTCAGGACCGAGAGCATAGGCTGGAGCCTGGTACAGGGAGTGCTATCCCGCGGCGATGCCCGGCTGGGAGCCGCTCTGGCCAATATGCAGGGAAGCTCCCTCTCCGCATGGCACCGGGCTCTGGAGGAATACGACCTGAGTGCCGATGATTACCTATTACGGGAGTTGCCTCCCAACAAGCCACTGCCCTGGTCAATAGTTAACTCCGGCATAACCTCTGAATATCTCAGAGAGGAATTGGAGAAGGCCCGCCAGGGTTCTGAGTCACCACCCTGCCCACCGAGAGACTGCCATAAGTGCGGAGTATGCTAGGATATGCTACGATTGGTATGTGCTGAGGCAAGGAAGTCGGTTAAGCTTTTCGAGGCTCTGGGATTTGGGTTCGCGCTATGGAAATAAGCTATGGACATAGAGCGTAACATCAGAGATATCGAACAACGTATCGCTGGCGCTTGCGAGCGGGCGGGACGCTCGCAGGAAGAAGTCACCCTGATCGCAGTGACCAAGACCGTAGCGCCCCACGCTATTGAGGCTGCCTTCAAATCTGGCATCAGGCATTTTGGAGAGAACAGGGTACAGGAAGCCAAACCCAAGATCGAGGAACTCGAGAGCCTGAGAAAACACGTAACCTGGCACATGGTGGGACACCTCCAAACCAACAAAGCCAAGACAGCTCTGTCGATTTTTGATATAATCCATAGCATCGATTCGCTCAGGTTAGCGAGAATCCTGAGTGACCATACCAAAAAGAAGCTGCCTGTACTCATTGAGGTCAATGTCGCTGCCGAGCCAACCAAAAGCGGCTTATTGCTGCATGAGGTCGATGAAGCGGTAAGAGACATCGGGAGGCTGCCCAACCTCGAAATCGAAGGGCTGATGACTATCGCCCCTTTGGTGAATGATGCTGAGGAAGTCCGGCCTGTATTTCGCAGGTTGAGGCATCTCGGGGAGGCTCTGGGGCTGAAACACCTGTCCATGGGGATGACCGATGACTTCGAGGTCGCGATCGAGGAGGGAGCGACGCTGGTGAGGATAGGCCGGGCTATTTTCGGCGAGAGAACAACGCCTTGAGGAGGACAACATGAAGGTCGCTTTTATCGGGGTCGGAAACATGGGAGAGGCTATGCTCTCTGCCCTTCTCAGACGTAAGCTGATCAGGCCGAACTCTATCTGGGCGTGCGATATCGACAACGCTCGCCTTGCCTATATTGAGAAAAAATACAAGGTAAACTGTGCCCCCGATATCAGCAACGCAATCGGTGATTGTGAGGTCGTAGTCCTCGCCATCAAGCCTCAGACGCTGGCCAAGGTGATGAAAGACCTGAAGGGCGAGTTGAAAGAAGAGCAACTGGTGCTCTCAATCGTCGCCGGGAAGAAAATAGCCGCCATTAAAAAGGGACTGGGACACAGCATGGTTGTACGGGTGATGCCGAATACCCCAGCACAGGTTGGAGAGGGGATGAGCGTGTGGACCGCCACCGATGCGGTGAGCAAGAAGCAGAAGGACATGGCGCAAACCATCCTGAGAGCGATGGGCAAGGAACTGTACGTCCCCGATGAGAAGTACATCGACATGGCGACAGCAGTGAGCGGCAGCGGTCCCGCCTATATATTCCTGATTATGGAGGCACTCACCGATGCGGCGGTTCATATCGGGCTGCCCCGGGAGATGGCTGATGACCTCGTCTCACAAACCGTGCTGGGTTCCGCACACATGACCAAGGAGACAGGCAGACACCCGGCGGAGTTGAAAAATATGGTCACCTCTCCGGGCGGGACTACCGCCGAAGGTCTGCTATGCCTGGAGGAGGGAGGCATGCGGGCTATCATAGCCCAGGCGGTCATCGCCGCCTACGAGAAGGCGAAGCTCCTTGGTGAATGAGGGTGAATGAGCGCCGTTGCCCTTATCAGCTATATTATTCAAGCGTATAGCTGGGTTATTATAGCCAGGGTTATCATGTCCTGGTTCATAATGAATTCCAGAAACGAGACCGTTATCTCAATCTATCAGGTACTTGTTCAGATAACCGAACCCTTTCTGGCACCGCTACGCAGAATCGTTCCCAGGGTGGGCATGATAGATATAACGCCTATGGTCGCTATCTTAGTGCTGTGGATGATTGACGCAATCCTCTGGAGATTCGTCTGACTACTGCCTCTCCCACACAACCTGACCACCCACGATAGTCCTCTCAACCTCTATTCCCTTGATCGCCTCCGGTGCTATCGCGGTGGGGTCAGCACTCAAGACCACCAGGTCGGCCAGTTTGCCAACCTCTATGCTTCCCTTCAAGCCTTCCTCGAAGGAGGCGTAGGCTCCCCCCGCTGTATAAATCTGAAGCGCCTCCTCTGGTGTAACAGCCTCCTCCGGAGAGAGAACCTGCCCGTTCTCAGCCCTTCGGTTAACCGCGGCATAGACCCCGACCAGCGGTTTACAAGGTACCACAGGACAATCGGAGCTTCCTGCCAGCCGCAGCCCGCCTTCTAGAAACGAGCTCATCCGATAAAGCCATGGAAGCCGGGTATCGGGCACTTCCTGAAGATACCGCTCCCCGCTGTAGTAGATAAACGCAGGTTGAGTGACAACGACAGCGCCTATATCACGCAAGCGCCGCAGCAGCGGAGGCGGGCAGACCGAGCAATGCTCCACCCGGTGACGATGGTCAACCTTCGGCGATATATGCAGGCAGTACTCCAGGGCATTTGCCGCTGCCTCCACAGTGCCCTCCTCGACAGCGTGTATGGCCACCTGAAAAACCCCCCGATGCGCCATCAGGACAGCCTCATTCAGTTCCTCCTGGGACGGGTTGAGCTGACCGCTGGTCTCGTCCAGTGTCAGCTTCACCGCGCCCAGCCTGAGCCCAGTGTCGCCATAGCCGGGGCCCAGACCCCGCTCTTCGAGGTCGGCGAGGGCATGATGCCCGAACATCATGGTAATCCGGGGGACGAGCTCTCCCTTCTCCTTCATCCTGAGGAAGGTTTGCCATTGCTCGAACCCGTTTCTCACCGTTGCGTCTTGGACTGAGGTAATGCCGCAGGAGATGAAGTCCTTATTGGCAAGCTTTATTCCCTGCCTGAGCTCCTCCTCGCCCAGGGGAGGCATCACCTGCTCATTAATCGAGGAGTTCATGCCGAAGAGGATGCCGCTGGGCTCTCCTGTCTCCAGTTCACGGTCAATAAGACCGCCCGGCGGGTCCGGTGTTTCGATAGAGATACCGGCGAGAGATAGCGCCAGACTGTTGAGCACGCAGGCGTGCAGGGAGCGATGGCTCAGCTTCACGGGATGATGAGGCGCCGCCCGGTCGAGGTCGTGGCGGGTGGGGTGACGGTGCTCAGCAAGGTAAAACTCGTTGTAGCCGCTGGCCCTTATCCAGGTGCCGCGCGGTGTTCGCTCTACCTGCTGCCTGATATTTTCTTGAATATCTGGGATGGATACGACCGAAGCGGGACTGCAGTCAACGCTCAGCAGACTGGAGGCATATGAAAGAATATGGGCATGGGCATCATTGAAGCCGGGAATAACCGTTCTGCCCTCACAGTCGATTCGCTTCGGCCGCCCTCCCAATAAGTCAAGGTCGTCATTGGGGCCGACCCGAATTATACCCCCGGCCGACACCGCCACCAGCTCCGCCCTGGGCTGCTGGGGGGCCATGGTTAATACGTTGGCGTTATAGAGGACAAGGTCTGCTGACTGTGTGCTCAATATACCCCGGCGATATCATAGTAACTTGGCCTTACTGGAATCTGACTACTCCTGCAGCCAGAGATTAATCCTGGCAATTATCGCTTCAAGATAGCTATCAACTGTGGTGCAGTTGGCATATGCGCCTATGCTGTCACCCGTCCAGGGCATATCCCCCTCGCTGAGCCAGCCACGGTTGCCGAATACCTCTTCTTTGAGCACCTCGGTTCGTACCGCCTTGTCGATATCGGAGCTGATGTCGAAACCAGTGCCTTCGCTGAGCGCCCTGGCACGCTCCAGCCAGGCAACCGCACGGTTCAGGCACACATCGAGCCTGTCCGTGACTTCACCAGCTTCGGCGTACTTGACCATTGCCCGCTCGACAAACTTATCAGCTATCTCCAGCACCACAAGCAGCTTCATCGCCTCAATACGCTCTGAACAGCCGTCCTTTTGATGATAGATCACACCCCACTGCACGGCATCTATCTCGCTCTCTATGTCCGCCAGCGACGGTCCCTGCGCGAACGCAGGCACAGAGCCAATAATAGTTAAGAGCAATGCCAGGACTATACAGAATACAAGACCCCTGCTCATCATCTTCTCCCCCCTCACACCATAATCTACACTCACAATTATACCACTCTGCGGTACTATCCTTCAGAATACGCGCATAAAATAGACCGAAGTCGAAGAGAAAATACCGCTTTACCGCGAAAAAAGGAACTCCGTGCTGGTATCTACAAAGCTGTGATCCTCTAGATAAACGTCGTTCAGCCGTACCGTTATGAGCTCTGAACCAGGGAAAAAGAGCCACTTCGTTTCATAGTGCCTCGGGTCGCCGGGGACAATATCATGTATAATCGGGGGTGGAATAAAGTACTCCCCTTCGTTACCATCCTGGTCTACAGCATAGGCCCCGGGATAGAAAATGGCATAGAGGCGGTCGGCATCAAACGGCTTCCCAGTATTACTCCGTATCACCCATTCGACAACGACCTCGTTACCCGTCCATGAGACCGTAGTAAGTGTGATTGAAAGCCCGGAGATCTCGTGTGTAATATTCAATAGCTCGCTTGAGGTAGGAATGGGGGTGGCAGTAGGTGTAGCACTTGGCGTAGCTGTCGGGCTTGGCGTCGGCGTGTATGCTTCATCCGGCTGCCCACAGCCACCGGCAAGGCCACTTGCTAACAGGAGCACAAACACTATCAGAATTACAACCGATTTGTTCATTATAACCTGTCCTCTGAATCCATAGTACAGCTATCGCCAATCCTTGAGATACTCAAATAGAGATACCTTCCTGGTTTTTTCAACACTTTGATAGACCAGCCGCTCGCGTGTGTCAGGCACCAGCCGAGTCTTTAAAACTCCCATCGTCGGCGGCGTGACCTCATAAGTGAAGGGGGTTTTAACATGGTCACCGTAATGCCGTACTATAACCTCCTTCTGCTCGCCTATTTCCAGGTTCTGCCATACCGCCTTGGTGACTTCCTCACCATCCAGGGTTACGAGATTGAACTCAATTCTAAAATATCCGCTGGCGTTGCCACCGTTCTTGATAGTAACAGAGCAATCAGCACTGGGACGCCACCACGAGTTATCGACTTCCGTAGCAGTCACCTCGTAGTCTACCGGAACATCTTCCGTATACGTCTCCTTCCTGAGATAGTCTTCCGTTACGATACAGGGTTCTTCATCGTAATAGGTAACCCCGATAAGGGGGACGAGCATTATGATGAGGACTGCGATGATGAGAAATGCTGGAATGAGCAGACCCGCCAGCTTGAGCACCAATTCTTACCTCTCAGCCCGATGTATAATAAGGGAACAAACTCGCTATTTAGGCTGCTATTATAGCGAAAATGCTCACAACCTGCTATTTCTGTAGCGGTAAAGGGTCTGCAGCCATTTACCTGTAATCGACTGGAAAGCGTCAGCCTCCTAATAAAGCTCCAAACACCATATTGACTTTTAACATATTCTGTAGTTGAATGGAGTCAGCCAGAAGGAAAGGGGGAAACGGGAAATGAAAAGAATGGGTTTTATCCTCGTGTTGGTGCTGATTCTCGCCTCTCTGGCGATAGCTGCCTGCGGCGGTGGCGACGAGGAGGAAGCCGCAGCAACAGCTACCGCGACGCCAGAGACAACGGAGGCACCGGGGGAAACAGCCACCCCTTCGCCAGGAGCCGAGGTAGAGCTACCAGAAAATGTTAAATTCACCATGGAGTACTCAAGCTCTGACGGTGCCTCGGGGACTTACAAGTACTGGGTCAAGGGCGATAAGTGGAAGGCGGAAATGAGCGGGGAGTGGGAAGGAGAAGAATATACTCAAATAATGATAGATGATGGCGAGTATGCCTACATATATGACCCGGCCAGCAACACTGCTATGAAATATCCGTCTCAGTCCGAAGCGATGGCGGGTGGCTTGGCTTATCTTGCGATGTACGAAATGGCATTCAGCGATTACTCCACTGAGGCCGCCATACAAGCTGCCTGTGCTGAAGAGCCCGATTGCATAAGTGTCAGGAAGGCAGGCACCGAGGTTATCAGCGGCCATAATTGCAATGTATGGGAGGGTATAACGACGGAAGGCACAGGCAAAGTATGGGTAGCAATAGATACGGGTTGGCCCTTGAAATTTGAGACTACATATGCGGGAGAAACAATGACCATGGAGTTCAAGGAATTAGACCTGAATCCCAGCATCCCCGACAGCGTGTTCCAGTTGCCGACTGGGGTTGAGATAATGGATATGACGTCGTTCTTCGAGTAGGATTGGGGTGAGCAGTTCAAATAGAGAGTAGGTATCAATTATAATAAACCAAACCTAGCCTTAGCATTGTCATAAGATGGTGTTGTTAAATAGAGGCGGCAGTTCCTGTCATGTCGGGAACTGCCGCCGCATCACATATTAACCTTTCACCCTGTCGCTAAGAACCTGCCCCCTCGGCACATCGTGCTCTCTCGAGGTGCACCATAAGGATAGCTACGTCTGCCGGTGTGACCCCGTAAATACGCGACGCCTGCCCCAGGGTTGCCGGCTGGAAGTGCTTCAGCCTCTCACGGGCCTCTATGCGAAAACCGTGGATTGCGTCATAGTCGAACCCCGGTGGTATATCCCGCTCCTCCAGCCGCCTGACCCTCTCGACCTCAGCCATTTGCCTGTCGATATACCCGGCGTACTTAGCCTCGATCTCCGCCTGCTCCCGACAATCGATACCAAGGTCCGTGTTGCCGTAACCGATGTCATTCAGTAGCTGGTAGGTCACCTCGGGCCGGCGTAGAAACTCCAGAGCACTGACGCTGCGCTCCATAGGAGGTATATGATATTTCTGCAGTTGGAAATCCAGCTCGTTCCCGGGGGTGAAATAGGCCTTTGCCAGGCGTTTCAACTCCCCGGCGATATCCAGGCGCTTCTTCTCGACCGCGTGATAGCGCTCCTCGGAAACAAGCCCCAGCCGGTAGCCGATGGGCGACAACCTCAGGTCAGCATTATCCTGGCGCAACAGCAGACGGTATTCAGCCCGCGACGTCAGCAACCGGTAGGGCTCGGTAAGCTCCCTGGTTACCAGGTCATCGATCATCACGCCGATGTAAGCCTGGTCTCGACGCAGCATGAGCGGAGGCTCTCCCCTCACTTTGAGCGCGGCGTTGATACCGGCGATCAGCCCCTGACCCGCAGCCTCCTCATAGCCGGAGGTGCCATTTATCTGACCGGCGAAGAATAGACCAGGGACGAGTTTCGACTCCAGCGAAGCCTGGGTCTGGCTCGGTGGCACGTAGTCATACTCTATGGCATAGCCCACCCGCATCATCTCCACACTCTCCAGAGCGGGGATAGTACGCAGCATCGCCATTTGTACATCCTCGGGGAGGCTGGTATTAGCGCCCTGGACATAGACCTCGTTCGTCTGCCATCCTTCGGGCTCGAGGAAGAGCCCGTGTGTCTCTTTATCCGCGAAGCGGACTATCTTGTCCTCTATCGAAGGACAGTAGCGAGGTCCAACGCCGTTGATGAATCCGGTGAATAAGGGCGCGCGATGAAGATTGGAACGGATTATCTCGTGAGTCCTCTCGTTTGTATAGACCAGATAGCAGGGA
>DUEY01000011.1 GCA_011174795.1 Dehalococcoidia bacterium
AGAGGCTGAAGCAGGAGGGGTGCAACCAGCATGAGAGTCAACAGGAGTGCTGTTGCCACCGGGGCGATTTTCCTCAGGCACTGCCTCATACCCCACCTCCTTCTACTGCTATACGGAGCTTGTATAAACTATATTGCTGGTTACTTGGTATTCTAGACCCGATGAGCCATCGGGTCAACTGGTACTATCTTAACCAAACTTAACAAAACCTACCATTTTACGGGATAAAGCACGTGTGTTTGTATCTTGAGGAGGGAACGATTTGGGATGAAAAACCTGCAAGCCAGCTTCAACCTAGTACTTCAGTATATCAAAATAGTACTTATTAATGGAGTACCTTAGTACCGTCCTCCATTATAACACTGTAGTCAATACTCGTATTCATATCGGTGGATGATTTACGGCAGGTGCGGTTGTGTCGCAGCCGATTTGTTGCTACAATCGTGCTTACTTGGTTAAATACAGGTACTATCAGTTACTATTTCTATGACGGGAGATAGCAAGAGATGGTAGAGATCGACGAGATGCGCCAGAGGTTCGATACCTCGCCCTGCGCCGCAAGCATGGGCATGAAGCTGGTGGAGCTGTCGCCGGGCTACGCCAAGGTGGAGCTCGAGCTGAAGGAGGAGTTCCTCAACTGGGATAATATGATTCACGGCGGCGTCATCGCCACGCTGCTGGATCAGGCTTTCGGCTGTGCCTGCAATACGCTGGAGTATATACACGTCGCCGTCCAGATGAACATCCATTTCCTCTCCGCCGCGCGTGTGGGGGACACCATCTACGGCGAGTCGAGGGTTCTGCACGCGGGAAAGAGGGCAGGTGCTTCGGAGATGACGGTGTTCGACGCTAACGGGAAGACGATTGCCAGGGCGACGGGCACGACGGTCGGGATGGGGCCCAGAACGTAGCGGGGCAGAGCCGTGGCTGTATATTGTGAATACTATATTTTATCGGTGAGGTGATACAAGATGATTGTGGAGATGAGCAGGGGCGCTACACAGGAGCAGGTCGACCACGTGGTGGAACGGGCGCACTCTATGGGCTTCGAGGTGCAGTTGAACCTGGGCACCGAGAAGACAGTGGTGGCGATACTGGGCAGCGATACGGGCAAGGCGGATACCGACATGTTCGCCGTGCTGCCGGGCGTAGAGAGCGTCGCCCGCATAATGAAGCCGTACAAGCTCGCATCGAGGGAGTTCCACCCGCGGCCGAGCAAGATAAATGTGTCAGGAGTCGAGATCGGGGGGCAGAGGGTGGTGGTTATGGCTGGTCCCTGCGCGGTGGAGAGCGAGAAGCAGCTTATGGATACCGCCAGGGCGGTGCAGAAACTGGGCGCTGCCGTTATCAGGGGCGGCGCATTCAAGCCGCGCACCTCGCCATTCAGCTTCCAGGGGCTGGAGCACGAGGGACTGGACCTCCTGGCAAAGGTCAGGTCTGAGCTCGGTATCCCCGTTATCACCGAGGTCGTCGACGTCCATAATATCGATATCGTGGCGGAGCATGCCGATATAATCCAGATAGGCGCGCGCAACATGCAGAACTTCGCGCTTCTCAAGGAACTGAGCAGGCTGAAGCATCCCATCCTGTTGAAGCGGGGGCTTTCAGCGACCGTTACGGAATGGCTGACGGCGGCGGACTACCTGATGGCGCGGGGCAACCGCCGGATAATACTGTGCGAGCGCGGGGTGAGGACCTTCGAGGACAGTATACGGTTCTCCGTGGACATCAGCTCGATTGCGGTGATTAAGCATTTCAGCCATCTGCCGGTTGTCGTGGACCCCAGCCATGCCGCAGGTCATTACGCCTATGTGCCCAGTATAGCAAAAGCAGCGGTGGCGGCGGGGGCGGACGGGCTGCTTATAGAGGTGCATCCCAATCCGGAGGAGGCGCTGGTGGACGGCCTGCAGTCGTTGAACCTGCCCAATTTCGAGAAGCTGATGAAGGAGCTGAGGCCCATCGCCAGTGCTGTCGACAGGTATATCTAGATACAGGGGCAAGGCATTCGGTCCTTGGTCAAGGAACGGAGGGCAAGGAGATGGCTGTTTCAAGGAAGCTGCGGGAGCAGATGGAGAAGGGCGGGTGGATCAGGAAGATGTTCGAGGAGGGGATCGCCCTTAAAAAGCAGTACGGCGAGCGGAACGTTTTCGACCTCACCCTGGGCAATCCCGTGATGGAGCCGCCGGCGGAGTTTCACCAGGAGCTTCGCAAGTGGGTGGACAGCCCCGCATCGGGGATGCACCGCTACATGCCCAATGCAGGCTATCCCGAGACAAGGGCTGCCGTGGCGGAGCACCTCGATTCGGAGACGGGTTTGCCGTTCACGGCGAACGAGATAGTGATGACCTGTGGCGCTGCCGGTGCGCTCAATGTGGTGCTCAAGGCCATAGTCGAGGCGGGGGACGAGGTGGTCATCTTCTCTCCCTTCTTCGCCGAGTATATCTACTATATAGATAACGCCCAGGGTGTGCCCCGTATCGTGCCGACGGACAGCGAGTTCATACCGTACCTGGAGGTCCTGGAGGAGAATATAACGCCTAAGACAAGGGCGGTGCTGCTGAACTACCCCAACAATCCCACCGGCGCTGTCTACAGCCACGACGTCCTGGCAGGCATCGGCGAGTTGCTGGTGAGGAAAGAGGCTGAGTACGGGAGAGAGATATTCCTCATCAACGATGACATCTACCGTAAGCTGGTGTACGACGGGGTGGAGTGCCCGCACGTGTTCCGCTATCATACCAGGGCTATCGTCGGGACTTCATACTCCAAGGATTTGGCTGTGCCCGGGGAGCGCATCGGGTATATCGCCGTAAGCCCTCGATACGACGGGCGGGAGGAACTGGTGAACGGGCTGGTGTTCTGCAATCGTGTGCTTGGCTTCGTGAACGCGCCGGCGCTTATGCAGAATGTGGTACGCGCTCTCCAGGACACATCGGTGGATATCAGCGAGTATCAGAGGAAGAGAGACCTGATATATAACGCCCTTGTTGAGGCGGGCTATTCGGTGGTGAAGCCACAGGGCGCTTTCTACGTATTCCCTGAGTCTCCTGTTGAGGATGACGAGGCTTTCGTCAGGGAGTTGCAGAAGTACAATGTGCTGGTGGTGCCGGGGAAGGGGTTCGGCGCTTCCGGATACTTCCGTATCTCATACTGCGTGGATGACTGGGTAATCGAGGGGTCTTTGCCGGGATTCAGGGAGGTGGCGGGGGTATTTGGCCTTTAAGAAATCCCTGCAGAAACACCGGGTTTCAGCCCGTCTTTGCCTTCAGTACCTGCTCGGCTTTCTCCAGGTCGTCAGTCTTGAGTACGACCATCGCCTTATTAACAGCATGCTCAAGGTAAGCGTAGAAATACTTCAAGTTAACACCGGCGTCTGCAAGCGGCTTGGCTACGGAGTTCAGCAGCCCGCCGGGCACATCGGGTATCTCAGCGGCGAGTATCCAGTCCTTCCGGGTGGTGAAGCTGGCCTGACGCAGGGCTTCGTGCCCTGCATCGGGGTCAGCCAAGATCATACGCACGATGCCGAACTCAGCGGTCTCGCTTATCGATAATGCCTGTATGCTAATCTGCTTACTCTCCAGGACTTCAAGGATTGCTTCCAGCCGACCGGGCTGGTTCTCGACGAAAACTGATACCTGTTCTACCTTCATCGCAGCTTCCTCCTTCAGTCCTTCGTTATAGCTCGCTCCGGTCTACAACCCTTTTCGCCTTGCCTTCGGTACGTGCTATGGTCTTGGGCTCCACGAGCTTGATCCGTGCCGATATCCCCAGTACGCTGTCCATCTCGGAGCGCAGTTTCTTTTCCAGTGCTTCCATCTTCTGCATCTCATCGGAGAACACGTCCTCGGAGACCTCGACCCATACCTCCAGCTCGTCGGACTTGAACGCGTGCTTCCGGTCGACGACGATAAGGTAATGTGGTTCAACCCCTTCGACTTCGAGAAGAACGCTCTCTATCTGGGAGGGGAAGACATTGACGCCCCGGACGATGAGCATATCGTCGCTGCGGCCGGTTACCCGGGACATCCTCGTCATCGTTCGCCCGCACTCGCAGGGCTCGGGATTGAGACTGACGATATCCCTGGTACGGAACCGTATCACCGGCTGGGCTTCCTTGGTCAGGGTGGTTATAACCAGCTCGCCCTCCTGACCGTAGGGCACCGGCTCTTCGGTTTGAGGGTCGATGAGTTCAACCAGGAAATGGTCTTCGGCGATATGCATGCCGCACTTGTGGGGACACTCTACCGAGACACCCGGCCCGATAATCTCAGTAAGGCCGTAGATATTGATTGCGATAATGCCCAGCCTCTCCTCGATATCCTGTCTCATCTGTTCCGACCAGGGCTCGGCACCGAGCACGCCCAGGCGCAGCCTGGTTTCACGCAGGTCTACGCCCATATCGAGGGCGGTCTCGGCCAGGATGAGTGCGTAGGACGGGGTGCAGGTGATGACAGTGGCCCCCAGGTCCTGAATGAGGAGTATCTGGCGCTTGGTGTTTCCACCGCTGGTGGGCACCACTGAAGCGCCGAGCAGCTCGGCTCCATAGTGAAAACCGAGACCACCGGTGAACAGGCCATAGCCGTAGGCGTTCTGCAGCACGTCTTCCCTGGTAACGCCCGATGTAGCCAGTGTGCGGGCCATTATCTCAGCCCAGGTATCGACGTCGCCCTGGGTGTACGGTGCTATTATCGGCTTGCCCGTGGTGCCGCTGGAGGAATGGATCCTCACTATCTCCTCTGGGGGGACGGCTAGCAGTCCATAGGGGTAGTTGTCCCGAAAGTCCAGTTTTATGGTAAACGGCAGTTTCTTCAGGTCAGCCGGGGTCTGGATATCGTCGGGGGTTACTTCTTTTTCCTTGAACGCCCGCCGGTAGAAGGGGACTTTCTCATAAACGTCCTTCACCTTTTCCTGTAGGCGCTCGATTTGGAGCTTTTCCAGTTCAGCCCGGGGCATCTTCTCGAGTTCAGGGGAACGCATCATCTCTCGACTCCCTTTGTTGTTATCATTTCTTTAGCCTCGGCTGCTCCCTTGAGGAAAGCCTCGACACTGGATTCCACGAACCTGGGCGGCAGTCTGCGGCGCATGGTATCCGTCCAGGCCTCGGGCTCCAGTTCGAGGAACGCGGAGAGGAAACCGAGCATCGCCATATTGACTGCCCGGGGATTGCCTACCTCCCGGGCGATTCTGGTGGCGGGAATAAGGTATATCTGGTCGATGTATTGACTGAGAACAACCTTGCACTCATCCCAGCTCGGGTAGGGGATTTTACCATCCATGGCAGATATAGGGATGACGACAACGTCGGCGACGATTGCTACTCCGTCCGGCTTCAGGTACGATGCCCAGCGTGCAGCCTCCAGTTGTTCGAATCCGAGCAGGAAATCGACTTCCCCTTTCTTAATCATAGGAGCGAAGACGTGCTTTCCCCAGCGGACGTGGCTTACCACGCTGCCCCCCCGCTGCGCCATGCCCAGGGAGTCTGACTTTTTCACATCGTAACCATTATTCATGCCTATCTCAGACATGCCGTCGCTGGCAAGAATGACCCCGTGGCCGCCAACACCAACCATTAAAACATTGACATCGTTCATTGTTTAATCTCCGAGATAGCCTCGTGGGGGCAAATCTGGGCGCAGATGCCGCATGCTGTACCAACGCATACGCTGGCGTCTATCCGGGCTATGTCATCAGCGACCGATATGGCGGGGCAGCCCAGGTCCAGGCAGTCGAAGCAACCGGCGCACTCATCGGGGTCAACCTCGAAGGGTGTTCCCGACGGCTTCACGTACAGGGGGCAGGGTCCCCGCACTATGATAACCGAAGGCTCATCGTTTGCCACACAGCGTTTGATGGTGGACTCAAGGGCATCCATGTCGAAAGCATCCACGACATTGACATCTTTCACCCCTATGCCCTCCGCCAGCTTTTCCAGTACCACCGCCTGGGTCTTCGTCCCCGTTGCCGAGATACCCGTCCCCGGGTGGCCCTGATGACCGGTCATCGCGGTCGTGCCGTTGTCGAGAATGATAACGGTGGTGTTTCCCTGATTGTAAACCACGTCTACCAGTCCGGTTATGCCGGAATGCATGAAGGTGGAGTCGCCGATAACTGCAACAGTCCTGTTGGGCACGCCAGCTTTCTCCAGCCCCAGCGCCTGACCGATGCTGGCTCCCATGCAGGCGCAGGTATCCAGAGCCGCGAGGGGAGGATAGACGCCCAGGGTGTAGCACCCGATATCGCTGGTAACGACAAGCTCGTCCTTCTTCAGTTGCCTTTCCTTGGCGTCGGGGGCATGGAATCCCAGCTTCCTCAGGACGTACTCGGCGGCGACGTGGGGGCAGCCGGCACAAAGCTGCGGCCGCCGCGGTGGCAATTGCGGTGGGGCTACCTCTGATTTAAGGGGTGGCTTTGGTTTCTCTGACAGCAAGCCCGCCTTAATCGCACCCTGCTCAACTATCTCCAGATTGAGCTCACCTATTATGGGGATGAAGTCCTTGCCCGTGACCTCGATGCCGAGGCCGCGCACCTCTTCTTCGAGGTATGGGTCCAGTTCCTCGATTACTATCACCCTCTCCACCTCCTGGGCGAAGCGGCGAACGAGGTTCACGGGGATGGGGTAGGTGGTTACCAGCTTGAGGTGTGAGGCGTCTTTGAAAACCTCTCTCGCGTATTGATACGCGACACCGCTGGATATGACGCCGAGCTTCCGGTCGCCGGTTATTATCTCGTTCATGGGGAAGTCCTCGACATAGCTGCGCAGTTTGACGATTCGCTCTTCCATTGCCTGACGCCGGGGGCGGGCATTTGATGGCACCATCACATACTTGGTCGGGCAGCGGGTAAAAGCGGCCTGCTTGAGCTCGGCCTTCCGCTCCTTGTTTGCCTCAACAACGGTCTTGCAGTGGGAGATACGGGTAGTAGCGCGCAGCAGTACCGGGGTATCGAATTCCTCGCTGATGGTGAAAGCCCACTCCATGAGGTCGTAGGCTTCCTGGCTGTCGGTGGGCTCGAGCATGGGCACTTTGGCGAATTTGGCTAAGTGACGGTTGTCCTGCTCACCCTGCGAGCTGTGCTCCCCCGGGTCATCGCAGGATACTACCACCAGACCGCCGATTGTACCCGTGGTTGAGACTGCGAAGAAGGGGTCGGCAGCTACATTCAGCCCCACGTGTTTCATCGTAGCCATGGCTCTGACGCCGCCGTAGGCCGCGCCCATCGCTACCTCAAGAGCAACCTTTTCGTTTGTTGACCACTCGGCATATACCCCGTCCATGCGGGCTATGCTCTGTAGTATCTCGGTGCTCGGCGTACCGGGGTAGGCTGCTGCTACGACCACACCAGCATGATATGCTCCCAGCGCTATGGCTTCGTTGCCCGATAAAAGCTGCTTCATATCCGAAATGGCCTCCTCTGCCATTTTACCACTCTCATGGCAGTTCAGGCTACTGTTTTACCCAGATATGCCTGCCTCACCCTGTCATCGCCGAGGAGCTCCCGTGCGGTGCCCTCGATGGTAATCATCCCTCTCTCCATAACGTATCCCCTGTCGGCGATCTTGAGGGCGGCATTGGCGTCCTGCTCGACGAGGAGTATGGTAAGCCCCTCGTCCCTGAGCCTGACCAAGAGCTTCAGGATATCTTTCACCAGTGTTGGGGCCAGGCCGAGGGAGGGCTCGTCGAGCAGTAGTATCTGGGGCGATGCCATCAGAGCCCGGGCGATAGCCAGCATCTGCTGCTCTCCGCCGCTGAGGCTCCCTGCCTTCTGCTTCTGCCGTTCCTTGAGTATAGGGAAGAGACGGAATACCGTTTCCAGGTTGGACTGAACCGAAGGACGGCGCAGGAACCATCCCACATATAACAGGGCACTGAGCGGGTTGCGGGCGCACTCGAAGTAGCTGCCTAGTGTCAGATTGTCCCTGACCGACATGTCCCCGAAGATTCGCCTTCCTTCGGGAACGTAGCCCAGGCCGAGCCTGATCGTTTTGTGAGAGGGAAGCCCGGAGAGCCGGCGGTCGTCCAGCCAGATATCGCCGCTCTTAAGACGCACCACGCCCGATATAGCATTGAGCAGGGTGCTCTTGCCAGCCCCGTTAGCCCCGATGAGGGTAACGAGCTCACCGTCGTTCACAACCAGAGAGGCCTCTCTGAGAGCGGTAACCCTGCCGTATGATACGAAAGCCTTTTCAACCCTCAGCATTAGTCTTCATCCTCACCAAGGTAAGCTGCGATGACCTTGGGGTCCTTCTGGATTTGAGCAGCGGTACCCTCGGCGATCTTCTTTCCCGTATCGAGGACAATAACCCATTCGGCGATGCCCATAACCAGCGGCATGTCGTGCTCTACCAGTATAACGCTTATTCCCATGTCACGAATACGGTGTATAAGGTCGCTCAGCTCCCGCTTCTCCAGGATGTTCAGCCCGGCACCGGGCTCATCGAGCAGGACAAGCTTTGGCTCGGTAGCCAGGGCCCGGGCTATCGCCAGCAGCTTCTGTTGCCCCAGAGGCAGGCTGAGGGCATTCTGCTCGGCGTGCATACCCAACCCGACAAGGTTGAGATATTTCATGGCATTGAGGGAGATGGTCTCCTCCTCGCGGTGAGCCTTGGGAAGTCGAAAAGCTGATTCGAGAAAGCCATAGCGACTGCGGGGATGCTGGCCTGTCATTATATTCTCCAGGACGGTCATGTTGCCAAAGAGGAGGACATTCTGGAAAGTGCGGGCAATACCCAGAGTAGCCCTTGTATGGGCATGCTCCTTCTTCAGGGGTTTTCCCTGGAAGAATATATCACCGCTGCTCGCAGGATAAACGCCGGTGATGAGATTGAACAGCGTGGTCTTGCCGGCGCCGTTGGGGCCGATGATAGCGGTGATTTTTCCCGTCTCAACGGCCATGTCAACCTTGTCAACAGCTATAAGGCCGCCGAATGCCTTGCTCAGCCCCCTGGTCTCTAAAATGGATTCGCTCACGTTTCCGCCCCTCTACGGATTTGCCCCAGACGCCAGCGTATATATAGCTCCTTGAGTTTCACATAGGAAGACTTGAGCCAGACGAAAAGTCCTTCAGGCATGAAAATCATCACCAGCATAAGTATGAGGCCGTAGATAATGATTTCCAACTCACCGAAGCCGAGCAGTAGCTCATGCTTCAGCATTACCACGATGCCGGCGCCGAAGACAGCGCCCCAGATGCTGGCCAGCCCGCCCATCACCGCCATTACTACGACAATCACCGACACCATAGGGTCGAAAGAGCTCGGGCTGATGTGTGCCATACTGTGTGCCAGGAGGCTGCCCGCAAGTGAGGCATATACACAACTCAATACGAAAATCTTCACCTTGAACCTGTCGACATTGATTCCTATGGATTCTGCGGCAGCCTCGCTGCCGTGAATAGCCCTCAGCGCACGCCCTGACCGGGAGTTGACGATGTTCTGCGAGATGAGCAGGACTACTAGGCAGAAACCCCAGACCAGGAAATACCTTTTAAACCAGGTATCGAAGGCGAAACCGCCGATGGATAGGTTGGGTATGCCCGCAATTCCGTCGGGACCGCCGGGGGCAAGTTTGCCGAACAGAATATATACAATGACACCTAAAGCAAGAGTGGCTACTGCCAGGTAGTTACCCTTGAGCCTGAAGATGGGATAGCCGATGACATAGGCGAAGGCGCCGGTGGCTATGGCTGCTATCAGCATCGCCAGCCATGGGTTCAAATGGTATGTCTTGCTCAGGACGGCGGAGAAATAGGCGCCGATGCCATAGAAGGCGGCATGTCCCAGTGATACCTGCCCCGTATAACCAAGGAGGAGGCACAGGCCAACAGTGACCATGGTGTTGATGCCGATTAAGACCATGATGGTGGTGTAGTGCCCCGGGAACCAGTCGAAGGGAATGACGATGAGGAGCACTAGTAACGAAACGATGACAGAGTAGTACCATTTACGCTTCACCCTTTCAAGCATCAACTCATCCTTTCTTCCTCTGCCAGCCTGCCTGAGCGGATGAGTAGAATCAACAACAGCACTGTCATAGCAATAACGTCCTTATAGGCTGAAGTGAAGGGTCCCCAGTCTATTCCCACAGCTAGAGACTCAACTATGCCCAGAGTGAAGCCGCCGATAACCGTTGCGACTGGGCTCTTGAAGCCGCCGATAGATGCTGCCACGAAGCCCTTTAAACCCAGCATAAAACCTGAGCTGTAACTCATAAGAGTTAGCGGGGCCATAACGACGCCACTAATGCCTC
Organism: Dehalococcoidia bacterium; assembly: GCA_011174795.1. Taxonomy (GTDB): domain Bacteria; phylum Chloroflexota; class Dehalococcoidia; order SZUA-161; family SZUA-161; genus W281. The sequence goes on from DUEY01000011.1 coordinate 10,245, forward strand.
CGAGGGCAGCCGCCAAGGTGAAAGCAATAAGCGCCATCGTGCGTGGGTTTATCCCCACCATGCTGGCAGACACCGGGCTTATTGCGCAGGCCTTGAGCGCTTTACCCACCATAGTATAGGTAAGGAAGAGATGCAGTAGAATCATCACCACCACAGTCGTGCCGATTATCCAAAATGCCTGCGGATGGACATAGGCTCCCAGAAAAGCTATTGATTGGCTACCGGTGAAGTAGGGAGGACGTACGATGTCTACTCCCCAGGGAAATATCTCTCCTGCAATGCCGCGAAAGAAGACAGCAGCCCCGATAGTGATGATGATAAGGCTAACCACCGAAGCATGTCTGGCGGTGCGTATAGCCAGGAGGTACATAATTGCGCCAATTACCACGGTTATGAGCACGGAGAGTATGAGGGCGGGTGCAAGTGGTATTCCAGCTGACTTGATGAGGTAAAATGAGAGCATGCCGCCCAGCATGACGAACTCGCCCTGGGCGAAGTTGATGATGCGGGTCACGGCATAGATAATGGTGAAACCCAGCCCCACTATGGCGTATATGCTGCCCATTGTAAGACCGGATATGAAATATTGGACAAACTGGTCTGCCGACATGCGCTAGACCTTTAGGTTTCTAGAATTACGATTCTAAAATAATAAGGGGGAAAGTAACACCCTCCCCCTTATTATTATCTAGAGTACATTAGTCAATGCGGTCTTTACTTAAACCAGACCCACTCTCCGTTTACGATCTCGTACATATACACATTTCCAGTTCCCAGGCCAAGGTGGTCTTCAGCGGTTATATTGTATACGCCACCGGTACCGATGAAGGTACCCATATCCTCGATTGCATCCCTGATGAAAGCCCTTGCATCTGCCAGGGTCAGGCCCTCCGGCATTTCCTCGAGAGCCATTATCACCCAGCTCAAGCCGTCATAGCAGTGTCCGCCGAATGTATCGATACTTCCTGCTCCATATATAGCTTCATAGTCATCCCGGTAACTCACAAGAACTTCCTTCTGAGGGTCATCGGCTGGGACTTCATCTGCGGCCAGTAATTTGCCCGCGGGTATGATGACTCCTTCAACGGCTTCTCCTCCGGCCTGAACAAATGCTTTATTGGCGACGCCGTGGCTCATGAAAAGGAGAACATCATCCATCTGCAGCGTTTTCATATCCTGGGCAACTATAGCAGAGCCTTTGTCGGTAGACCAGCATACTACAGCCTGAGGATTCTCGCCTTTTATATGGGTCATTTGGGATATCATACTGGTATCCGCATCGGCAAATGTCTGGTCATCGACAATGGTGATTCCGTAGTCATCGGCTAAGTCATTGCAAAGCGTCCTGCCGGCAACACCGAAACCTCCAGTGTCGCTGATAATAGCTACATCTGTTATATCCGCGCTCTGCAGATAGGTGTAGATCTCGGGAATTATCTCATATTCCGTCTGCGGGGTCTTGAATACCCAGTAACGCTCCTCGACTGGTACCACGATACTGCGCGCGGCTGCTAGGGAAACTATAGGTATCTCTGAGGTGGTGACTGTGTCGATGACGGCCCCACTTGAGCCGCTTCTGGAGGGACCGATGATGGCTAGAACTTCATCCTCCTCGATGAGCTTGGTCACAAGCGTGACAGATTTTGTCGAATCACCCTCAGTGTCATAGATGATGACCTCCAGTGGGTGTCCGTTGATACCGCCCGCGGCGTTGACCTGGTCAGCCATCATTTCTGCCGTCCGCTCTTCAGGAATGCCCAGGTTTGAACAGGGTCCGGATAGGTCGAGGATTGCGCCTACCTTATAGGCTTCCTTGACTGGAGTGGCGGTTACTTCCGGCGTGGGAGTCGGCTCTTCCTCTCCCTCCTCCTCACACCCTATTCCTCCGATGGCAAGCAATGATAACACCAGGGTCAGGGTCAGTGCCCACATCAGGTACTTCTTCATTTATTTACCCCCCTTTTTATTTGCGCAGATTATAGCAACTGATTTGGCTGTCTGCAACCATTAGTCTCAGTTTTACCTGTAATTGCGCAACTGGTGAAGTATTATAGCGCCTGAGAATAGCTTATGCAATAGCAATATGTATTTGCAGTGAAAATCGAGCTGGATTCACTCTTTTCAGGCATGTTCAGGGTAGCTTCTGTTGATGCGTTATGCCTCTTGTCGTGACCATTACGGTGGGTTGACGGAGTGCGGGGGCAGGCATATCATCTTTTTAGTAAAGGCGATGAAGATAGGCGTTGTCTCCGATACCCATGTATCCAGAGTAGACCAGCTGCCGGCAAATCTGCTGGAAATGTTGGAGGAGGTAGACCTGGTAGTTCATCTTGGGGACTATACCGGCATAGAGTTGCTGGATGGTCTTCGGAGCTTGGGCGATTTTCGTGGTGTGTTCGGTAATATGGACTCATCAGAAGTCAGGGCTGAGTTGCCGGAGAAAGAGGTAATAGAGCTAGGCGGAAAACGGCTCGGCCTCATCCATGGCTGGGGAGCACCCTCGGGGATACATGGCAGGATTAAGGACCGTTTCGGGAGTGTGGATGCTGTTCTCTACGGGCACACTCATATGGCGGAGAACGAACTAGTGTGGGGAACGTTGTTCTTCAATCCCGGCAGTGCAACGGGAAGGTTTCCGGCGGAGAGCAAGACCTTCGGCATCCTTGTTATTGAGGAGTCCATTCAGGGAGAAATCATCGCCATCGAGTAATTTGAGGCGGTTGCTTTATTCGATTATAATTATAGAAGAGGTAATGACCGGGGGGTGAGGAAGCGTGCCTATTTATGAATACGAGTGCAAGAGCTGCGGAGAGAAGTTCGAGCTTCGCCGTGGCATGAATGATAGCGATGACGAGATAAGATGTCCCGCCTGCGGGGCTCGGGGTCCTCGGCGCGTATTCTCGGTATTCGGGTTAGCCTCCCCGGAATCCGGCGTGGGGTCTTCGAGCGGCGCCTGCGCCCCGAGCAGCGGGTTTGCCTGAAGCTGAGCTTGTGAGGCAGGCTGCCTCACTTACGATTCGCTCGAACCGACAGTGGCGTCAGCATCTTCCAGACTCAATTCCTCTAATATCTCCGGGGCGCTTCTACCGAAGGAAGTGGTGATTCCATAGACCTCGCCGAATGATATCTTCAGGGGGATAACCTGTTCTTTTTTTGCGAATATGATGGGAAGACCGCTCCACGGTACGGGTGCGGAGGGGCAGTAGAGCTTGTACATAACCTCTGTCTCACCGTCTTTATCCGTAAATTTCTGGTGACCGACCAGAGCCGCTATATAATAGCTTCCTTCGGAAAACTTCACCAGTGCCCCGGGCATATCGTGTATCGTCTGGGGAATTTTCTTGCCCTCTCCTGAGAGCCAGTTGATTACCGGGAATTTCCTCAGACGGTTAACCACCCTTTTATGGGTAAATAGAAAGCCAACGAGTATAACCAGCAATATGGTGAAAACGATGGTCAGGGGTGTGACCAGATATTCACGGTCGAACATAGCCATGATCATGGGCTTCCACAGCTTTATCAGAAAGTCAAGGACATAGTAGACAATGAAAGCCAGGACGCCCACGGAGAAAACGATTGCTGTTCCTCTGATCAGTATACGTTTCATAATCTTAGCTTGACCTTTTTTCTGTTGCTGCTGCCCCGCTTGTTTATATATTTATCCGGTGAACCGCTCAATTGCCAACATTCTACATCCCCACTGACCGGCGTGCAATCGGATTTTCTGTCTCTATCAACGGCCGCACATTGAGGCAGGGGAGCGATTTGGTGCAGTGGAGACGGGGCGCTCTGAGCAAACAAGGGATAGCAGGAGCAGAATGTATAAGCATTGAGAAGCTGGATGTATGGGGCTCTCAGAGGGGCTGGCTTCAGGCGGAGCTATCTTCTGAGTGTTCCGGGCCTTGACCCGATTGAATGGATATCTGGCCATCGCGTATCGCTATATAGACGGCGTGAGCTCTGTAGTTGGCGTTTATCTTGCGCAGTATGGCACTGACGTGGTTCTTGATTGTCTGATCGCTTATGCCGAGAATGTTGGCGATTTGCTTGTTTGAATTACCCTCGGCTATCAATGTCAGTATCTGCAGTTCCTTGGGCGTGAGGGGAGCGGTTACGTCCTGCATGGCCTTTTCCATCGACGCCAGCTCCTGGAATTGCCTCAGCACCCGTTCCGCGACCTTTGGTCTGACGTTTACGCTGTCATTTATGGGGTACTCACCATCGGCGGCTCGTTTTATCGCATCGACCAACTCTTCGCTGGAGCAATCCTTGATTCTGAGGTAAGCCACTGCGCCGGTCTTGATAACATCGAACAGTTCGGCATCGTTTTCATAAGGGTTGGAACTCAACATCACTACCCTGGTACCAGGGTTGTGGCGGATAATCTGCCTGCCCACCTCGAGTCCGCTGAGTGAAGGATAGTCTACATCCAGTAATACAACATCAGGCGAAGATTCAGAAATTTTCGTCATCAGCTCCCTGCCGTCATCGCCCGGCTCTGCTTCCAGAACCTCCAGTATATCCAGGTTATCTTGCCCGGATAACGTCTGCTTCAGCCCGGACCGTGAAAACGGGTTGCTGTCAACTATCATGAGTACTATTTTATGCATGTCTTGCTCTCTAGACTCTGGCTGTTTGCAAAATAATAATCCTCTGGCTACAGAATGTCAAGTTAACCTTTAAAGTCATTACGTTCGGTCATAGTTGGTATGATTTCTAAAGTAATGTGTTCTAAAACCGTTCGTGGTGAGCTTGTCGAACCATGAACGCCCTTTCCGCCAGAGGCGGACTCAGGGCGAACGGAAAATAATTGCCTAAACTCAACTATATATATCAACTGAAACCGAACGGTACCTTAAAAGTTTACGTACCATGGCGGTTGCGAAGCAGGGCTCGACTATCAGCTAACGGTTCTGCTGCACTTTCATTTTAATAGAGTCGGCGATTTGGGGCAGTATCTCGCCAGTTTTACCCTGAATCAGGTAATCCGATATGCCCTCATGTGTGAGCTGCGTCGGCTCCGCGTTTATCTCTATGACCGTTGTGCTCGATGCGTAGCTCGGCTTTGCGGCCCTCGGCAGGCTGGCGAAGGGATAAACAACGGCTGATGTTCCGCATATAAGCATCAGGTCGCATTCCAGCGCCTCTCGCTCCGCTTGCTCTATAACGTCGAAGGGAATCGGCTCCTTGAAATGGACGACATCGTACTTCATCACGCCGCCGCACTGGCAATAGGGCGGTAGTTTCTCGGGCGCAAGTACTTCGAATCCACATCTCGAACCGCATGAGGGGCATCGCAGCTTGTGGACACTACCGTGATATTCTATGACGTTACTTGTTCCGGCTTTGCGATGCAGACCGTCGATATTCTGCGTGATAACGCATTTGACGATTCCCAGTTTCTCAAGCTCCGCCAGAGCATAATGGCCCGTGTTCGGCTCCGCTTTCCGAACCTCTCTATAGAACGCTCCGTGAGTGCCCTCTCCCCCCAGCATCTCCTCCCAGTAGGCTTGGGGGCTCCTCAGGAAAAGCTCGTACCGTTCGTACGCTTTTGCCTCAGCCTCTTTATTCGTGGTCCAGATGCCCTTGGGTCCGCGAAAGTCCGGTATTCCCGACTCAGTGGACATGCCAGCACCCGTCAGTACTATGGCATACCTGCTGTTTATCAACTCGATTGCTGCCCGATCGATCAACTCTCTCATCGGTTTTCATAATCCCCGCAGGAACTCGGGACGCAGCAGGGAGGGGTCTTTTTTCGCCAGCACCTCTTCTATTTCTTTTATCATCCGGTCCCTGTTCTCGGGCAATCTTCCCCGAACCGAGAGGTAGTTGGAAGCGTGCATCGAGCTGAAGAAGCAGTTGGTGAAGCTGGAATGCTCTACGATTGTCTTCAGTTCCGCAAGCGACTCGAATGGAGAAATCGGATTGAACGCTCCCTGCTGCAAGTCATCATACAGGGGAGTGCCCGGAACCAGCGTCAGGGTCAATGCGCCTGCATACTCCGGGTCAATGGCAGTGAGCACACTCGCTGTTTCGAGGCAGTGCCTTTCGCTTCCCTCGATTCCGCCGAGCCCGAGGATAACCGTCAGCGAGAGAATAATACCGGCCTCCTTCGCTTTACTGCCCATCTCGACCAGTTGCGAGCGGTTCACCCCTTTACCCACCTTTTGCAGGAGCTCCTCATCACCGCTTTCGATGCCTGTGTAGAATATGCCCATTTTAAGCCGCTTCAGCTCTTTGAGCTCATCCACGCTCCTGCGCAGGATATCCTGCGGAGTAGCATAGGTGCCGATTCTCTGTAGATTGGGAAACTTATCATTCAGGTGACGAAGCACCTCCACCAGGCGGGGAAATGGATAAACCAGTGCATCGCCGTCTTGGAGAAAAACACGCCTCCCGTCCCACCTTTGGGCAACAGCGTAGACAGCGTAATCAATGTCGGGCATATGGACACCATGCTTGACGTAGAGGGCCAGGGCTTCGATCTCCCTCTTAGCGTCGTCTACCTCTCTCATCCTGAGCTTGGTTCCGTAGAACCCGCAGAAGGTGCAGGTGTTGTTGGAGCAGCCCTGGGTGAGCGGGAGGAAGTAGCTCAACCGCTCGCTTGGAGGCCGGAAAATCCCCGGCCTTTCAAAGCCGTCGGTTTCCTGTCGAGATTGCATCCTTTTCCTTACTTGGAGGAGAGCCATCGCCCGTCTTCATGGTTGCCCGCTTATGGCTATCTCCTCGCCCCGCTTCAAATTCTCGAGCAGCTTGTGGAACAGTTCGCTGTCGCCTTCTATTCTGCCGATTATGTTGACCGGGCTCGCTGGCCGAATCTCGTCGCCCTCGCTAACAGGGGTACTTCCGAAGAATACGCACAGCGCGTTTCCACGCGGCCAGTAGGCGATGTCGCCGAGTTCTACCGTTTCCCTGGCGTCCTCCAGACCTGCCTCCACAGGAATAGAGAAGTATATCTCCTCTCCCCAGACATTGACACTGGAATTAATAGGCAGAATCTCGATGACCCTGGCGGCCGTCCCTGTTTCATTGAGCCAGGCGTCGGCCTCAAGCTCGCCCACTCTTATCTTCAAACCCGTTTTCATCTCATCCCGGTTTCTTTATCCAGCCATGCCAGGTAATCAGGATTACCCTCGATAACCGGCAGAGCGATTATCTCGGGCACTTCGTAGCTGTGTATCTCCCTGACCAGGTTCATGACCTCAGGAAAGAGCTCCGCTCTCGTTTTAACCAGCAGCAGGCTCTCCTCATCTTCCTCGAGTTTGTTCTCCCACCAGAAGAGCGAGTTTACACGGGGCACTATGTTAACGCACGCAGCTTTCCTCTGGCTGACCAGCGCATCTGCAATCTTTCGAGCCTCATCATGGCTTCCTGCAGTGATGAGAATAACGAGGTAGCCTGCCTTCTCCATTTTATACTCCCCCACCCTCGAACTGTGCCCGGACCGAAAGAGCGCCTTACTTTGAGCCCGCGACAGGATTTCTCAGCGTCCCGATCTCCTCTATAGTGACCTCGACAACATCGCCGGGATTCATAGGACCGATGCCCGCAGGGGTGCCTGTAGCGATAATATCGCCGGGCAGCAGCGTCATGACACCCGAGATGAAGCTTATCAGGCTGGGTACGCCGAAGATAAGGTCGCCGGTGCGGGCGGACTGGCGCAGTTCGCCGTTCAGGCGTGTCTCAAGCTTAAGGTTATCGGGATTTATACCGGTCTCAATGCAGGGGCCTATCGGTGCGAAGGTGTCGTAACTCTTAGCCCGGGTCCACTGGCCGTCCTCAGCCTGGTTGAAGCGCTCCGAAACGTCATTGACGCAGGTGTAGCCCAATACATACTCCTGCCACTTGTCCTGGGGTACATCTTTCGCTTTTCTCCCGATAACGACGCCCAACTCTCCCTCGTAGTCCACGCGCATCGAATTGGGGGGCAGGATTATCTCGCTTCCGGGCCCTATAACTGCGGTGGACGGCTTGAGGATTATAAGCGGCACCTTGGGTATATCGAGCTTAGTCTCCTCGGCGTGGCTGCGGTAGTTCAATCCCAGGCACACTATCTTGGAGGGGAGACAGGGAGCGAGGAGCCTGACTCCATCGAGCCTATAGGTAGTGCCATCGCGCAGGAGAGGGTTGCCGGGGTCTTTGAACTGTGTAAAAGGGCTGCCCTTAATGCCGATGATGGCATCGCCATCAAGTAGCCCGTATCTGACCTTACGCTGAGCGGAGAAGCGAACGATTTTCATAGGTATTACTTGTTTATTTATTACCTGGTGCTTTCATTATACACAGTTTTATGCTCATGCTTCTACAAGTATGTCAATTGGAGAACACTGCTGCGGGCTCGGGTTTAATACCTGCCTATTGACTTCGTGATGCTCAGGTGTTATTAATAGGTGCACATTTGGCCGCGATGCCGGCAGGGCTATTTGGTATGAAGATAACACGGTCAATTACCCTCATTCTGATTACATTGCTTCTCTTATCCGCGCTGCCTTGGACTCCACAGACGTCATGGGCGCAGCAACTCCCTGACCTCATAATAACCGATATATCGAGCACTGACAGCCAGGTTTGCTACACGTTGAAGAACAATGGCCAGGCAAGCGTGGGCAGTGCAGCAATGCCCGTAACATTCTGGAATGCCCTGTTCATCGATGACATGCAGAACCCGGTAGAGGTGGCTGCCTTCAGCACCACTCAGATACCGGGAGGGTACATAGTGCCGGGGCAACAGATACAGAGGTGCTTCATCTACCAGGGGCAAATGACTGAACAGCATGTTATCAAAGTCTGCGCAGACTGGGGTCAGGGCGAGGTCGAGGAAAGCAACGAGCAGAACAATTGCCTCGAAGAGACCTGGATACCGGAGCTGCCCGACCTCATTGTCGAAAAAATAGAATGCGGCCCAGGCAACAAGCTGTTGGTGACAGCGAAGAACGCGGGCTCGGCGTTTCTCCCGGCCGGTTGGTCGGCACTGGCAGAGGCGTACTTCGACGGCGACAGGCAGGGCTTCTTCGACCTCAGGTTTCCCACTTCAACGTCGGGAGGGGGTATCGGCGTGCCCGGAGGCAGCTCTATGTATCTCCTTGCCTGGGATATCATGACAACGGTTAATGTAATAGTATATGTTGACTATTTGGACAACATCGATGAGTCCAACGAGCAGAATAACTTTAAGACGGAAACAGTAGAACCCCTTACCACGCCTGAACCTACAGGGACACCCACTTTCACGCCCGTTCCTTCAGCCACGCACACCCCTTTGCCGCCGCCTCCGCCCCCACCTTCCAGCCCCACACCTACCTCTGTTATCATTATCGGTCCGCCAATCATAGTTACACCCTGCTGGTACTCGATTTCAGGCACGATTCACGACTTCAATCACGATGCGGAGACACTCAAAATAGAGATATGTGATGCTGAAACTATCAGCCTCCGTCCGTCGGACCCTTCGATGCCGGTGCTGCCCCCGATAACACAGTGCAAGGAGGACGGAGCCGTCTGGTACGCCGACGTGGTCAGGCAGTTCTACGGAGACCTCCCGAGCCCGGACCTGACGTACACCTTCACCGGTCTCTGCGCGGGGGAATACATCGTAGCGCCTGTCTATCAGTCGAGCGGCGAGCTGTGCCCATGGCACGGCACCTGGGAGTCGGCCAGGGGGCAGGTTGTTCGAATCGAGGACTCCAGCGCCACGGGGTACGACTTTACCTTCGTTCCCGTAGACTCACGGGCGCCCTCGGCCGTAAGCATAAACATAGAGCCGGAAGAGCCGGAACTGAAAGACGACGTTACAGTTACTATACTTGCCTGGGATAACGGGGAGATAGACGCTATCTGGGAGAAGACGGACACTGTATACACCGACGGGTCATCACACCCCGGAACGTGGAACAGCCTGACCGTAACGCCGGGACTGGAAGGCAGTACCGCGGGAGCGGAGTTCTCCATAACCGATGACGATGTGGCGCAGGCTACGGTGAGGGCTATGGTCTGCGACGGCGGCGGCAACAGCCGCAGTGCCATCAGGACTATCATATTCGATACCTGCGGCGATGGTGAACAGAGCTGGGGCGAGACCGGCGTTGACTGCGGCGGCAGGTGCCCGTCACGGTGCATGAGCTGCCTCGGTGACTCGACCATAGGCGCCCTTCCTTCGGCTTACCTCTACGGCTATGGTTCGGACGACCTGGCCTATATAAGAAGCATGGCTGATCAGGCTCTCTACGATTTCGCTACTGAGAACAGTATCGATGTTAGAGACCTTGACACCAGCGATGAATATATCGACGCTGTCTCGTGGTGGGTGGCGCTCAACATGGGATACCGCGGGGACAATATCAACGAGATATGCATGAACGATATACGTGGTGTGGATTATGACCCCGATGACTACGACCACGGGGATTTTCCTCAGCCTGCGCATTATACGCTCAGGTACAGCGGCTGCTCCTGGTGCGACGGGCTCACCTATACGGTTGAGGAGGGTCATGAGGAGGTTACAAAGACCTGGCATGCTGATCCCGACAAGCGGTTCTACGGCGATTGCGAGGACTACGGGATACTTACCGGCGCCCTGCTCCGGTCGCTGGGCGTGAGCCACAGGTGCGTGTTCACCGCCGAGGAGCCGGGGCACTCGTTCAACGTTGTCTACTACCAGGGCAAGTTCAGGGTGCTGGAGCCGCAGGGCGGCGACCCCGGCCGGAAATACTACGGCGTGGAGAACATCTGGAACGACAAGCTGGGAGCTTTCGCCTGCTGCGATTTCGAAAAGGTGAAACCGTGGGAGTATACCATGAATTACCCCGGGTGCGAGGGGCCTGTGGTATCCATCGCCGGCGGAGGCTTCGGAGGAAAGACGCTCTGGCTCGACTGGACCGGCTGGGGTGAGAACGTCAAGCCGGACGTTGCCGATTTCAACGGGGATGGGAAGGATGATATAGCCGCAATGCGTGTTATGGCGTATGGGACCTCCTTCGAGCAAAGGGAGTTCAGGTTCGTCTCCAGCGGCAGCGGTTTCACCAAGGACTTCCCTGAGACAGAAACCGGGGACAGCAACACGGACTTCTTCTATACTGTCGGCATGGACGACAGCGTCATGGCGATACAGGGATTCGATGCTGTGGAGCATGAAGGCAGCAGGGTGCAGAGGTACGGACATGTGGAAAGCCCAACGGCTAATAACTTCGTAACATTCAACAGGAACACGCACCCCATTCAAGATGTCACGGTAACATATAGTGACGAAACGATGCCGGTATTCTCCATTCACGACGGCTGGCTGGGCATAGAGGCTAAGGATACAACGACATACGACCACTGGAGCAAAGTGAACCGGGCGCCGCAGCTTCAATACGTCCCCGGTTCGGATGACTGGACTATCGAGACCAGCCTGAGGCTGTCTGATACAGACCCCTCCTACCATGCTGGCCTCATGGTCTACTTCGCAGAAAACGATATCATCTACTACGGACTTCATAATGGCGGTATGCAGCAACTGCGAATCGAGCGCAGCGGTGATGGGGTCATCGGGGCGTCGCGATACTGGCCGGAAACAGAGGTAATGCTGAAAATAATAAAGACGGGCACGAATTACGTATTCCATTTTAAGGCACCTGATAGCACGTCATGGGGTTCGCTGGCATCGACAACCATAGATGAGGAACCCGTCAAGGTCGGGTTCATATTGAAAACCTGGGTACCTACAGCGATTAAGGCGGAATTCGACCACTTCGGCTACTCCAGCGATACCCTCAACTTCACAGACAACTTCGATGGCGCCCTGCACGACCGCTGGACGATTTATATACCCCGCCAGACGTGGCACGGCTCCTTCTGCGAAGGTAGTGAGATTCCCTTCGTCGGCGACTTCGACGGGGATGGCACAGACGATATAGTAACCTTCATCAGGGAGATCGACGGCGAAGAGGTCGCTGATGTCCGTGTCGCTATGTCTCAGCCGGAGAAGATGGATTTCGGACACAGCCTGCTGTGGCATAGCAACTTCTGTCTGGAAGACGAAATCCCGGGGGTGGGTGACTTCAACGGCGACGGCAGGGACGACATAGTAACCTTCAAGCAGGATACCGGGGAAGTGTTCGTAGCACTTTCCTCGCTATTCAATTTCCAGGGCGACGGATGGCTGTGGGCGAGCGACTTCTGCTATTCCGGTGACACACCGCTGGTCGGCGACTTCAACGGAGACGGGCGGGACGATATAGCGTGCGTATCCGTAGATGACGGACGGTCACGGATATTGGTTGCCCTGTCCAACCCGGCCTCGGTCAGCTACACTTGGCCTGTCGATTGCCATCCCTGCTTGTCGGCGACGCACTATACCAAGGCGTACTGGCCCGATATCTGCCGCTGACATGAATTACAATGAAGATGATGTTTAAACTGATGGGGAAATTACCTGCCGCGGGCTTTGTTGTCCTGTTGCTTTTACCTTCTCTGCCTGGAGCAGGCGCGGCGGGATTCTACGGGGGCGACATTGCCATAGATTCCCTGTCGGCGACGATAGACGTAGCTGACAAGGCGGACATCACTGTTGAGTACGAACTCACCAACAGCGGGGACGGTGCGGAATCGGTAAACCTGACCTACTTCCCTGCGGATGTAGTCGCCCTTATCGATGGAGGCGAGTTGTCGAACCCCGTTGCCTTCGAGAAGGGAGAGACGAAGAACCTGACGCTCTCTTATTCCCTGACCCTGGCGTTGGCTGAATATCAGGCACTCGTGTTTGAGCCCATGCTGCGCTTCGACGATATGGCACACCCGGAGAGGGTGGGGAGCTACGATGTGGAGCTGACACTTCCGCAGGGCGTAGAGAGGCTCGTCTACTCCAGCATGGACTACGACGATACGTCCACTGAGGACGGCAGGCTCGTTCTCATCTGGAGCAAGGAGGACATCTACCAGAGCTCTATCTCCGTTGCCTGGAACACCCTCGACGTGAACCTCGCGGCGGTGAAGACAGCCAGCCCCGAGAGCATCACGGCAGCGGGTGAGCTTGTGGAGGTAGAAATTACTATAGAGAACATGGGGGATGAAGAGGTACAGGATATCACGCTCAGGGACAGCTTCTTCCCCGGAACCTTTGAAGCGGTTGCGCCGCTCGATGAGTTCGAGACGGTTGAGTCGGAGTTAAGCGACCCTCACCTTTACTGGACGAAGGAGATAGACAGCCTGGCAGCCGGCGAGTCGGTGACCTGTACCTACTCGGTGATTGTGACAGCGCTGGGACTGGAAACGCGGCTGGACAACCTCGTTGTCTCGGTGACCGGTATCCCGGTGAGCGTATCGAACGACGTCGTCCTTTATAGTGAGCTCGAAGAGCGGTACGGGCTGCAGGTGTCAGAAGGCGGATTCCCCACCACGGCTGTTATCGTCGTGTTGGTTGTTATTGTCGCGATAATCGCTCTGCTCTATCTGCGCAGGGCAAGAAAGCGGGTATAGCTTCGCACCACCCCATACTCATGGTTTGACCCTGCCGGCATAACCGGCGGCGACGCCGAGCGCCTTGACAGCGGTTTCGATATCTATATACGTGGGCAGCCCACGCGCCTCCAGTTGCCGCGATGTCTCCTCGACCAGGAAAAGCTTCGTTCCATATACCCAGATAGTCACCGGCTTTGAGACATGCTGCATCAACCGCTCGAACATGTCGGCGAGAGGCTGCATCGGCGCCATCACGCCCGCATAGAGGATTATCGTAGCGCAATCAACACGGGCATCGGCAAGCACCGCCGCCAGTATCTCTTCCTGCGTGGATAGAGGATCGGCTGACGCAGCCAGCACCGGCCCCATGTCAACCGGGTTGCCGCTGTTCCGGGGCAGCAGGCTAATGAGCTTCTCAATCGTTTCGGGAGACAATTCGGTGACATCCAGCCCCGCCTCGACTGCTGCGTCGGCGGCCGCGACGCCGGCACCGCCGCTGTGGCTGATGATGGCGATACGGTTGCCCCGTGGCGGCTCACGGTAGGCGAACACCTTGGGGATGTCCCAGAATTCCTGCCAGGTATCGACCCTGATAGCACCGGCCTGTTTGAAGGCGCTGTCATAGACCCGGTCGTCACCCATGAGCGAGCCGGTGTGGGATGCCGAGGCCCTGGCGCCGGCCTCACTGCGCCCCGTCTTGTATAGCAGCAGTGGCTTGCAGGCTGACGCCCTCCGCGCCGCTTCCATGAACCTCCGTCCGTCCTTCACATCCTCGAGGTGCATTGCGATAACCTTCGTCTCGGGGTCATCCCTCAGGTAGTTCAGCATATCGGCCTCGTTCACGTCGCACTTGTTACCGAAATCGCACATCTTGCTGATGGGATATGCCCGCTCCTCAAGCGGCTGGCACTGCGCGGCAGCGAGCCCGCTCTGGCTGCAGTATGCTATTCCTCCCCTGTGGATGTTCTCATAGCCGATCATGTAGGGGATGGTCAGCAAACCGTTAGCGGTATTGAGCGTGCCTACGGTATTCGGTCCTATGATGCGGATACTGCTACGGCGCGCGATGTCCACCAGGTGCTGTTGCAGTTGGGCTCCCTGCTCGTTCGCCTCGGCGAAGTTCTCGGACACTACGACGGCGGCTTTTACTCCCTTGAGGGCGCACTGCTCGATAATCTCGGGTACCGTCGCCGGGGGTGTGATGACGACTGCTAGTTCGACGGGCGCAGCTACCTCGCTGAGATAAGGGTAGGCTTTAAGGCCCAGTACCTCTTCATATCCGGGGTTGACGGGGTATATACTGCCCTTGAAACCGAAACTGAGCATATTCTTTATTGCCCCGTAGCCGAGCCCTGCCATGTCCTTTAATGAACCGAATACGGCGACGGAGCCGGGTTCGAAAAAGGCGCTGAGGACATCTTTATCTCGTGGCTTCATCTTAGTAGTCTACGACCATAACTGTAATTCTTAAATAGGGGCGACCCAACGGGTCGCCCCTACAGTATGCTCAAAGAGCCGGCGGCTTACTGTCAGACCCTCACCACCATGGTGCCGGCGGCGAGGTCGTGTAAGCCCCGCTTGGTTTTACTAATGGCGATGATGAGGAAGGTGAGGAAAGCGAGTCCAAAGGCTGCTATGTTAGCCCAATGCAGTACGTAAACAAATATGATTATAACAGGCGGATGAACTGCTATCACGCCGGTGGCAAGATAGCTTATATAGCGCAGGAGAGCGGCGACGATACCAACAGGTCTGCCGTCTGTCTTGACAATATATGCCCCCATGAGGACCATGCCCGGTGTTTGCCCGCGCCAGGCCCAGAAGCCCACGAAGTAAAAGAAGCTGAGAGCAATTAATACGTATGAATCAATAGTGGCTCTCGGATTCTTCTCCATAGGTTCAGCGAAGGCGTCTCCGGTTGGGGTTGGGGGAGGAACTGGCGTTGGAGTAAGCGTGGGGGTAGCGGTACTTTCGGGATCCGGCGTTGGCAGCTTATAGAAGTCTGCCCTGATATCGTAGTCATCGTACATGATGATGGTGGTATCGGATGCGGTGAAATCAGCGACTGTATCTATATCGCCCCACCACTGCAGAAAACCGTAGCCCTCGTCTGCCTCTGCCGTTATCCTCGCCTCGGCATCGGTATCGTACCAGTAGGTATCCTCGCCCGGTTCGACGACGATACCGCCGACGGTGCTCCTCGTTTCCAGGGATGTCACAGGCACGCTAAAGTTGACTATGAGTGCAATTATCGTGGTTACAATGAAGATGATTATTGTATCGACAATAAACGCAACCAGCCTGCGCCCGGCCCCGACGTACTCCGGCTCCCCTTGCTCGTAGTATTCGTCGTAGTACTCATCGTCATAGTAACCCTCGTCGCCTCCCGCCGCGGCTTCCTCTTCAACACGCTCTTCGTATCCACTCTCAGATTCCCCCTTGTCATCGAGGGTACTGCCCCAGCCCGTGAGTTGAGGCTGCTCCCCTTTCCCCTCAGAAGAGGATGGACCTACCCAGGCTTTCTTTTCAGGATCCCAGGTATATCCGCTGTTGGACTGGGGTGGGTCGTTACGTTTTTGACTCATTGGAATATTGCTAATAGCTTGATTTACATTGCGCCCATTATATCGGAAAAGCGAGTGGAACGCAACCAGCGGGTCGCTTATTTTCTCATTGCGAGGAGCGCGTCAGAGGCAGGTGACGAAGCAATCTCAGGGGTGGCACTGGACAGGGCGATTGCCGCGCTGCGCTCGCAATGGTGGTTGTGGATAGGGAAATACCGGGCGATTGCCGCGTCCGCCTCTGGCGGACACGCAGTGATTTTGAGAGCGTATGTCATTGCGAGGAAACCGCCTATGGTGGGGACTGCTCCGGCTCGGTCAATCCGAGGATAACCACCTCGGAATCGGGGATGGAGCGG
>DUEY01000012.1 GCA_011174795.1 Dehalococcoidia bacterium
TCCCCGAGCTGAAAGGGAGCCGTATCTACAGGCAGCCCGAACTCGCCAATTTCTTCAAGCTGTGCGCCGCGATAGACGGATTCCCCAAGCACCTGTCCGTGCACCTGGGAGGACTGCTTATCGGGGACGGCAGGCTCTCCGACTCGGTTCCCCTCGAGTGGTCCAGCGGGGGCGACATCATCAGCCAGTACGACAAGGACGATATCGAGAGGCTGGGCATCGTCAAGATGGACCTGCTGGCCCTCCCCACTCTGACCGTTATCGAGGATACGCTGGACAGCATCAGGAAAGGTTACGGTATCGAAATAGACCTCAACGGCATACCGGAGGACGACCCCGAAGCCTTCGCCATGCTCAGGGACGGCAGGACAATAGGCACCTTCCAGCTCGAGTCGCCAGCGCAGCGGGAGATGGCGGGGAGGCTGCTGCCGGAGCGGTTCGAGGACATCGTAGTCTCTATTTCCCTGGTGAGGCCGGGGCCGCTGAAATCGAACATGGACAAGACCTACCTCCCGCGGAGACACGGGGCTGAACCCGTGACATACCTCCACCCCGGGCTCAAGAACGCGCTCGGCGAGACGCTGGGGGTGATACTGTACCAGGAGCAGGTACTGCAGGTCGCCCACGACATGGCAGGGATGAGCTACGCCGAGGCGGACGGCTTCAGGCGGGCGATGACGCACGACCGCACCGAGGAGGAGATGGAGAAGATGCGCGATTCCTTCATCTCCTCCGCCATCGGGAACGGCGTGAGCCGGAAGACAGCCGAGAAGGTATTCGAGCAGCTCGCTGCCTTCGCCGCCTACGGGTTCTGCAAGGCCCATGCCGCCGCCTACGCCATCCTCGCCTACCAGACCCTCTGGCTGAAGTGCCACTATCCCGCCGAGTTCTTCGCCGCCGTGCTGTCAAACCAGCCGATGGGCTACTACCCCCCACGCGTCCTGGTCGCAGAGGCACAGCGGTGCGGCGTCGGGATGCTGCCCCTGGACATCAACCGCTCCTCCGACCATTTCACCGTGGAGAATGGAGCGATACGGGTCAGCCTGAAGCAGTTGAAGGGCATATCGGACGAGGCGGTGAAATCCATCCTGACGGAGCGAAAGCGGCGTGAGTTCACCTCACTGAGGGACTTCATCATCAGAACCTGCGTGAGCCGTCCCACCGTGGAGAACCTGGTAAGGGTCGGCGCCTTCGATTCCCTCGGCTCCAGGGACGAGCTGCTCCGGCAGCTCCCCAAGCTGATGAAGCTGAAGCACAGGGTGCTGAAGGGGACAAGCTCGCTGTTCGACGAGGTAAAACCGCAGCAGGAACCGCCGGGGGAAGCCGCGTGTGTTGATAAAAAGGCGATGATGCTGGTTGAACGCGAGCTATTGTCCCTGAACCTGTCGGCGCACCCTCTGGATTTCCTCCATCTCGACAACGGCTTCACCAGGATGAAAGACCTGCCCTCAATAGCTACCGGCAGGACGGTCAAGATTGCGGGGGCCGTAATCCGCTACCAGACGCCGCCCACAAGGAACGGGAACAGGGTGGTCTACGTGATAATGGAGGACGGTACCGGAGTAGCCGATGTAACCGTGTTCAGCGATGTCCAGGAAAGGTGCGGGCAGGTGCTGTTTCGTGCCGGCTGGCTGACAGCCAGGGGGAAGGTACAGAGAAGAGGAAAGAAAGGGGTATCGGTTATCGCCAAAGACCTGTCCGCTCTGGGGATAGATGAGTTATATCATCAGGATTGAAGCCAGTCGAGCCACCGCTCCAGTCCCTCGCCGGTAGTGCAGGAGACCTGTATGACCTCCGCCTTCTCATTCAGCCCCTTCACGGCACGTGTGAAGGCTTCGATATCGAAGTTTATGTACGGCAGAAGGTCGATCTTGTTCAGCACTACGACGTTCACCTCGGTGAACATCAACGGGTATTTGAGGGGTTTATCGTGTCCCTCGGGGACGCTCGACACCAGTACCTTGCGGTGAGCGCCGAGGACGAATTCAGCGGGGCAGACCAGATTGCCCACGTTCTCGATGAAGAGCAGGTCTATATCCCGAAGCGGCATGTTCTCCAGGGCATTGTTGAGCATATTCGCGTCGAGGTGACATGCTCCGCCGGTGTTGATCTGGACGGTGGGAACATTTTCCTTGCCTATCAACTCGGCATCCAGGCTCGAACTAATGTCCCCTTCGATAACGCCTATCCTGATTTTATCCTTCAGCCGCTTGATTGTCTGGAGAATCAGGCTGGTCTTGCCCGCTCCCGGCGAGGACATGATATTCAGGCTGAATACCTTATTCTTATCCAGCAACTTGCGGTTCTTCTCAGCTATCTGCTCGTTGGCTCCGAGTATGTTTTTCAGGACCTTTATCTCCATTTAATCCACCTCGATACTTTCTACGAAGAGTTCCTTGCCCGCCGTTATCTCTATATTGACGCTACCGCAACCGGTGCAGCTCCAGTTAAATTCTCCGGGCTGAAAGGTCGTACCGCATTCCCTGCACCGCGCTTCGGGGGGCACCATCTTGAAGGAAAGGACAGCCTTCTCAGCGGGAGTCCCCTTCGCCAAGAAGTCGAAGTAAAACTGCACGCACTCTTCGACATATCCGCACATCTCGCCGATGACAAGGTTTATCCTGTTTACCTTCCTGGCTCCAGCCTTCTCCGTTTGCTCCAGAACGATACCAAGCATACTCTGGGTGATGGAGAGTTCATGCATATCAACAAATCCTCGGCAGCGGGTCCCCGGTCAGCATATCCACTATTCGTGAAGTCCCCAGTATCGTCTTCATCACCACACGGCCCTTGCCCTCGGCTACCACCTCGCCGATGATAGTCGCCTCTTCTCCATAGCGGTTACGCCGCATCGCCTTAAGGACAGCCTCGGCATCCTTAGCGGGAACGAGAGCCACCAGCTTGCCTTCGTTGGCCACGTAGAGAGGGTCGAAGCCCAGCATCTCGCAGGCTCCGAGTACCTGCTCACGCACCGGTATCTTTTCCTCCTCAATCCTGATACCGACCTTCGACTGGCTCGCCAGTTCATTCAGGGTGGTAGCCAATCCACCTCTGGTGGGATCCCGCAGGCAGTGAATATTGGCGCTTGCTGCCAGCATATCGGCAACCAGCCCCCCAAGCGGGGCGCAGTCGCTTTCAAGCTGTGTGGAGAAGCTCAAACCCTCCCGCTGGCTGACCACGGCGATACCGTGGTCGCCTATGGGCCCGTTCAGGAGTACCTTGTCACCCGGCCTGGCGTTGCTTCCCGAGATGTCAACCCCGTCGGGGATGATGCCGATACCGGCGGTGTTGATGAAGAGCTTATCGGCGCTGCCCCGGTGGACAACCTTGGTATCGCCGGTGACGATCTCAACTCCGGCTTCCTCTGCTGCTTTGTGGATAGAATCGACAATCACATTCAGTTCGCTCTTCGGGAGCCCTTCCTCAATGATGAGGGAAAGGCTCAGATACAGGGGCTTAGCCCCGGACATAGCCAGGTCGTTCACCGTGCCGCATACAGCAAGCTTCCCGATATCACCGCCGGGGAAGAAGATAGGGCTTACCACGTAGCTGTCGGTGGTAAAAGCCAGCCTGCCGCGTAGCTCAAAGACAGCCGAGTCGTCAAGCTTCGCCAGCAGGGGATTGTCCAAAGCCTTGAGGAAGCTTTTCTCCACCAGTTCATGGGCCAGGCGCCCCCCACTGCCGTGGACGAGCAGTATCTTATCCTTCAACGTCTCCTCCATAGAGGTAATGGGCGGAGCAACTGCCTTCCGAGGATACCATGCACGGGCCTACCGGGTGTTCCGGCGTGCAGGTTTTACCGAAGAGCCGGCATTCGGCAGGGGTCTTGACACCGCGAAGTATATCGCCGCAGATACACCCTTTAGGCTCGTAAGCAGGCCCGGGAGCGATATCAAAGGCGTGCTCAGCATCGAAACGGCGGTACTCCTCCCGCAACCTGAGGCCGCTGTCCGGCACCTCGCCCATCCCCCGCCACTGAGCGGGACAGGGCTCGAATACCTGCTCCATGAGCTTCAAGGCCTGGCGGTTGCCCCCGGGTTGCACCCCCCTCCGGTAGGCGATCTCGACCCTTGATTCGCCGCTTTCTATCTGGTCTACCAGCATGCTGACGCTCTGCAGCACATCCAGAGGCTCGAAGCCCGATACTACACAGGGAATCCCGTACTTCGAAGCTACGGATTCCCAGGGATCGGAGCCGATAACAGCACATACATGGCCGGGGCATATCAGCCCCTGGAGGTTGACCTCGCCGGAATCCAGAATAGCGCGAATCACCGGGGGACAGAGCTTATGCATTGAGAGAACATAGTAGTTGCCGATTCCTCTGTCCCCGGCCTGAAGTATGGAGGCTGCGATAGTCGGGGCGGTGGTCTCGAACCCAATTCCGAGGAAGACCACGGACTTATCGGGGGTTTCCTCCGCTATCTGGAGGGCATCCATAGTGGAATACACCATACGCACGTCGGCGCCTTCAGCCATAACTTCCTGAAGGCTGGAGCGGCTGCCGGGCACTCTGAGCATATCGCCAAAGGTGGCGATTATCACACCCGGCGTTCGTGCCAGGGCTATGGCTTTATCCAGGTCGGCGTTGGCGGTAACACAGATGGGGCAGCCTGGTCCCGAGACCATCTCCAGGTTCGCCGGCAATGCCTGGCGGATACCGTATCGAAATATAGTTACCGTATGTCCGCCGCAGAACTCCATGATGCGCGCTTGACTCCTCGAGCGGCGCTTAATCTGCGATAGCAGCTTCTCCGCTAAATCGGGACGTCGAAATTCGGTGATATACTTCAATCTTCCTCTCCGGACAGCTCAGCGATCTCCTCTAAAAGCTTCAGGGTTTCCTCGGCCTCCTCCTGGTCTATAATGTTTATGGCGTACCCAGTGTGAACCAGCACATAATCCCCCGCCTTAGCCTCCGGCGTGAGCCACAGGCTGATGCGGCGGCTTATGCCGCCTACCTCCGCTTCCGCTTCTTTGTCCTCTATGGACTTAATGAGCGCTGGAATCGCCAGACACATCACCTTTTCCTCAAAGCGAAATCAGCGATAGCTGCCTGACCCAGGGATATTCCGCCGTCGTTACAGGGTACCAGACGATGAGTAAGAACGGTCAGACCCTTTCTCTGCAATGCGGATGTGGCCAGATTCAGGAGCAGCCTGTTCTGGAACACCCCGCCGCTCAATGCAACTTCGTTCACACCGCTTTTGCCGGCAATGATTGCGCACATCTCGGCGATCATCTGAGCCATCGTACGGTGAAACTTCCCCGATATTGCGGGTACAGGAACCTTATCCCTGACATCCTGGACTACCGCCGAGATAAGCTCCTTCAGCTTCACAACGTTTGCTCCATTTTCCGTGACAATAGAAAAGGGATATGACACGCCTTCGAGCTCATCGTTTTCGTCGGGGTCAAGCATCTCGAGTTCTATCGCCGCTTGCGCCTCATACTCTATTTCCCACCTGACCCCGGCAATTGCCGAGACGCCATCGAAAAGCCGACCGGCGCTGGAGGTCAGCGGCGAGTTCAGCCCCCGCTCCAACTGCTGCTTCACTATGGCAACATCTTTGGAATCAAGCTCGCTCAGTGGAAGCCCTTCAAGCGGGAAATCCTCTCCCAGCAGCGAATAGATATAACTCAAGGCCATGCGATAAGGCTTCTTGATGGCGGCGGCGCCTCCCGGGAGGGGCACATACTCCAGATGACCGGCCCTGCGGTACTTTTTCAATTCAGCGAGCAGGAACTCCCCTCCCCAGATTGTACCATCCGTGCCGTAACCGGTGCCGTCGAAAGATACTCCGATAACAGGTCCTTCGGCCTGATTTTCCACCATACAGCTTGCGATATGGGCATGATGATGCTGAACCGGAACAGGTTTTAGCCCCTGCTCCTCTGAGATTTGCAGTGCGTATTTCGTGGAAAGATATTCCGGGTGCATGTCGTAAGCCACCGCCTCCGGCTCCACGCGAAATAGCCTCTTGAATATCTCGACAGTAGTTTCGAAGTGCTGTAGCGTTTCCTCATTCTCCATGTCGCCGATATGCTGGCTTAAGAAGGCATGTTCATCCCTGGTAAGGCAGAAGGTGTTCTTCTCCTCTGCGCCACAGGCAAGGATTTGCTTTGCCCTGAAGGGCAGGAAGATGGGGTACGGTGCGTAGCCCCTAGCGCGTCTTATCGCCTGAGGCTTCTCTTCCACTATATAGACGCTATCGTCATAGCGGGTATAGATGTCCCGGTTGTGAAGCAGGAAATAATCGGCGATCCCCCCAAGCCTGACCAACGCCTCATCATTATCTTTGGCGATAGGCTCCTCGCTCAGGTTGCCGCTGGTCATGACCAGAGGAAGGCCGGTATCATGTAACAGGAGATGGTGCAGTGGGGTGTAGGGGAGCATGATTCCCATGTACTTCAGGTTCGGCGCCACTGACGTTGAGATATCCGATGAGTCACGCCTCCATTTTAGGAGCACGATGGGGCACTCCGGGGACTCGAGGAGGTTTCTCTCCTCAGGCGATACCAGGCAGTGCCGTTCGACATCCTCCATAGTAGCGACCATAACCGCCAGCGGCTTAGCGGGGCGCCTCTTCCTGCTCCTCAACAGGTTCACCGCTTCGTCCCTGGTAGCATCGCAGGCAAGCTGGAATCCGCCCAATCCCTTGAGCGCCAGGATTTTCCCCGCTTTCAGGAGAGCGCTTGTCGACTTAATAATATCCTTATCCCCGGCATGTTTACCGCCCGCATCAACCAACTGCAGGCTGGGCCCGCATTGAGCGCAGGCGTTTGGCTGGGCATGGAAGCGCCGGTCCAGCGGGTCGTCGTACTCACGCTGGCACCGGGGACACATAGTAAATTTTCGCATCGTAGTCTTGGGGCGGTCATACGGTATGTCCTCGATAATGGTGAACCGAGGCCCGCAGTTGGTACAGTTGGTAAATGGATAGCCGAAGCGGCGGTTGTCAGGACTGAAAAGCTCCCTTTCACAGTCCTCGCAGGTAGCTATGTCGGGAGATACTAGTTGGTATTTGCCCTCCAGACTCAGGCTCTCGAAAATCTCGAACCCGGTATAGCTCTTCGGTGGCTGGAAGGCAAATTCGACCCGTTCGATGCGTGCCATGGGAGGTGATTTCGCCTCGAGGTCGCTGATGAAACGCTCGACATCCGCCTTATCGCCCTCCACCTCGATTTCGACGTTCTCCGAGGTATTGCACACCCAGCCCCTCAAATTGTTCTCATGGGCCAGCCGGTAGACGAAGGGCCTGAAGCCAACCCCCTGCACCACTCCCCAAACGTATATTTCCGCTCCTTGAGCTTGCTTCAGGCGTTCAGTGGCACGTTTCATTATTTTCGGATTATCCCGGCTTAACGGAGATAATACTGAAGCCACAGGGACAATTGTTTCCGATTCAATTATAGCATAAGAAGACGTTCAGAACTGCTTCAGCGCGAAGTTGCACGTTAATGCAGCAGAGATGTTAAACTAATAATAGAGGGCAACTGCTTGATTGCGCCTAACCGGAGAGCGGGGCTGTGATGAGCACCATATATCTACAGCAGGGTGAGGCTAGGCAAACGTTCGTTGACAAGGTTTTCCAGCACTTCGATGTTGGGAAGGAAGCCGGGGGCAGAAATGTCTTGCTCAAACCGAATATCGTTTCCTATGAGCCCTATCCCACCACCACACATCCCGTAACTATTGAAGCCTGCCTCGAATTGCTCAAAGGGGTGGCGAAGGGAATCATTGTCGGGGATGGCCCGGCATGGGATGCCGGTGACTCAAAATCGATAATCGAAAACCATATTCTGAAGAAGAGCTGCGATAAATATGGAATCGAGCTCGTGGATTTACTGCGCGAGGGAGTAAGGCTCGTTGAAACGCGGAGCTATAAGCTGGAGGTGTCGGAGTTGGCACTTCAGTGCGATATCATCATCTCCCTGCCTGTACTGAAGTCGCACGGTGTTTGCAGCCTGACCGGTGCCTTGAAGAATCACCTCGGCTTGCTTTCAGTTGCGGAGAAGAGACGGCTGCACGATGACCTGGACGTGCACAGGGTTATTGCGGAGTTGAACGAGGTGATAAAACCTGACCTGTATATCGTAGACGCCGTCCAGACACTGGTAAATACAAACGAGGCCAGACACGGTGGCAAGCCGGGCACCCTGGGCTACATGCTTGCCGGGAGCGACCCTCTGAGCCTCGATACCCTGGGACTTGATTTAATGTCCGAGGTAGAGCCAAGGTTGAGAGGCAAGCACCCGGAGGATATTCGGCATCTGAGACACGCTGCCGACCTGTCGCTCGGAACCATGCAGTATAAGGTCATCAAATGGTGACCTTGAGAATGGCTCACGACCATCTTTGATGGTACTTTTCCTTGACTTCGGGATTGAGCAGGCCGACCGGCCATTCCCCTTTGACCAGCCTGATCACCTCCAGGGCAGGACGGCGCTGCAGCTCAGCAAAAGCCGGCGGTGAGATGCCCGCGGAGTGGGCGGTAATGATGAAGTTGTCGAGCCCCAGTAAAGGGCTGTCAGTGGGAATAGGTTCTGGTTCAGTCACATCGACCGCTGCTGCGCTGAGATGACCCTGGCTCAATACGGTATACAGCGCCTCGTGATCGACCTCCGCGCCGCGGGCGGTGTTTATCAGGCAGGCTCCCGGCTTCATTCTCTGCAACTGCTCCAACCCGAGAAGGCACTCCGTCTCCGCGGTAAGCGGAGCATGAATTGAGACAATATCCGATTGAGCCAGCAGTTGCTCCAGGTCAACCCGCTCCACTCCTAACTGCTGGAAGATACCTTCAGCTATAAAGGGGTCGCAGGCAACAATCCTCAAGCCGAAGCCCTTTGCCTTCCGCACCAGGGCCTGGGCAATCCGCCCCAGGCCGATAAGCCCTAAGGTCTGCCCCTGAAGCCTTGACAGCTTAGGCCAAATCTCACCCGATATACTGGGGTCCGCAATCGCTTTCCACTCCCCCTTCTTAACCACCTGATTCAACTGGCATATCCTCCTGGTACACGCCAGTATGAGACCCATTGCATGGTCTGATACCTCCTCCGTTGAGGCATCCGGCACATTGGTAGCCAGTATTCCAAGCTCTGTGGCTGCGCCAACATCCAGTTTTTCATAGCCAACGCCGATGCTCGCAATCAACTTGCACCTGCTCAGGCTGCCCAGTACCTTTCTCGAAAAGGGCTGAAAGCTGGCCTGAGCAATGGCGGCGTCGGCATCGCCAATCGCGGTGATGACATCATCCTCCGTCGCCTCCATCGAGCACGGATTGACCGCCAACTCCACCTCGACCCCCGCCTGCTTAAACATATCTTCGTAGTTAATCAATATCGAGATACCAAGAATGTCAACCGCCTTAAAGGGCATCGTTCCTCCTCCTTCCTTGTCACGCCCGTCCCTCATCCCGGTGCTCCATTCTCATCAGGGTAAACCGGGCAGCCCGTACCCCACGTCTCTGGGATCCACTGCTATGTCAATGAGGGCGGGGGTTCCCTCTTCGATAGCCGCCTCCAGCGCAGGACGAATCTGAGCCGCATCCTCAACGTGGTGTCCGGCTATGCCGAAGGCCTGCGCCAGTTTCAGGAAGTCGACATTGCCCAAGTCATAGCCCAGGTCAGCTCCCTGCGGCGAACCCTTTTCG
This sequence comes from Dehalococcoidia bacterium, assembly GCA_011174795.1. Lineage (GTDB taxonomy): Bacteria > Chloroflexota > Dehalococcoidia > SZUA-161 > SZUA-161 > W281. The sequence continues at coordinate 9,654 of DUEY01000012.1, forward strand.
GGATACATGCTGAATGCCCACTTGATGGCGGCGTAACCACGATTGTTGAGCACCACGGCAATAACCGGTATATGGTACTTAGCCGCTGTCCACAATGCCTGGATGCCGAAGAGAGCGCTGCCATCCCCTACCAGCGCCACGACCGGCTTCCCCGGAGCAGCCAGGGCTACCCCCAGTGATGCTGGCAGGCCCCATCCCAGACAGGCATTGGAGCTGAAGTAGCTCGCTGGCTCTGAGAACTCCATGATGTATTCCACATAGGTTGTCAGCATCACTGCTTCATCGACCACGACACCACCCCGTGGCAGAATGACATCAGCTATCTCCCTGATAGCCCGCGACGGCCGGAGCGGCACAGCATCCCATTCTTTCTTGAAAGTCAATTCATGCGCTTCCTTTGCTTCGGCACGGGCGTTCCTCAATTGTTCGAACCTTTGCTGGCTCCGCTTGTGCTGAGCGGGCGACATCAGCCTCCTGACCTCAGCGGTCAGCTCGGCGAGTCCCACCTTGGGGTTCGTCACGAGAGCCATCTCCGCTACGCAGTCCCTGCCCATCGATCGCGGGTCAACATCCATGTGAATCAGCCTAATCTCTGGCGGTATAATCGGTCCTTCGACATAGAACAGCTGTTTGAACAGTTGACTCCCCACCGCAAGAAGCACATCGGCGTGGCCTTCCAAGCCAGGCAGGGAGAAGCCTATCGGAGGCACTCGACTGTAGTAGAGAGGGTGACTGGCGGGAAAAATGAGCTTGGGTACCTGCGCTGTGGTGTACACCGGGGCTCCCAGGGTTTCGGCGAGTTCGACAAGCTCGCCAACAGCGCCTGCGTCGGGCACCTGGTGACCAGCCAATATGGCCGGCTGCTCCGCATCAACGAGGAGCTGCGCCGCCCTGGTCAGACACTCAGAGTCAGGTCTGATGTCCACAGGCACCTGTCCACCGTGTGCGCGAAAGTCAGCGGCTACCGTCTGAGATTGCAAATCTCGGGGTATAGCCACGAATACAGGCCCTTTGGGAGGGGTAGCCGCCTCCTTAAAAGCACGTCTCACTGCTGTCTCTATGTCCTGGGCATGTCCTACCCACCAGCGCTCCTTGGTATATTCGCTCACCAGAGGCAGCAGGTCGGAGTCAAGGTAAGGGTCATGCCACTGGAGACGGGAGTCCTGCTGCCCGGCCAGAACCACGATTGGCGTACCAGCGTTGTACGCGTTATACAGGTTGCCCACGATATAGGCTGTGCCCGGGGCAGTGTGCACCAGCACCACACCAACCTCGTCCGAAGCCCGCGCGTAGCCATCAGCCATCCCCATGGAAACAGCCTCGTGGATGGCGCTGAGGTACGTTATCTCAGGAGTCTGCGCCAGTGTGTCCAGCAGGGGTATCTCGGTATTGCCCGGAACGCCGAAAACATACTTGACGCTCTGGTCTTTAAGAATACGACAGATTACCTCGGCACCTGTCATTTCCATTCAATGAATCCCCGGTAAAAATACATGGTAGAAGAGCCAGACTTTGTGGATTTCAACATATAGAAGCTTTAAATAAAAAACGACCACTAAAGACAACGATTAGAAACAGCCTCCACCAGCCACCCCACCCTAACTGTAAAAGCTATGCTCGACCTAAGAATCTCAGGTTAACCAGAAGCTTATATTGTCAATACCGTGTCTGCCCTTCAAGGTTTCCCTTATCTCTTCATGCTCATCTTCAGCTATCGACTCGCCCGAATCGGCATGCCCGATGACCTGAATGAAATCTGCCGAGAAGGGACCCTCGTCACCGGTATATCTGGTGCATCCGTGCACATACAGAATCGTCTTATCTTTATGTTCCAGCTCTATCCACTGGTAGGCGCTCAACAGGTCACCGTACCAGTCCTCCCATTTACGCTTAAAATCCTCCATGATAAACAGTCTCCATCCTTCAATCCGCAGTCAAGTTTCTCCTAATCCTGAGAAAAGTATCGACCACTATAGGACAAAACTGTGTTCCCTTACAACGCTCCAACTCAGCGCAGGCATCCTCAGGGCTCAGCGCCTTGCGGTAAGGACGCTCAGAAATCATAGCGTTATAGGCATCGGCCACTGCCATAATCCTTGCGCCCAGCGGTATTTTATCACCCCTAAGCCCCCGAGGATATCCAGCACCGTCATAGCGCTCATGATGATGCCTAACCAGCATCAGAATCTCGCCATCCTCAACGACCGGGTCCAGGATGTGCACTCCAACATCGCAATGTGCCTTTACATGCTGGTATTCTTCTTCAGTCAGTTTACCCGGTTTGTTGAGAATAGCTTCCTTTACCCCGATCTTCCCTATATCATGCAACAGCCCAGCCAGTCGTATCTTCTCGATCTCATCATCCGACATATGAAATTCCTCGGCTAAGGCTACAGCCAGCTTCGTGACACCGATCGAATGCCCGCTGGTATAATTATCCTTAGCCTCAAGAGCATTTGCCAGAGCAGTTATAGAATTGACAAAAGCTTCGCGTATTCTCCTGGCCTGCTCTTCAACCCTCTGCTCGAGGTGCTGCTGATAGTCCCGATTCTCAAGGTCAAGCCTCCTTTTCTCCAAGGCCCGACCCACGCTCAAAGTCAGCTCGTCCAGGTCAAAAGGCTTGGTTATATAGTCATACGCCCCTTGCCTCATGCACTTGATAGCGAGACGGCTATCATCCAATGCAGTGACCATGATTACCGCCGTATCCGGATATAACTCCTTTATCTCCGGTAGCAGCTCCACCCCCGATTTCCCCGGCATCTTAATATCAAGGAGCACTAGCGCTATTTTATTACCTGCCAGCCGCTCCAGAGCCTGATAGCCGCTCTCAGCCTCCTGGCATTGGTAGCCCTCTTCCGAGAGCTTGTTGCATAGCACCTTCCTGACTCCCTCCTCATCATCCACGACAAGTATTACGTCTTCTTCTTCCGCCATTCTATCACTTCCTCTCTCTATCTTTTAGCATCATGTTATGATACGTTTAATCTCTTTTCTCAATTGTTCGATATCAAAAGGCTTGGGGATATAATGAGCCTTGGCTTTTTTCATAAAATCCTCAGTATCTGCCCCTAAAACATCGCCGGTGATAAAGAGCACCCGTTTCGTCAAGGACCGAGCTATCTTTCCAATGCTCTCATATAACTCTATACCACTCATACCCGGCATCTTTATATCGAGCAGGATGAGGCTATACCGCTTACTGTTAATCATTGCTAAGGCTTCATTAGCATTATCAACAGTCTCGACCTCATATCCCTCTTCACTAAGCACCTTACTCATAAATTGTAGCACTGCTGGCTCATCATCTACAACCAGTATTCTGGCCCGACCCGCCCTACCAGTTATACTATCATCCGGCTCTGCCGGTTCCAGCTGTCCAGGCCTGGCAATTAAGGGTAATTCCACAATGAAAGTGGTCCCCTTGCCCAGCTCGCTCTGCGCATATATTTGACCATTATGCTCTGCTACAATCCCGTGACAGATGCTCAAGCCTAACCCTGTCCCCTCACCCGTATCCCTGGTGCTGAAGAAAGGCTCGAATATCCTCTCCAGGTTTTCACTGGCAATCCCCGGCCCGTCGTCCTTGAAAGATATCCTGATGATATCCCCATCTCGCTCCGTCTTAATAGAGAGTTTGCCCCCGGAATGGGCCAACCGCATCTCCGTCTCGGCATTCATTACCAGATTGAGAAATACCTGCTGAAGCTGGCCGCTGTCGGCTACGGTCCAGGGCAGGTCAGGGTCGAGCTGGGTGATAACATCTATATTATCAAGTTCCAGTTGATAGGCGCGCAGCGCCAGCGTAGTCGTTAAAATATCGTTGATATTGACAAATCCCCGTTCCAGCCTCTGCTGACCGGCGAAGGTAAGGAGTCTCTTCACAATGCTGGATACCCGCTGGGAGCCGTTATTGATGATCTCGACGTCATGTCTGATGTCCTCGGGGATATCCCTCTTCAACAGTAGTTGCGAGAAACCGATAACACTGGCCAGAGGGTTATTTATCTCGTGGGCAATGCCCGATGCCATCTGGCCGACAGTAGCCAGCCTGCTGGCAACCTGCGCTTCCCTTTCCAATTTCCGCCTCTCCTCCTCAGCCTGCCTGCGCTCGGTGATATCCCGGAAATTGATGACGATACCTTCCACCGATGAGTCATCGAGAAGGTTCTGTGCTGCGGCCTCAGCAATGCGCCAGGAGCCGTCTTTGTGCCGGACACGTAGTACAACAGATACAGGCTCATCGGGGTTCTGGATTAACCGGGTGAATATATCGATAACAGTGGGCATATCGTCCGGATGAGCGAAGCTGAAGCCATCCTGACTGATTAACTCCTCAGGTTTATAGCCCAGCACGTGTTCTATGGAGGGGCTTTCATACTTTATGGTCCCGTCGCCACCGATAATCACGATAACATCCGACGAATTCTCTATCAGGTGCCTGAACCTCTCCTCGGAGCGCCTCAGGTTCTCCTCCATCTGCCTGCGCTCGGTGACGTCTCTGGCGACAGCAATGAGCTCAATCGGGTCTCTAGCCGGTATCTGCGAAAGGGAATATTCGATATCTACAACGCTTCCGTCCTTCCTCTTAAACTTGTCTGTGCCGCGGTAAAATCCCTTTTTGGACATCACCTCTGATACCCTGCTAATATATCCCCGCAGGACATCCTTGCTCGGGAAGAAGAAATCTACGCTTTTACCGAGCAACTCTTCCCCGGAATGGCCATAGATATCCTCGACCCTGTCGTTACACCAAGTAATTACCCCACCTTTTATATGAAATACCGCATCGGTCAGATTACTTACCAGCGCCGAGTAGTGCTCTTCAGACTCCCGCAGCGCTTCCTCCGCATCCTTGCGCTCGGTTATATCTCTGAAATTCGCGACGATACCACCTACCGCCGGATTATCGAGAAGGTTCTGTCCCACGACTTCGAGGGTGCGCCACTCTCCTTCCTTATTCTTGGCACGCACCTCTGCATGTACGGCGGTATCCGGGTTTCCCATCAATTCAGCGAACGCAACTGCCGCATCCGGCAGGTCGTCCGGGTGAACGAAGTCCATCCCCCTCTGTCCAACTCGTTCTCTGAATGTGAACCCCAATATACCCTTATAAGTTGGACTCTCAAATTTTATGTTTCCATCCCTATCCAGAACCACGATAGCCTCTTGAGCATTCTCGACGATAGCCCTCAAGCGCTCCTCAGATGCCCGCAGCGCCTCTTCAGCCTTCTTGCGCTCGGTAATATCGCGGTCAATGCCCCGGTACCCACAAAACTTCCCGTCTCTATCAAAAACAGGCGTAGCGCTTGTCTCCAGCACGACCAGTCTTCCATTCTTATGTATGTTTGTATTCTCAAGCCTCTCGAACGGTCGTCGTGATTTCATAATGTCCTCAAAATCAGCCCGGACGCGTTTCGCTTCATCGGGGGTCATAAAGTCGAACGGTGTTTTACCAATAACATCCCTCGGATTGTAGCCCAGAAGGTCTTTGATTTTGGGACTGGCATAGGTGTAGACGCCATGAGCATCCACCTCCCAGACCCAGTCGCTCGTGGTCTCAACCAGAGACCGGAACTTCTCCTCGCTCTCACGCAGCGCCTGCTCCTCCCTCTTGCGCTCGGTGATGTCGGTAATGACTGCCAGTATATGAACAATTTGGTCCTCTTCATTTCTGACAAATGATACTGAAAATTCTACTGGTATTTCCCTGCCACGTTTATGCCGTAGGAAAGTTGTCAGCTTCGGTATCTCTTCGCCCTGTAATGCCCGTGCAAAAGCATTTAAGGTCTTTTCCACCTCATGCTCGGCTACGGTCTTTTTCGCAACCTCCTCCCCACCTAGTCCTACTAATTCCCTAGCTTTATACCCCGTGAGCTTTTCATAGGCTGGATTGACGAATGTGGTTGCTCCTTCAGTGTCAAACATAATTAGTGCTTCGTCTATGCTATCGGTAATGGCTTTGCTCTGATTCAAGATGGATTCCGCCTGCTTCCGCTCGGTGACGTTGCGATAATTAACCACGATACCATTCACCCGAGGATTGTCGAGAAGATTATTCGCTGTGCCCTCCATCCATCGCCACGACCCGTCTTTCTGCCGAAAACGAACCTCCATGGTTAGATATTTCTCCGGATTCTCAAGGAGAGTTTTTAAAGCATTACCAACGTTCTGGATATCGTCCGGATGGATGAAATCGAAGACGCTTGCTCCAACTAGTTCCCCTGCCTCATAGCCGATGACCCGTTCCGCAGCGTGGCTGCCGTGAACAACGCCTCCATTGGCATTAATAATGGCTACACCCTCAGCAGCATTTTCAAAGAGCGTTCTAAAACGCTCTTCGCTGTACTTCAACAGCTCCTCCGCCTCCCTGCGCTCGGTGATATCATTCAATAGATTCAGGGTGGCAGGTTCACCATCCCAGGTAATCCTGACAGCATTGATCTCCGCCCACCTGATATTGCCATCCTTGTGAATGATTCTGAAGGGATATATCTGGGGAACCTTCTCCCCTTTGCGCCTCTTCCGGTAGCGTTCAACCACCATCTGCCTGTCGCCCTCGTGGATAAGCTCAGTAAAGGGCCTGGATTTCAGTTCCTTCTCGGAATACCCTGTCAATTCCATCGTCTTGCGATTGACGAACCTGAGCATATCACCCCGAGCAACGACAATAGCCTCATTGGCGTTCTCTACAAGAGCCCGGTATCGCTCCTCAGACGCCCTGAGCGCCTCCTCTGCCTCCCTGCGCTCGGTGATATCAACAGCGGAGGCTATTATGCCGACTACGTCGCCCTTTTCGTCTTTGATTGGCACCTTGTCCGTTTGAGCCCACCTCATTCCTTCAGGGGTTTCAAAGGGCTCCACGATATTCATCTTGGGCTGCCCCGATGCTAATATCTCGTCGTCTTCGCTGTGATAGAGTTCAACAAACTCCGGGAAAAGCTCAGAGGATGTTTTCCCTATCCATCCCTCACGAGGGATCCCGCTGGTATCAGCCAGCGCTTTATTGACATCAATAAACCGCTTCTCCTTGTCCATGAAAAATATATATGCAGGCACGGAATCCAGGATGAAACGTAGCTCCTCGTGCTGCTTACGCAGCGCCTCCTCAGCCTCCTTGCGCTGCGTGATATCGGTCAGCGTCCCCAATACAGACCGTTGTCCCTCATACATGATGGATGCAATCCAATCCAGAACCCATATATTCTCCGAGTTCTTCCTCACAAACCTGAACTCGTAGGGCAGGCTGCTCTTTCCCTTCAGCACCTTTATTGCCTGTGTTCTGACTTTCTCTCTATCCTCAGGATGGACATAATCGAGAGGATACGTCCCTATCAACTCATCCCGTGTATAGCCCGATATCTCTTCAAAGCGCCTGTTGATATACGCGAAGCGCCCGTCCTGCAACAGGTATATACCGGTCGTCATAGTCTCCAATATCGCTCTGGAAAATTCCTCGCTCGCCAGCAATGCCTCCTCCGCCTCCTTGCGCTCGGTGATGTCACGGAAATTAGCAACGATGCCCGCCACCGCCGGGTCATTGAGAAGGTTATTGCCCACGACTTCAAGTCTGCGCCAGGGGCCATCTTTGTGCTGAACCCTTACCTCGGCATTCATAATTTCACCGGGTTTCTGCACCAAACTGGCAAAGGCTTCGACAGCCTCCTGCATATCATCGGGGTGAACAATCCCCAAGCTATATTCACCAATGCGCTCCTCCGGTTTATACCCTAACAGACGTACGAAGGACGGACTCAAGTAGCGTATGCTTCCGTCAGCATTCATGATCGCGACGCCGTCCATAGAATTCTCTATGAGAGACCGGAAGTACTCTTCGCTGCGCCTCAGTTTCTCCTCAGCCTCTGTGCGCTCCGTTATGTCACGCAGGTTGGCAACGATACCACCAACTGCCGGATTATCGATAAGGTTCCGGCCCACGACTTCGATAGTGCGCCACGAGCCATCTCTATGATGGGCACGCAGATCCGTATGCACAACAGAGCCCGGCTTTTTCATCAATCGAGCAAAGGCTTTGGCCGCCTTTGCCATATCGTCGGGGTGGACAAACTCAAAACCGCTTGCACCGACTCGCTCCTCCGGTTCGTATCCCAGCACACGCGCCATAGAGGGGCTTTCGTAGCTGAAGGTGCCATCGCTCCCCAGGACTACGATAGCGTCATGAGCGTCTTCAATGAGCGACCTGAAGTATTCCTCGCTGCGCCTCAGTTTCTCCTCCGCCTCCTTGCGCTCAGTGACGTCGCGATACATCACTAAAGCAGCAGGTTCTCCCTGCCAGACGGTCCTCGTGGCTGCCACCTCTATGGGCACATTACTCCCATCCTTCCGGACGATGACAGTCTCATAACGGCTGGGGGCTCTCTTCCCCTCCAGTCTCTTCTTATATCTTTCCGCTATCTTCTCCACATCATCAGGGTGGACTATCTCCTGAAAATTCTTCTTGCTCAGTTCAGCAACACTGTAACCTGTAAGCTCAGCGACCCGCTTGTTGGCATAAACGTGAACCCCTTCGCCCGCAAGCACCGTAATACAATCGAGAGAGTTCTCGGCCAGAGCCCGGAAATTCCCCTCGCTCTCGCTGAGTGCCTCCTCCATACGCTTGCGCTCGGCAATCTCTGACTCCAACTCCTTGTTGGTCCTTCTGAGCTCCGCAGTTCGTTGCTTGACCCGTGTTTCCAGCTCATCGCGAGCCTCCCGCAACGCTTCGTCAGCCTGCTTGCGCTCGGTGATATCGACCCAATTCGACAGAAAGTACTGTAACTCACCATTGCGTCTCACCATTGTCGTGGTTATCTCAACCCAGAATCGCTCACCATTCTTCTTCTGAAAACACTCCTCAAGGAAGAGTTCCTCATATCCCCCGACTCCCTTTCGCATATAGCCCGATAAGTCCTTGCCCGATCTCCATACCGTTTCTTCCATCCACCAGGGATACGGAGCCGTGGCGCCGATGAGCTCAGCGGCAGTAAAACCAGTCAGCTTTTCCAGCGAAGGGTTCACATACCTTATCGAGATGTCCGGACCGACAACCAGTATCGGGTTGGGAGAATTCTGCAGCAGACTGAAATTAAATTCTTCGCTCGCACGTAGTGCCCCCTCCACCCTCTTGCTCTCGGTGATGTCCCTGAATGAACAAAGGCCCGCTACCCTGCCCTGATACTCAATCCTGGTACCGACGGCGCTTATCCATTTCTCTTCACCTTTCTTGGTAATCGTACGGAACTCGTTGACCTGACGCTTGTCCTTCTCGAACATGTCCTCTGCTATAATCTTGAGAGACCACTCTCTATCATCTGGATGAACGTAGTCAAACAGGTCCGTCACGTCCAGTTCATCAATAGAATCGAAGCCGTAGATATCTAAAGCAGTCTTATTGGCATACGTTACTTTCATCGTCTCGGCATCGATGACAACCAGACCATCAATCGTGCTCTCGAACAGTGTTTTATAGTTCTCCTCGCTTTTCAGCAGTGCTTCCTCAGCCTGCTTGCGCTCGGTGATATCGCGGTAATTCGCGACAATGCCTGCCACGACAGGATTGTCCAGCAGGTTTCTCCCCACGATTTCTATATGGCGCCATGAGCCGTCCTTATGCCGGGCACGAATGTCTGTGCGCACAGTCTCACCTGGATTATTCAGCAACCTATCATATAGCTTTGATGCCTTCGGCAAATCATCCTCATGCACGAGCTCCAGCATATTCCTGCCTAGCTGCTCCTCCTGGCTGTATCCCAATACACGCCCGCTACTCGAACCTCCATAGTTCAGGAATCCGCTTCTATCCAGAATAGCAATCGCGTCATAGGAATTTTCAATAATCGTTTTAAAATACTCCTCACCGCGCTCCAATTGTTCCCCAACTCGCTTACGGCTCTTTTTCGACTTCTCCAACTCATCTATGCGTTGGCGCATCGCAGCCAGTTCATCCATGAGTTGCTTTTTGGTTTTACTTGTATACCTCATCCCGCACCCCCGGAATAATTAATCATTCTACCCCCACCCGATAGGAGAACTCAGTCTCCGTCCAATCACACTGGGGGTGAGCGAAATATTACCACCATCCATCGCGATTGTCAACATAACGTTAGTCTCGGCAACGAGTGTAGCCACTATTATGTAGCGTGACCCGCTAACTGCAGCCACGCCTGAGTTGCCACCTGGCACTCCCAGATGTTAGAATCGAGAAGCTATATAGACGCTTCTTCTGAAATTCCTAGTAGCAGGAAGCCAAACCCCGGTAGAAGGATGGTCATACCGGCATCGGGATTCGGGCTGTAGATGAGTATATTCAGCACGCGAATGAAGCCCTCGACCAATAACGTATACTATGGGCTTGCCCTGGCTGCCATCTTCGGCATCGCTTTATTCATTCGTACCTATTTCCCCTATGAAAACATCTTTACCGGCGACTGGGTCAGGTTCCAGTATGTCGATGCCTGGTACCATATGAGGCTGGTTGATAACCTAGTGCAGCACTTCCCTCACCGTATCTGCTTCGACCCCTATACCTTTTTCCCTCACGGCCAGGAAGTACACTTTGAGCCTTTCCTTGACCTCTTTATCGGCTTCTTCGCCTGGCTTTTCGGCGCCGGCTCCCCATCCACCAGGGTCATAGAGACAACAGGCGCCTATTTCCCCGCGGTTCTCGGTGCCTCTGTCACCATACCTGTTTACTTTATAGGAAAGGAACTTTTTAACAAAAAGGCGGGGCTCATCGCAGCAGCCCTCATCGCCATATTGCCCGGTGAATTCCTCTCGCGCTCTCTTCTCGGGAACACAGACCACCATATCGCCGAGGCTTTGCTCAGCACCCTCACAATACTATTCGTTATTCTGGCACTGAAAAGCGCACAGCAGAAAGAAATTTCATTTAAAAGCATAAGGACAAGGGACTGGGTGGTATTGAGAAAGCCTTTACTTTACGCCCTGCTGGCCGGCATAGCGCTGGGATGTTACCTTCTTTCATGGCTGCTTGGAATCCTTCTGATATCTATAATCATTGCCTTTGCCTTGATGCAATATATCCTGGACCACCTGAGGGGAAGGTCGACTGACTACCTCTGTATTACCTTGGTTCCTGTATTTGCTATTGCACTTTTTATGGTCATCCCCGAACTCGTACAATTTGGGATGGCAGCACAAACTGAACCCGCAGCAGCAGTAAAAGGTGAGGTACTCCTTCTGTGTGCCGGCATTGTAGCAATGCCGATAATGAGCACATTTTCCTACCTCATGGCAACGAGAAATCTAAAACGAGCCTATTTCCCTCTATCGCTGGTAGCACTGGCCGGCATCTTACTTGCCTTTTTCTACCTCGCTTCACCATCTATCGTAAGTAAAATCTTTGAATCCATCCGCTGGCTTCTTAATCCGACAGAAACCAATTTGACTGTTTCAGAGTGGCAAACGCTCTCATTATCGACGGCGTGGAATAAGTTCACCACCGGTTTCTACCTGTCCCTGATCTCCTTCATCGCGATAGCCTACCTCGTTATAAAGAGGGGGGCTCCTGAGAAGACACTCCTCCTTGTCTGGAGTGCGGCAATGCTGGTGCTCTTCTATCTACAAATCCGCTTCGCCTACTATCTCGCGGTGAATGTCGCAATCCTTGTCGCCTATCTCTCCTGGAAGGCACTTGCGCTTATCAGCACCAAAGCATCACCCGAAACAGACGAAAAGGAAAGCATCGCGCGAAAAGGGAAAATCAAGGCAAGCAAGAAAGGAAGGGGCAAAAGCAGCAGGTCGCAACAAATGGGTCTACGAGCGCTATTAAACAAGTATTCAGCGACAAGATATGCCTTGGTTATAGTAGCAGCAGTGGCTCTATTCTTTCTCGCTTTCTATCCCAATATCGGTAAGTCAATCGAACTGGCCAGAGGAGCTACCCCTCCTTCCGAGGACTGGCATGATACCCTGGTCTGGCTGGGAGAGAATACCCCGGACCCGTTTGAAGACCCTGATTTCTATTACGACATCTACGATAAACCCACTGAGGGAGAGGACTACAGCTATCCTGAATCAGCGTACGGTGTTTTAAGCTGGTGGGACTATGGTCACTGGATTACCTATATCGCCCATCGCATACCGAACACTAACCCCCATCAGAGAGGTGTGGAGCAGGCAGCCCTGTTCTTTACCTCACAGGATGAGGCAACAGCGAATGAGATTCTCGATGAACTGGGCTCAAGGTACATCATCATCGACTGGCTGACAGCACTGCACAAAGTACCCGACTCTGATATTAACGGATACTTCTCTGTTCTTATAGAATGGGCCGGTAAAGACCAGAGCGAGTTTTACGAAAAATACTATCTGAGAAACGAGCAGGGGGCGCTTGAGTCAATAGCTCTATACCACCCTGAGTACTATCAGTCTATGTCCTCCAGGCTATACTTTTTTAGAGGCGAGGAGGTAGCCCCGGCAAATACCACCTGGGTTATCTCATATGTCGAGAAGACCCATAGAACAGGCGTTAAATATAAGGAGATCTCCTCGCAGAGAAGATTCTCCACCTATGAGGGAGCTCTGTCATTTCTCGAGACTCAAAGCTCTCCTTACTACAGGATTGTGGGAGTAGATCCCCTCCTCAGTCCCGTGCCTCTGGAACGACTGGAGCACTACGAATTTATTTACCAGTCGCCGACGATAGTGGCAACATGGGAACAGGAACTTATTTCCGAGGTGGAGATATTCGAATATCAGCCTTGAGAAAGCAGAGGCGTCTCGACACAGGCAATAGGGCAAAGTAGTTTTAGATTGAAACTGCTACAATAGATACCTGCCCTCATAGCTGTATCTACTAGATGGGTATGGATTTAAGTTAGGGGTTAATTGTGGAAATACAACGCTCAGCCAGAACATATAGAGATGGAGATGAGGAGGGCATTTTCGAGCTCTTAAAAACCGTCTACCCATCAGTACAACATGACCGTGCCCGCTGGATGAGGTGGTGGCACTGGATGTTCAAAGAAGACCCGGTCGGCCCCTCCTGTATCTATATCATCGATGAGCAAGATAAAATAATCGCTCACCACGCATACTATATGTTTGACCTGAAAGTAAGGGATGAAATTGTCAAGGGTTGTCAGGGCAGAGACCTTATGAGGCACCCTGATCCCAAGTACAAAGGTCTGGGTAAATACATATTTGACATCGGACTACAGCAACAAGCTTCAAAAAAGGAGGTACGTATCATCATTGGCTTCGTCAACGAAACCGTACACCTGACCACTATCAGCGCCGGCTATCTCGACGTCGCTCTTATTCGGCCAATGATCAAGATACTCAATCTCCGGCGTGTTTTAGAAACACGGATTAAAAACAGGGGCCTGTCGAAGCTTTGCGCAATATCCAGTGGTCTGCTCCTTAACACAATGTACGGATCGCGCAGGCCGCCTCATATCGAGGGCTTGACAATTACTCAAGTCGCCTCCTTCGATGACCGTGTTAATGGTCTTTGGTCCAGGGTTTCTGACAGCCACCAGATTATGGCGGTACGGAATAAGCCATACCTCAACTGGAGGTATGGCGCCCCCGGCATAGATAACACGATATATGTTGCTGAGCAAGGAGAGGATATAGTAGGTTATATAGTTCTCCGCTGCGAGCAACAGAATGGCATGAAACAAGCCCGCATCTACGATATCGTTGGCCAGTCAGAGCAGGTAATTCACCGCCTTGTAGCTGAAGCAGTGGAGCGCTCCCGAAACGAGGAGGCAGACTACGTTTACTGCACAATGCTGGCCAGCAGAGCCTATCTCAGAGCCATGAGGAGGAATGGCTTTTTATCCGCACCCTTTACCAACAGCATCTGGTTTTGCGCATATTCGAATGCGCCCCCCGTCTCCAGTGCCTTTATCCAGAACCCCCAAAACTGGTTCATTCAATTGGGCGATACAGACGTGTATTGAGAGAAGCCTGCGTATCACCACAGCCAGCAACACGCCGGCTCATCACTTTGTCCAACACCAGAATTGGTGTAGCTTATACGCAATTATTAATACGTCTATTTAAATCTGTTACAATATGAAGTATCAAGCGATTCGATTGAAATCATATCAATTCTCCGGCATGAGTTGGCAGGAATAATCCCGGATACAGCTAAATACATGAAGATATTGCTCGTAAAACCAGATATATCCCCTTTGATCTCATGGGGGTCAGCGGAGAATATAGTTGAACCACTCGGCCTTGAATACGTTGCTGCAGGAGTTGCAAGCGACCACGAGGTAAGGATTCTAGACCTGCAACTGGAAAAGGGTTTGCAGAAAGTCCTCAGCGATTTCCATCCTGACGTTGTCGGC
>DUEY01000013.1 GCA_011174795.1 Dehalococcoidia bacterium
CGAGGAGGAGGACCTCGCCATAAGGATCATCGACGCGGGTTACCGGGTACTGTACTGTCCCGAGCTTGTCGCCTATCATAAAATCCCGCCGGGGGAGCCTTACCGGTGGGGTGAAAAAAGGATGTACTACACCACCAGGAACCGGATATGGTATTGCTGGAAGTATTATCCCCTCCGGGTGGCGTTCCTGGCGACGGTGCTCAAGGTTCCCCGTGACGTGAAGTACCTGGTCAAGAAACGCTATGTCAGGGCATATTTCAGGGGCTTCTTCGATGCGCTGCGGGGGTTGCCGGGGATTATGAAGAAGCGGCGGCCGGTGAGCAGGGAGACGCTGAGGAAGGTCTCCAGTCCCTGGCTGAGGCTGATGCTGAGATTCTAAGTGGCTTGTAAAAACCGTTCGTGGTGAGCCTGTCGAACCATGAACGGTTCTTTGATAGGTACCCTTCGACAAGCTCAGGGCGAACGGATTATGGTATTTGTGGGCGTTGAAGGCATAGCACCTCTCCCTTGAGGGGAGAGGCTAGGTGAGGGTGAATCTATTTCCCCCTCCCTCTAACTCCCTCCCACCAGGGGAGGGAGAATAATAATACCATTGCGAGTCTGCCTGAGGCAGACGCGGCAATCTCCCGGTTATTCCAGTGTCCTGACCCACGATGCTGTTTTCTCCAGTGCTTCGGGGAGGTCGACCTCGGGCTGGTAGCCGAGGACGCTTTTCGCCTTGGAAATATCGAAACGCTCCCGCATCCCCTCTTCGCCGGGACGGTACGGCTCGCGCTTGACCGGGACTTTCTTGCCCGCAGCCTCCATACATGCCGAGGCAATCTCATCCAGCGTATACTCCACGCCGCGGCTCACCTGGAACGCCTCCCCCGCGACCTTCTCCCTCGGTGCCTCCAGGGCGAGGAGCCAGGCGTTCACCGTATCGCTCACGTAGCAGGGGTCTCGGGTCTGCTCTCCGCCTTCGATGACGATGGGCCTGTCCCTGAGGATGTTGTAGAGCCATTTGAAGACGAATATCTCCCGGCGCATCCCTTCGCCGATAACGACCCCGTTTCTCAGCACCGTCACCGGGATGCCGTAGGCTCTCCAGTAGGCGAAGGCCAGCATCTCCTGGGACGCCTTGGAGGCTGCGTAGGGATTGTGGGGGGTGAGGGGGTGCTCTTCGTCTATGGGCAGGTAGAGCGGCCTGCCGAAGACGTTGCCGGAGCTCGCCAGTAAGAACCTGTCGATGCCGGCTTCCCTCACGGCTTCGAGCACCCTGGTGGTGCCGACCACGTTCTCCCATACCGTCCAGAGAGGCGACGGGAAGCTCATGGGGACGTCCGACTGCGCGGCGAAGTGCGCCAGTGCATCGTGACCCTCGACGTCTCCCGGGGTAAGGTCGTGAACGCTCTTCCAGAGGTAATTCAGGCGGGGATGCTCGATGACCTCGTGCAGGGCGTCGGCGTGGGCGGGCGCCACGATATCGACAACCGTCACCTCATGGTCGCGGCTGAGCAGCGCTTGAACAAGGCCGGCGCCGCCGAAGCCGCTGCCGCCGGTAATCAGACAACGCACGTATAATCCTCGCCTGCAGTTGCCCTGAGATATTCATGGGAGCATTCCTCAGGGCAGGTCAGATTATACCTGAATGCAGGGGCGCTGCACAAGGAAGGCGTGTGAGGGATAAAAATGCTACCATTGCGCGTCCGCCTTGGGCGGACGCGGCAATCTCCCTGTCATCTGCAGATCCCTGCCCTGATGAGATTGCCACGTCGTCCGCCGGGGGCGTCCTCCTCGCAATGGTATGTATAATAAGCTTTCAGTTGTCATCCGTCAGCTCGATTTCTATTTTCTGAGCAATTTCAAATGAGTGAAGATCCCTCTTTTTTCCCTCTCCCTTGAGGGGAGAGGCTAGGTGAGGGTGAATATATGGGGGAGCTTCATAGTAAAATACCGTTCGTGGTGAGCCTGTCGAACCACGAACGGCCCTTTCCGCTGGAGGCGTCTTCCTCGCAATGGTATGTAATATAGGGGATGGTGTGTTATACTGGTGGGCAACAGCGCAGGTGCACGGCAGGGGTCTCGGAGCGCACCCGGGGAGGGACGGCATGAAAGCGGATGTCGAGCTCACCAACGAGACGGAGTCCTTCGTTATCGACCAGGGCGCGGACCTGGTGGGGGTCGCACCCGTCGAGCGCTTCCAGAACGCCCCCGCGGGCTACCGCCCGAATGACTATATGCCGGACGCTACCTGCGTGATATCCATCGGCATCCACATCGCCGACGGCGTCTGCGACGTCTGGGGGGAATATACCGAGCCGGGCAAGTCGATAACGCCGTACCTGTTCTACGGGTACGGGCTGCTGAATCTCGAGATGGGCCGCATCGCCAACCGGACGGCGAAGCGCCTGGAGTACGCCGGCTACAAGAGCCTGACCTTCCCCCCAACCTGGGCTATCGGCCACTACCGCTCGGTGGGGATGCTCGACATGAGCTACCTCGGCGCTGATTTCTCGCACCGGCATGCCGCGGCAGCCGCTGGCCTGGCGGAGATAGGCTGGAACGGCCTGGCGCTGACCCCTGTCTTCGGCGCCAGGGTGAGGTTCAACTCGGTGATAACCAACGCGCCGCTGGCGCCGAGCCCGATGTACGAGGGCCCGGCCATCTGCCAGCCCGAACGCTGCAAGAAGCTGTGCATCAGGGAATGCCCCGCCGGGGCATTCTCCTCCACCGAGATACGGGAGGTGGTCATCGGGGAGCGGCGGTTCGAGTACCCCAAGCTGGACATGATACGCTGCATGTACGGCATCTTCGCGCTGGTCAAGGGCTCGGGAAGCTACAGCGGCGTGGAGATTCCGCCGGGGCCGGGCGATATCGCCCATTTCTGGGAGGCGCAGGAGCAGCAGGACCTGCGCGACCGGCATATGATAGAGAACTGTTTCGGCATCATCTGCGGGGACTTCTGCGGCAGGTGCCTGCACAAGTGCCCCGCCCACCTCTACTGGCGGAAGGGCGCGGGCGGGAAGAAGGGGGCGAAGGCGTAGACGGGATACAACGGCATGGCGAAAGATAGAAACGGGAATTCAATCAGGGATTTGGCGTTTAGACGCGTCAAAGCCGGCGAAAGGAGATTGAAGCGTTCCCCGTTTCGAGCCTATTACAATTGTGTTAATTGCGGTCACAGGTGGGATGAGGATTATCCAAAGGAGGCTAAGGTAAGGGAAAGCGGCAGGGAGGTAATCCTGATTCGTGACGTCCGTGAGGGGATGGCCGAGGGGGACACTATAAAGTGTCCTCAGTGCCAGCGCGGATGGATACAGGTGATACGAAGGGAAAGGCTTGACTGACGGTAAGGTGATGAGCAGTTTAGGTTGATGCAATCGTTATCTTTACATAATATGAGAGTATCGGGACCGAAGCAGCATGGATAAAAAGCGGTATGATTCCAAGCGCGCAGGTTACGAACCTGAGAAAGCCGCTGAAAGGAGGCGGAAACGGTCTCCTTTTGTCGTCTTTTTCGAATGTATGAATTGTCAACATAGATGGGATATAAAGTATCCCAAGGCAGCCAGGGTTAGAGAGGGCAGCGAGGATGTAATCCTGCTCCGCGCCATGCGGCATGAAACGGCTGAAGGGGATTTGATAAGATGCCCCGGGTGTGGCGGAGAATCGGTGAGGGTGACCGGCAGGGAAAGGATTGATTGACGGGGAACGGGGGTCGTAGTACGTGCGTTGGCTGGAGCGGCACCGTCTGGCGATTATCGTTCTGCTGGTGGCCGTCATCGCAGTGGGCGGGGCGGTCTTCCTCTACCGCTGGAGCGCCACGCCCCACTCCACGGAGATAGTCATCTCGGCGCCGTCACCCGATATCTCTGTCTACGTCGAGGGCGAGGTGGTCAGCCCCGGCGTCTATACACTGAACGAGGGCGACCTCGTCGCGGACGCTATCGAGGCTGCCAGCGGCTTCACCCCGGAAGCTGACGAGGGCTCGGTCAACCTTGCCGCCACCGTGAGGGACGGCGACCATATTCACGTCTACAGCGCCGGCGAGGTACCCCAGAAGATAAACATCAACACCGCTGACGCGTGGCTGCTGGAGGCGCTGCCCGGCATCGGGGAGGTGCTGGCGCAGAGAATCATCGACTACCGTGAGGAGTACGGCCCCTTTCAGCAGGTCGAGGACCTGATGCAGGTGGAGGGGATCGGGGCGTCAACCTTCGAGAAGCTGAAGGGAAATATCACGGTTCATTAGCGGCTAAGCATGAAGCTCATCTACCTGAGCCTGTCCTGGATAATCGGGATTTACCTCGGTATGTGGGCTGGCTTCCACTGGGGCATCGTCGGCGCCATCGCCGCGGTCGCGCTCATCGCTTTGCTCCTCAGCCACAGGCGTGCCCTCCTGCTTGTGCTGTGCCTCGCTATCCTCACCGGCGGCATCCTCCGCTTCGAGTCCACCGTCGTCACCGTAGATGAGGGCGCTCTCCGGTACTATAACGACAGCGGTACTGTGAAAATCGGGGGGCTGGTCGCCGCCGACCCCGAGGTCACGGGCAGCACCATCGCCCTGCGCCTCGAGGCGAGGGAGATAGACACGGGAGAGGGGTGGAGGGAGGTCTCGGGGATGGCCCTGGTCTACGTGCCGCGGTTCCTGGCACCAGATTTCCCTCAGGAGGAGATACGGAGCGAGCAGCCCTATTACCGCTACGGCGACCTGCTACGGGTCGAGGGCGAACTGGAGACACCGCCGGAGCTGGAGGAGTTCGACTGGGGCGAGTACCTCGCACGGCAGGGAATCTACTCGATTGTCAGCTACCCACGGCAGGTGGAGCTTACTGCCGCCGGGCAGGGGTTCAAGCCGCAGGAGTGGCTGTACGGGCTGAGAGAGCGCCTGTCGGAGTCGCTGGAGGGTGCCATCCACGAGCCTCAGGCTTCGCTGGCACAGGCCGTCCTCCTGGGCAAGCGCGGTGACGTACCCGATGAGCTCAGGGAATCGCTTTCGCAGGCGGGCACGGCGCATATCCTCGCCGTTTCTGGTCTCCATATCGGCATCGTGGGCGGTATCGCCCTCGGGTTCTGGGTCTGGCTGTTCGGGCGGAGACGCCCCTGGTATTTCTGGCTCGCCCTCGGGGCTATCTGGGGCTTCGCCCTGCTCACCGGGTTGCATGCGCCGGCGCTGCGCGCCGCTATCATGGTCAGCCTGTGGCTGTTCGCCGATTACATCGGAAGGCCGCGCAGCGCCCTGACATCGCTGCTCTTAGCCGCCGCGCTGATGGTGGGGATTCATCCTTCCATCCTGGGCGAGGTATCCTTCCAGATGAGCTTCGCCGCCATGGGGGGTATCGTGCTGCTGACGCCCCACTTTCAGTCGTGGGGCAGGCGGGTTTTCAGGGTCGCCGAGCGCGACCGCAGATTCACGGGATTCGTTATCGACAGCTTGGCGGTCACGCTGGGCGCCGTTCTCGCCACCCTGCCCGTTATCGTCTACTACTTCCAGCAAATATCGCTGGTTGCCCTGCCGGCGAACTTCTTCGCACTGCCGGCGCTGCCTTTCGCCATCGGAGCCGCCGCCCTCGTTGCGGTTATCGGCGTCTTCGCCATGCCGCTGGCGCAGGTCCTGGGCTGGGTGGCGTGGCTATGTATCAGCTACATTATCGAGGTCACCGAGTTCTTCGCCTACCCGTCCTTCGCCTCGGCGGAGATAGAGGTCGGCGCTCCCTTCGTCTGGGGGTACTACGCTGTGCTCGGCGCGCTGCTCTGGGTGGGAACAGGCCGGAGGGGCGCAGGTGCTATAATGGGCAGGATGAAAGAGCGCCTGTCGCAGGTGACTGGGCTGCTGGGGAGAGTGCCGGCGAAGCTGGTGGTTATCCCCCTGATTATCGTGGCTGCGCTGGTGTGGACCGCAGCGGTCACCGCACCAGATAACAGGCTCCACGTATTCTTCCTCGACGTCGGTCAGGGCGATGCCGTTCTTATCCAACGGGGCCATCAGCAGGTACTCGTCGATGGCGGCCCCGACGCCGATAGGATATGCCTCGAGCTCGGGGACAGGCTGCCGTTCTGGGACAGGACTATCGAGCTTGTCATACCCACCCATCCCAGTGCCGACCACATCGCAGGGCTGGTGGAAGTTATCCAGCGCTACGAGGTGGGGCAGGTGCTTACCAGCGGTCAAGAGAGCGAATCGCTGGTCTATGAGGAGTGGCGCAGGCTTATCGACGAGAAGGATGTCGAGTGCACCATCGCGAGCGCGGGGCAGCGGGTCGAGCTGGCTGGTGATCTATTCCTGGAGGTTCTCCACCCGCAGGCGACCCTGCTTCATGATACGTCTTCCGACGTCAACAACAATTCCGTCGTTCTAAGGCTGGTGTACGGGGATTTCAGCCTGCTGCTCACCGGGGATATCTTCGTTGAGACGGAGGGGTACCTGCTCGATGGCAGGTCCAGCCTGGGAAGCACCGTGCTCAAGGTCGCCCACCACGGCTCCGACAGCTCGAGTTGTGCTGAGTTCCTCGACGCGGTCGAGCCGCAGGTGGCGGTTATCTCGGTGGGGGCGGATAATACTTTCGGGCACCCGGACCCGGGGGTGGTGGAGAGGCTGTCGGAGGTGGTGGGGGAGGATGGTCTCTACCTGACTTCCGAGCACGGTACTATCGAGCTGGTCACCGATGGCGGGAGGCTGTGGGTGCGTACCGGGGATTGAGGAGGCGGAACGCCTGTGTGGCTCTGAACTTTGTTTTCGGGGTGCTCGTGTTGTTATAATAGGTAGCGCTGTTATCGGAAAGGGTGATTGATGAAGGAAGTCTGCGTTGTCCTGCCCGCGCTGAATGAGGAACATACCGTTGGACTGGTGATAGACGAGATACCTGCGGGTGAGATCGAGAAGAGGGGTTATAAAACATATGTTATGGTGGTGGACAACGGCAGTACCGATGGTACGGGGAGGATCGCCCGGGAGAAGGGGGCGGAGGTTATCGAGGTAGAACAGCGGGGGAAAGGAATAGCTCTCAGGACTGCCATAAAAGCACTAAGGGGAGACTATGTATTTATGCTGGATGCGGATTACACGTACCCCGCTACCCATATAGTGGAGATGCTGGAGTTACTGGAGGGTGGTGGCGATGTGGTCATAGGCTCGAGGTTGAAGGGGCGGATGATGAAGGGTTCGATGAGCATGTTTAACAGGGTGGGGAATTACCTGTTGGCTTTGATGGCTAATATCTTGTACGGGACGAGGATAAGCGATCCCTACAGCGGGTGCTGGGGTTTCAGGAGGGATGTTCTCGACAAACTCAAGCTGGATGCCAACGGATTCGATATCGAGGCCAATATGCTGACCGAGGTAGCCAGGAATGGTTATCAAATAGCAGAGATACCCATTCAATATAGGCGGCGGACGACTCCCCCCAAGCTGAACTCCGTAAGAGACGGCTTTAAGATAGGCAAGACACTGGTAAGGAACAGGTTCCGGTGAAGGGCCGCGATGGGTAGAAAGAGGAAAAAAAGCATTGAGGGCAGGAAAATATGCGTGGTAGGTTCCTCGAAGCGGTTCTTCAGCGGTCCTACTGCCTATACCATCTGTCTTGCCAACGCGCTCAGCAAGCGTAACCAGGTATCGGTAGTGCTGCTGCGCAACCTTCTCCCCCGCTTCTTATATCCCGGCCGCGCCCATGTGGGCAAGGACCAGTATACCATCGACTTCGCCCCGGGAATAGATGTGTATGAAGGCATGGACTATAATTCCCCCCTGAGCTGGCTGGGAGCTTACAGATTCCTGATGAAGAACAAGCCGGACGCGGTGATAATGCTGTGGTGGTCTTCGGCAGTGGCTCATATGCAGTTGCTGTTGAAGCTGGTCAGCAGATTCCGTATCAGGGCCAGGGTGATCGTCAATGTGCACGAGGTGGTAGACCCGCTGGAGGCGAGAATCATGCCCATCAAGCTCTACTCGCGGCTGGCGGGCTGGCTGCTGCTGCGGGGGATCGATGCCTGTACCACCCAGTCCGAGTTCGACAGGGCTCAGGTTTCCCGGGCATACGGGGTAAAGGAAGAGAAGATCTCGGTGATTATGCACGGGCTCTACGAGGACTACAACCAGCCGATGGACAGGTCCCTTGCGAGGAAGGGGCTCGGTATCGATGAGGAATTCGTTATCCTCTATTTCGGCCTGATCAGGCATTACAAGGGCGTCCCGTACCTGCTGGAGACGTTCAACAGCCTTCCCGAATCGGTGGCAGAACGTTCCCGGCTCCTGATTGTAGGCGAGGTCTGGGAGGAGGGCGATAAGATAAGGCAGCTGATAGATAATTCCCCCCATAAAAGCCAGATTAGTACGGAGTTTCAGTATGTTCCCGATGCCATGATTCCCCGGTACTTTTCGGCGGCGGATGTGGTAGTGCTGCCCTACCTCAGGGCTTCGAGCAGCGGGGTGGCTCATATCGCCATGCTCTACGGCAGACCTATCATCATATCTGATATAGACCCGTTGCGTGAGTCGCTGAGCGACTACGAGGGGGCTCTATTCGCTGCGCCGGAAGATACGGCGGCAATAAGAGAGTGCCTGCTGAATGTCCATGAGTCGCTTCAATCTCGGGGGACTGTCCATTACGCGCCGCCCGAGCGGTCGTGGGACGGCATCGCCGCTCGGTATGAAGCCATATTGGATGGGCTGCTCTCTGCGCGACCAGCCGTTCAAACGGTGACGGCGCTGCCGCGCAAGACCATGAAGGTCTCAGCTGTTGTCTGTACCCATAACCTTGACAACTACCAGAACCTTGTCGAGGCGGTGACCAGCTTGCTGGAACAGACCCATCGTGAGCTGGAGGTTATTATCGTTGTCGACGGCAACGAGAGATTGTATCGCAGGGTCATGGAGGATTACGGCGGGCAGGAAAGGATACATGTCGTTCTCCTGGAGGAGAACGTCGGTCTTTCCGGTGCCAGAAACGCGGGCATTAAGGTGGCACAAGGCGATATCGTCGCTTTCATCGACGATGATGCCGTAGCCGAGCAAGGGTGGATTGAAAACCTCGTCGATATCTACAGTAAATACGATGCTATTGCGGTAGGGGGAAAGGTTCTGCCTATCTGGCTTCGCCAGAAGCCGGACTACTTGCCGGAGGAGCTTTACTGGCTGGTTGCCGTCACCCATGACGGGTTTGCCGAGGAAGAGGTTACAGAGGTGCGAAACACGTTCGGGCCGAACATGAGCTTCAAGAGGGAGGTCTTCGAGGAGGTGGGCGGGTTCAGCGAGGCCTTCGGCTTCTCCCAGGGTACGCCATCTCTTGCGCAGGCTGAGGAGGCGGAGTTCGCCTTGCGGGTGAAGCAGAAGCTGGGCAAGGGTATGATATATAAACCCGAAGCTATCGTTTACCACAAAATACCCCCGTCGAAGTTGGGGATGAGGACACTTCTCAGGCGGGCGTATTATCAGGGATACTCGAAAGCCATGCTGGAGAGGCAGAAGCTCCATGCCGATCCCATCGCTACGGAAAGGTCATATCTTAAGGCGCTGCTCCTGAGGTACATCCCGCGGCGGATGATGAGAATCTATCGACCGTCTGAGATGAAAAAGCTATCGGTTCTCGTTGCCTCTATCTTCAGTGTAGGCCTCGGATTTGTCTGTGGATATACGAAAGAGTGTATCGTGGGATGGAAGAAGCGATAATCACCACGAGCTGGGACGACGGTCATCCCCTCGACCTGAAGCTGGCTGAACTGCTGCGGAGATACGATATCCCGGCGACGTTCTATATCCCGATAGATAATGTGGAACGGGTATGTATGGGTGCCGGCGAAATAAGGGAGGTCGGCGCAAGCTTCGATATCGGGGCACATACCTATCATCATAGGAATCTGCGCAGGCTCTCCTCCGAGGAAGCGGAGAGGGAAATCGTGGAGGGCAAGAAGGGTTTAGAAGAGATAATCGGCAGGGAGATGAAAGCTTTTTGCTATCCCATGGGTAACTTCAACGATGTAATTATTGACATGGTTAAGAGAGCGGGCTTCATCGGGGCGAGGACGACGAAGCTGTTTACCAGCAAGGTGAAGGACCCCTATGAAATAGGGACCACAATCACTGCCAGGGATTACCGGAGCACCTTTTATGCCCGGCAGTCAAGACACTCCTTGAAGTCGCGAGACTATGGGCTGTTCTTTTTTACGTTGAAAAAGAGGCTTCTCCTTAGGTGCTGGGAGCGGATAGCGATAGAGACTCTTAAGTATGTTATGAAAAATGGCGGCGTCTGGCATCTCTACGGGCATTCGTGGGAAATCGAGGAAAACGATGATTGGGAGCGGCTGACGAGCGTGCTAATCGAAATAAAGGAGCTGGCACAGGGAGCGAGGAAGGTCAGTAATAGCGAATTGATGGAGAGATGCGCTGGTAAGGTATGATGAGGAAATGAACAGTGTCAGTGTTGTAGTGGGAACTCCGGTCTATCGTCAAGGTGCGTATATACTGGATCGGTTCCTGGAGAATCAGAAGGAGATCCAGCGAAGGTATCCGTCCTCTGAGATCATCTTTGCGACCAACGAGTATGATTTCGGAGACGAGCTGGAAACGCTGCTCGGTTCACGGGGAATAAGAGGGAAGGTTCTGCGATACGAGACTGCCAAGCCAGATTATGCTCGGAGCAGGATATGGAACGTTGCATGTGGGCGGGAAGCGATACGCCGGTATATATTGTCACAAACCGAGGCGGATTACCTGTTATCGCTCGATGCGGATATGACCTTCGACCCGGATGTAATTAAGATAATGAAAAGTGAGATTCAAGGCTGTGATGTGGTATACAGCGGCTCTACGCAGCGCAGGAGTAAGGGGATAGCTCTGGCGGGGGGAGGATGCTGCATGGTCACCAGGGACATTTTAAATGAGATTGACTACAGGTGCCTTGAGTTTAGAAACGGTTTTACGTTAAATGAGGACACCCTGCTTGAATTCGATCTCATCAGGCTGGGCAAGAAGATGAAGAAGGGCTTTTTCCTCGCTATCGACCACTTCGAGGATGAATACCGTGCCACGAGTATCGGCCCGCGTGAGGTGGGGCTGTATCGTAGGATAACCCATTCGAAATTGGTGAGGTATTTGCTCATCAGAACCACCATGGCGTTACAGCGTGACATAGGCGGGTGGTTGAACAGCTTTGTCTACAGATTGCTCTATCGGGCTATTCCGAGTTTGTAACACGTATACCGGTTTTTGAGCTGCGCGATGGCGGAATCAGAAAAACAAATCAGGGTTCTTTACGTTTGTCCCAGGGCTCATTCCCGCTGGTCTGCCCATCCCCCGCAGGCGGCGGTGGAAGAGAGTCTGGCTCTGTTTAAGGCGGGTGCAGAGGTTTCCCTCTTTACCTTCAGGGGTATTATCGGGCAGCCAGAGCCTGAAATGATACCTCATAGAATGGCGGTTTCAAGCTGGACTTGCTTTCCATTAGGAATGATAACGCGGCTCCTGAATACTTGGGCGAGGACACAAAATATTGCATGGTTCCTGGAGCAGTTCTTAACGTTGATCTCAGCGGTTAGACGGAGAAAGTCGTTAAAGTATGACGTAATCTACTTACGTGACGGCGATCCCTTCATCTTCATTCCCGTTCTTCTTGGTCTGGTTTCTAGGGACCGCAGGTGGGCTATTTCACTCATAGGGGTGCTGGGAACGAGGTCATTTGGATCACTACCACACCGGTTTATTAATGCATCGTTCTGGAAACCTCTTTATCGCCGCAGCTTTTCCAGAAACCGGTTTGCGTTTATTTGTGAGAACAGGTATGTGAAGGATAATTATGAGGAAGGGTTTCTGGATGGTACCCTGTCGGGGAGGGTAGAAGTGGTACTCCATGGAGTTGATAAGGCTGATGGAAATATATTAAAAAGTGAAGCAAGACGTTATCTGGGTCTGCCCGAGGATAAGGCTGTATTCCTCCATTTCGGCGCGCTTCACCCGGGAAAGGATATAGAGGTGGTCGTTGCTGCGATGAGGGATATATCCGATGTTCTCCTCGTTCATGCGGGAAAGGTCGCAACTGCCATAAATATGCAGGACTTGGTGAAACGTGGTGGTCTCCAGGGTAGGATGATTATCAGAGACTACTATATACCTGCTGTCGAGAAGCAGTACTATTTCACGGCTGCGGATGCTGTCATACTGTCCTATAAAAAGGATTTCGTGCAGACAGCGAGCGTGCTCTGGGAAGCGGCGAAATACGGGGTTCCGGCGATTGCCAGCGATGTTGGAGAACTGGGGGAGTTGGTTGAAAGATACAAGATTGGCTCAGTTTTTCAGGCTGAGGACGCCGCTTCTCTTAGAGATGAGCTCTCCCGTTTTCTTGGTTCCAGCCCGAGTGAAAGGGAGGCTATGGTGAGTAACTGCGCCAGATTTTGTGATGATTTCTCTCTCGATAGCTGGGCTCAGAAATGCCTGGTAATTTTTAAGGATTTGTGTGGGCAGGGAGTCCGTGAAGAGGTTAAAAGAGCATGAGTAACGATATAAACGTATTGATGGGCACGCCGATTCACCGTAAAAGCGCATATATCCTAGATAAATTCCTGGAGAATCAGAAGGAAATCCAGCGGAGGTATCCGTCCTCTGAGATTATCTTTGCGACGAATGAGGATGATTTAGCAGATGAGCTGGAGTCGCTGCTCGTTTCAGGGGGAATCAGGGGCAGGGTACTGCGCTATGAGACTGTCAGGCCGGATTATGCCCGGAGCAGGGTCTGGAATGTTGTGTGCGGTCGGGAGGCAATACGCAAATATGTATTGACCCAAACCACCGCTCATTACCTGTTGTGGCTCGATGCTGATATGCTTTACGACCCGGATATCATAGAAATAATGGAGAGGGAGATTCAAGGCTATGACGTCGTGTATAGCGGATACAGGCTGCGCACGAGTATAGCGATAGCGCTGGCAGGTGGGGGATGCTGTATGGTCACCAGGGACGTTCTCGCCGACGTCGAGTTCAGGTGCATTGAATTTAAAAACGGTTTTGCGTTCAACGAAGACACCCTGTTTGAATTCGACCTCATCAGGTTGGGTAAGAAGATAAGAAAGGGTTTCTTCTTTACGATCAGCCACTTTGAGGATGAAGAGAATGCCGGGGTTATCGGCCCCCGGCGGGTGGGGCCGTACCGGAGGCTAACCCATTCGAGATTGGTGAGGTATTTACTTATCAGGATCACTATTGCGCTGAGGCATGATATAGGAGCTTGGGTAAACGGCATTATTTATAGATTGCTCGAGATGATGGGGGTGGTGGGACCTGCTCCAAAGCGCCGTAAGGCTGGCGGGGGTTCGGGCAAGAGCTAGAGAGAATGGTACAGGCGTAGGCTTCGGGCAAGTAAAAGGAAGAGGCTGATATGCAAAAGTCAGTAAGCCACTTCTATAACGAGGAATTCTATCAACGGAGAAAATTTCAATTTGATTTAGCATATCCTTCTTTGCACAGGACAGCAGAGGCATTAGTAGCGAGATTTGACCCCAAGACTGTGCTGGATATCGGCTGTGCCAAGGGATACCTGGTCTATGCCTTCAGGGAGTTGGGTGTCGAGGCGTACGGGGTCGATATGTCTGAGTATGCGACAAGCCAGAGCCTGCCAGAGATTAGAGATTATCTCTTCGATGCTGATGTTGATCAGGAACGGTTACCATTTAGTGATGAAATATTCGACCTGGTAAGTGCTACAGAGATACTTGAGCATCTGACAAATCACCGATTTCTGCTTTCAGAGATAAGAAGGGTATTGAAAACAAAGGGGGTCGCAATTGCGGCAGGTCGGCGAAGAGCACGTGTCACTATCAGGTCATTAGCCGGGACGACCGATTTCGGGCGCTTGGACTGCAATCCAACTCATGTTAACAGGCACCCTGCTCAGTTCTGGATTAGGGAATTCGAGACGCATGGATTCCACTATATTGGCGACCTGCCGAAACAGGTGGCCAAGGAGACGCTTCTGCTGACTCATCCCCTGAGCAGAAGCGGGCGATTGCTGATGCGATGTGGCGCTCCTGGCAGGTGGATAAGGGCTGAGCTTGCTTTTGCCATTCGAAGGAAATCCATGCTCTTTGAAAAGGTGTAAAGGCTTACATGAGGGAAGCACAGGGAAGCGAACTAATGCGTGAATACTGGGATAGTGTAGCTATAAGTCTCCCCCAAAAACCGAAGTACTCCAGATTTGGCCGTATGGTAGCTCCCTACTGGAGGCTGGAGCGCAGGCTGGTGGTCGAATCGTCATTAACTCCCTTAATCCCGGCATCGGGTGAAGAAAAAGTGCTGCTTCTCAAGACCGATCTATGGAACGAGGGGATAGATGATAGTGCTGGCGACATACATGATTTTCTGGGGGATATAAGGAGATTTGCTGAAGTCGTTGGTATAGACGTTTCCCCTATTATTTGTCGTTCTGCCGGGAGTAGAGCGCGCGATGAAGAGTTGAAGGTCGCATGTGCGGATGTAAGGAGATTGCCTTTTAGGAGCGGCACTTTCGATGCAGTACTGGATGTTTCAACGTTAGACCATATACCTCCCGATAACATAGCGTTGGTTATAGGTGAATATAAACGAGTCCTCAGGGAAGGGGGAACATTAACCCTGATTTTCGACTCTGATACCTTCTGGTGGGTTTCTTATCTGCGTAATATATTTAACAGACTGCGTTGCCAGGGCGTCGGTGAATTTCAGTTCTGGTGCAAGCTGTCGCCGTACTGGGTTCGTAGAAAATTAAGTGAACATGGCTTCACGATACGAAATGAATTCCCGCTGGGGATACTTTCTCTGTCGCCCTTGTACCTGATAGCTTCACGGAGCAATCTGGTGGGGAAATTAATCCGCAGCCCTCTTTGTAGCTCAGTCAAGGGCGCGAAATTTACTAAATTGTCTAGGTATCTGTTTCCCTTAGCAAGCCAGTACATGCTGGTTGCCAAAAAACGGGAGGGAGGATTGAAGGGCAGCGCTGGGGAAGACTGAAAACTAATATTTAGTTTGGCTTCCCCGATCCTCTGCTGAGTTGTGAGATTATCCTCTCATATACCTTGGGTCATTTTCGATTTGGGAAATTATTTTTTCAATTAACCGTATTGACTCCCTGCCCTCTTCTGCCGTGATGGGCGGTTCCGTGTCATTCTGTATGCTTTCGATAAATCCCAGGAGCAGAGCGTAATGCCCGAAATGATGCTTGCGCAGAGCCGTCTTCAGCGCTGTGGATGCTGTACCCGTTAGAATCTGCAAACCCTGTCGAAAGTTCTCAAAAACCACTGAGCAACGGCCGTAGCGCGCCATCCCACAGGTATACATGACCGCGTTATTCAGGTGAAGGTGCAGGTTCCTCTTTGTCCCGAAAATATCGAGTATGAATATATCCTTGGGGCAGTTGGTTGACACTGTTATCGTTGCCATGCCATTGTCGCCTTGTAATATTACGCGTAGGTCGTCGGCAATCAACCATTCACGGTCGGTGTATTTTATGCTCTGCACAGCCACTGGTTCCAGATTGCGCAGGAATGCCATAGCCAGCGATATGGGGGGAGGCAGTTTGTTAGTAAATATTCCGCCATGCAAATTGTGGCACCAGTGCTCATGCCTCGCTACTGCACCACGGTACCTGTTCAGCAGGTATTGTATATCAAGACCTGCGAGTTCCCCGATATACCCATTTGTTACCATGGATATAGCGCGTGAAATCAGAGGATGCAGGAGCATGTTGTGACCTATACCGAGTTTTAGCCCAAGGTTTTGAGAGGCCTTTATCATCTGGTCGGACTCTTGAGTATTTAAGGCCATGGGCTTTTCAACCAGTACGTGACAGCCTGCTTCCATTGCCTGAAGAGCCAGAGACGCATGTGTGTCTGGGGGAGTGCAGATATCTACTATATCCAGCCGCTCATCTTGCAGCATCTCGGAAAGGCTGGCGTAGAATCCTTGGATGCTGAACCTCTTGGCAATCTCTTGCGCCACTGCTGAATTGACATCGCAGACAGACGCCAGTTCTGCTTGCTTGATCCTCTTTAGTGCTGGAATGTGGGCAAACTGTGCGACGTGTCCACAGCCTACAAGGCCGACCCTTAAAGACTTCTTAGTTTTCATTTTGGTACCCTCTGAATGTTCTGGCGCTGAACCCGCATCGCCCGTAGGCGTGACCTCACAGTAAGCAGGACGTAAATACTGACCACTACCTGCACACCGATCCAGACATAGCCAATCCCAACAATACCATGCGCTGGTGCGATAATGCTGCTTACAGCAAGGACGACGATGCACGTGAGTAAACGAATCAATATAAGTTCTCTTATTCTATTACGGACGCGCAGGATGCTGTAATAGATATCGCTTATCCCTATGAACAGGCTGGAGCCTCCTAGAATCCACAGTAACTTCAATCCGTAGGACGAGTAGTTCTCTCCAAACAGGCCCAGTAGCCAGTCCCCCAGCAGGATTACAAGGGTTATTGCTGGTATCAGGAGCAAGACGATGAATTTGAATGCCCTGCGTGAGTTCATCGCCAGTTCCTCCTCGGAATGTGAGCCCTCGGCAAAAAGGGATTGGGATACTGCCACAGGTATAGCAAAGAGCAGGCTTGAGATCATCCAGGCTACGTAGAAGTAGGCGTTTTGCTCTGCACTAATCTGGTTGATGATTATCAGCGGCAGGATAAGTGGCGGGAATGATGCAAATAGAACGGCAAAGTAGTTACCTGCGGAGTACTTCCATATATCTTTTATGATGCCGAGGTTTAGTTTAGGCACGGGCCTGTATGATTTTTGAATACGGGGCAGAAATATGAAGAGTGAAATTATAAGCGCGAATCCAGTTGCAAAGCCCCATGAACTGACAATGCCGAAGGCATGCCAGAATAGCACAAAAAGTATGGGGAGAGGAATCTTGAGAAGTGAGAAAATGGTGCTCTTAATCAGGGTAAATTCTGCCCTTCTCTTAGCAATGAATAAAGAACCTGTGATACGAGAAAGTGTCGTCCACAGGACGAAGAGGGTGAAGGCGAGGGCGAACCAAATGTTGTCCCTGACGAAGTGTGTAGCCGGCGACCACCAATCTACTCCGGCGAGGAATATGCCGGACACTACCAGAGCCGCGATGCCGCTTGCCGTTAAGCAGGAATTAATCATCTCCACCGGATGCTTGGACTTGGAAAAGAAGCGAATGATAGCAATATTCAGGCCAAGCGTGGAAATCAAGGACAGTAGCATGATAGCGGATATAATTGCGGCTCCTATGCCCACCTCAGCTTCTGTGTAGTCCGCCCTTGCCACCACCATCCAGAAGAAAAAGCCGAGACCGGTAGTCACAGCGGTTGTGCTCATTAAAAAGAGCGAGTTGCGGTATAGAGGGTCCTTTATGTGGTGCTTTAGCTCTGTAAAGTTCAAAATTGTTCCCTATGAAGAAGAATGTTGGGCCTTGCGTTAATACTCTTTCTATGTTATTGCCAAATTATACAAATTATACTTTTAATAAGGCTTCAAGGGCAAGGATATAGATGTAGAAGGGGGATGTTGCTTGTATCGGTATGGGGGAGAGAGCATGCGTTTTAAGGGGTATACTCGAATATTTCCACAGCGGATATAGTTCTATCTTCCTGGTCCACCGATATAAAGGGAGATTTATAAATCAGCTTGTAGTGCTCCAAGCGTTCCAAGGGAACGGGACTATTGAGGGGGTTGTTCCCCACAATCCGGTAGTTGGGATCCGTTTGGTTCCCCAGATACGATATCGCCTCTTCGTATGTGGGAAACCTTTGCTGGTCTGTAACTTCTTTATATTTGATACCCTTTTTATCGCGCTTCTCAATATATGAGATTACCAGCGAACAGTTATTAGGGATCCACTCCTCACATCCGAAGATATACAGACGAGAGGACATTGACTGGTAGAATGCAGGGTAATAAAGGGTTACGCGAGTAAGACCTCCTGACTCATTTTCTACGAAATACTGCTCGTAGAACTCGCGTCTATCTTTCTCGGCCCATTGGACAACGGCGTGAAAATGACCGTGAGTACCAGCCTTCGGATCTATTTCGTGCAGCGGTGTTTTAACATCGATGATTATATACTTAGAGCCCAGCTCGTTAAGCATCTGGTTCGCAGATGATTCATCCTGCGCCGTAAAAAATTTAGCTGCCTCCGCTGCACCTGACTGGTGAGGGTTGGCATTGGGTATGCGGTGGGCGATATAGGTAATCCAGTGACCATAGTCCCACCAGCTCATCACGCCGTATGCTGATTCAGGGTAGCTGTAGTCTTCTCTCTTTGGCGGGCTATCGTAGAGGTCGTAGAAGAAGTCGGGGTCCAAGAAGGGGTCGGGGGTATTATCCCTCATCCAGACAAGTGCATCGTGCCAATCCTGAGCAGGCTGACTCTTACTGCTAGCGATAAGGATTGCGCTGCCTATGTTGGGGTAGAAAGCGAGGAAGAACAACGATAGTATTGCTATCGTAATCAATGTGTAACGAGCCAAAGGAAATCTTGTTACCAGAGTTCGCAGCCCTGTTTTTTGAGCCTTTTCCTTTTTACGCTTTCCCTTTTTGCGGGACTTGGCTTTTCCCTTGACCTTTTTCAGTTGCTGGCTCATATCTACCCTTGCCACTTCACTTGCTGTATAGGTTCTTATGCCAGTGATAACAAGTGCTAATATTCTCCAGGAGAGGTAGCCTGCTAATAAGGCAACGTTTACCGCGAAGTAATAAGCGAAGCGGTTTTGACCGATTGTCGCCATGAGCATGATAACGCTCCAGATGAAGAGTAGCGTTTTATCAGATGCTCCCTCCTTTATGACGAGATAGGCGATAATGACGAGCGCTATCATTGCCAGGTAGAAGCAGGTGGTGAATTCTTCCCATACTATTGAAACAGAGAGTGGCATTACCTCGCCAATTGTTATCGCGGTTTCTGATGGCCAGAGTACGTTGAGTTTTTCAAGAATCGAGTTAACGAGAGATTTATCGATTGCATAAAACAACGCATAGCCGATGCCGCCAACAGCTACGACAACCAGAGGGTAGTATATTCGCCTCGTGTCGATTTTAATCATGATGGTTGAGAGTATACTAAGCACGGGGAAGGCGAGAGCGCAGATAAATAAAGCAGCGATGTGGATTTTGCCATACCCAATGAGACCTGAGAATGGGGCGACCATCAATAGTGCAATAAGGAAGACGGGTATACCGGTTATACAGAGGTAATCGGTTGCCCTGCCCTTCAGGTGGTCTATGATATATTGAATGACGAAAAAGACTAGAATTGCGAATACAAGAAATGCCCCGCCGACCCAGGATAGGAGGTAGAACCCCAGAGAAATACCGGCTAGCAGTGAATAGATAAGGGGCTTTCTCAGCGCTGCCCAGTCTCTCGACCGGACGCTGTTAAATGAACAATCTTTTTGAATGGCTCTTTTCGTTGCCAGTATTAAAAAAAGTACGGTCAGGGTGCTGAGCAGGGTTTCGGCGACATGATGGTCGGTGAATCCGAGAAGTGAGCGCAACAGGAATTGGCCTGGCAATATGGTGATGAGAGCTGCTGCAAGCAGCCCAACTTTCTTATTGAACAGCTCCTTCCCTATGAAGTAAACGGGTATTGTTACCAGAGAGCCGAGTATTGCCGGGAAATAGGCGCCTACTGTTTCTATAACCTTGGTAGATGGGGAACCGGCGCCGAAAAGCCAGGCGAAGAATCCCAGAAGCAGGTCGAAGAAGGGGGCATAAAATACGTCCTGCCCATGTGGATAGAAGCTATAAGGGTCGAAGTGGATACGGTGGGGGAAGTGGTAAACAAGGTTCTCCACCAGCCGCATATGGTACCATGAATCATCCCACTGGAATTTAATCCAGTCACCGACGAAGACGTTGTCATAGGGGAAATATATGCGCAGGAAGAGGGCAATGCCGAAGATGAGTGTCAGGGCGAGTATGGATGTGGCGTTATCTGACAGCTTTTTTTCAATAGTAACTATACTCATCTACGGCTCTTGGTTCTTGTTACAATTCAGCTTCTCTTCACTGTATATGTTTATTAGTCAAAGGTTTTCAAAACGAAGCAGCTTATATCGCTTCTCGATTCTAACATTTCGTAATGCTGGGTGGCAACTGAGCAGGGGTATGGACAATCACGTTCGGCTAGCAGTGTATCTAGGTGGTGGCGAGGTTGATGTTATGTTGACAGTGAAGGTGGAGGATGGTACTATTTCGCTCGCCTCCAGCAGGATTGGATGAACTTGGTTTTTAAGTAGTAGGATGAAGATACTTCAGGTATGCGATAGATATATTCCCTATTTTGGAGGGGTCCAAGTACATGTCAGTAACATAAGTGAGAGGCTGGCCAGGGAATATGATGTAACTGTATACACCACTGATCCCTCGGGCAAGTTGCCCAAGGAGGAAGTGATAAATGGAGTTCTAGTTAGAAGATTCAAGGGATTTTCGCCCGGAGAAGCATATCAATTCTCATTCGGCCTATGGAAGGAACTCAGGAATGCTCGGTTCGATATTGTGCACGGGCATAATTATCATGCGTTTCCCTTGTTCTTTTCAAGGTATGCTGGCAAAGAGAGATTCATCGTTACTCCTCATTATTGTAGAAAAGGTGCTACCAAAACTCGTGATATTCTGATTAAACTGTATAGACCGTTTGGCAGAAGGATATTTCAGGAGGCGGACAGAGTAATCGCGGTTTCGAACTACGAAAAAGGCCTCCTGATGGAAGACTTCAACATAGATGACGGTAAAATCGTGGTGCTTCCCAATGGGGTTAATTTGAAAGAGTTCCAGGGCCTGGAGAAAAAAAAGGGCAAGCATGACACAATCCTGTATGTGGGCAGGCTGGAGAAATATAAGGGGGTTCAGTATGTCATTGAGGCTCTGCCTCTGCTGGGGGAAAACGTCCGATTGGAGATAGTAGGGAAAGGGCCGTATCGAGATAAACTGAAAGGCTTGGCCGAACGGTTGGCAGTGGCAGATAGGGTTAATTGGTATCAAGACCTTGATGAGGGGGAACTTTTCGCTCGATATGCCAGTGCAGACCTGTTTGTACAACTATCAAAATATGAGGCATTCGGGATGGCGGTGGCTGAAGCCTTGGCGGCGAAAACGCCTTGTATCGTTGCCAACAGTGAGGCGCTCAAGGAATGGGTAGATAGTAAGAATTGCTTCGGTATAGATTATCCCATAATCGTTGACCGGTTAGCTGGGCTAATAAAGGAGGTCATTGGCACAGAGGTGGGGGAGGTTAAATTATGGGATTGGGAGCAGGTAGTTGCCGAGCTGGTCAAATTATATGAGGAATAAGGCATGAAGGTATTGATGCTCTCGGATCTTTATCCCCCGATTATCGGTGGAGGGGAGAGATACGTTGAATCGTTAAGTGAAGAGCTGGCCAGGAGGGGCCACGAGGTTACGGTCTGTACGGTTAGCAGCCCGGGTCTGCCCAGGTACGAAGAGGTGGATGGAGTCAAGATATACAGGATGGAGGGTTTTTTCCAGAAGATTCCCTTTCTGTTCAGCGACCCGACGCGCAAATGGCATCCTCCCACTAGGGATTGGTTTATTACAAGACAATTAAGCTCAGTGCTTGAAGCAGAGAAACCGGAAATCGTCCATGCCCATGGCCGGATCCTCTATTCCTTCCTCACTTTGAAACAAAAGAAGCGTATACCACTTGTCGCCACGCTGCATAGCTATGCCTTTCTCTGCCCTAGGACCGATTTGATGAGAGGGAATAGCATATGCGATAAGCCTTTAACCAGGGACTGCATAGCTTGCGGCAGCGGCTTCTATGGATTGACCAAGTCTTTATTTTCATATTGGGGTACAAGAATAAATAGAGGTAAGCTCACGTTGGTTGACAAGTTCA
>DUEY01000014.1 GCA_011174795.1 Dehalococcoidia bacterium
ATTATAGCATATTCACTACTCTACGCATGGTGATTAAAGCTCCGAGGCATCTGTGGTAATATAACACCTCAGAGAGAGGGAATAAGTGAAGGTATGTATACTTGGCCTGGATGGTGCCACATGGGATCTGCTCATGCCCTGGATAGAGGAGGGAAAGCTGCCCACATTCAGCACGCTCATCAAGGGCGGGGTTTGGGGGAAATTGGAGTCCACCGTACCTCCGGTTACCAGTCCCGCATGGGTCTCACTGGCTACGGGAATGAATCCGGGCAAGCTGGGAGTTTTCGATTTCCTGAGCAGAAAGGACTACAGCTACAAGGCATACCGAACAACCTCAGCCGCTTTTGGGCGGAAAGCGATATGGGATTACCTGGCAGCTGATAACCGGAGAAAAGTGGGGATAGTAAACTACGCCATGCTCTCACCCTACGAGATAAACGGCTTTATCGTCTCAAATACAATCTTCCATAGAACCGGCGACACAACCTTTCCCAGCGCATTAAAGGAAGAACTGGACCAGATTTGTGATGGCTACCAGGATTACATAGCGTACCAGGAAAAGGAATATAACGACACCGGATTATTTCTTAAAGACGTTAACAATGTGCTGGATAAGCAGTTTGCAGCAATTCGCTACCTGATGGAACAGCCCTGCGATTTTTTCATCTGGGTTCTTTCGGCAACAGATTGGGTTCAGCATCTGATGTGGAAATATATAGATGCCTCGCATCCTTTGCATAACCCCGAAGAGTCAGCGGAATACAGGCTGAAACTGTTGGAGTTCTGGCAGAGGATTGACGATTTCTTAAGGCAGGCAATCGAAAAAAATAGAGAGAGCAACTTTCTCATAGTATCGGACCACGGCTTCGGGCCTCAGGATGAATGTTTCAACCTGGCGAAATGGCTTGAAATGAAGGGATATCTGAGAAGAAGCAGAGGCGGGAAAATTTTCACAGGCGCCAAAAACTCAATCATGTCTCTATTGAACGCTATGGTAAAAACAGCGCTGGGGAAAAAAGTTCCCCGGACATTCGCTAAAAAGGTCAGTAGTACGTTCGAGGTCGATATTACAGATGAGATAGATTTTGCCAGAAGTAAGGTCTATGTTTTGGGCCATACCATTCCTTTTGGGGCTATTTATATAAACCTCGAAGGGAGAGAGCCTCAAGGCTGTGTTAAGAAAGAGGAATATGCGATACTGAAAGCGCAGATAGTAGATGAATTAAAGAATCTGAGTGTGGATATCGGGAAGGATGTTGAGGTGCAAATATTTAGCCCGGAGGAACTCTACTGGGGGCCTTACGTTACTATGGCGCCGGATATTATTTTCACTATAGATAACTGGAGATGCAGTGTTATTGAAAGGCGATTCGACGGCCCTTTGTTCAAGAATGAACCCTTCTCCAACAGGCACACCGGCGCTCACAGGATGAACGGCATCTTTCTCGCCTACGGACCGGATATAAATGATGGAGGCGCTGAACTCTCCGGATTAACGCTCTACGATATAGCCCCTACGGTTCTCCATATGTTCGGCGTTCCCATTCCAAATGACGTGGACGGCAGGGTTCTCAGTGAGATCTTCAGGAGTGATTCAGAGATAGCTAAACGCCCCTTGAGATATGTGGATGCGGGCGAGGTGGGTAGACTGAAAAGCAGGATAATCCAGTTAAGAAAGTCAGGCAGGTTATAAAGGTGGGAACGTGAGAAAGATATTGGCTATAGGTTTAGATGCGGTATGCCTTGATATTCTATCTCCATGGGTCTCACAGGGCCACCTGCCCTCTATTGAGAATCTTCTCAATAAAGGTGTGTACTCAGAACTCCGAAGCACTATTCCTCCCTGGACAGCGCCAGCCTGGACCTCGCTGGTCACAG
The DNA here is from genome assembly GCA_011174795.1 of Dehalococcoidia bacterium. GTDB lineage: Bacteria > Chloroflexota > Dehalococcoidia > SZUA-161 > SZUA-161 > W281. The sequence continues at coordinate 1,879 of DUEY01000014.1, forward strand.
GCAAGAACCCGGGTAAGCATGGCATATTCGACTTTTTCAAGAGAGGCAACGAATACGAAAGCAGCCTGGTTAGCTCTCGTGATAATAAAGCAAAAGCCATCTGGGACTATCTCTCTGCAGCGGGTAAAAAAGTCATTGTAATAAACGTCCCGATAACCAATCCGGCGGTGAAAGTCAACGGGATTCTCATCCCGGGCTATCTGGCAACAGAGCCCCCAACCTGTCATCCCCCACATATACTCGAGGAAATCAATGAAGCACTTGGAGAGTACAGAGTCTATTCTAAATATGACAGCCAGCCCGCACCATCCAAGAAAAAGCTTCGGGGATTTTTGGAGGTAACTGCATTAAGAACAGAAGCCGCTATTTATCTTGGAAGCAAGTATGACTGGAACTTCTTAATGGTGGAGTACCAGAAAACAGACGGTGTATTTCATGAATGTAGAAAGGAAGAGCATATCCTGGAGTTCTTTAAGTTCATCGACCAGTGCATTGGAAGACTGGTGGAGACACTCGGCATCGATGCCAACATTTTTCTTTTTTCAGACCATGGTATAGGCAAATGCGACTGGGTTTTTGCGATCAATTCGTGGCTGGAAAAAGAGGGCTTATTGAAGGCCAAAGGGGTCGGGAAAATGGTGAGAAGTCTGGAGCAGGAGAAGCAAAGGCTGATAGGTTGTGAAGGCTCACCCTATCAACTGAACCTGGCTTATGCCCTGATGGGCTATCTAGGCAAGCTAGGAGTATCAATCGAAAACATCGATAAGCTGCTATCTCTTTTACATCTGGAGTTCCCCAAACGTATTGCGCCCCACGGTTTGATCGATAAAGTGCCCCAACGGATTGTTGACGAAGTGAACAGTATGGCGTACTGCCCTTCTCCATCGAGCTTGGGGATAAGAATCAATGCCAAGGCGTGTGAAGAATATCAAACGTTTAGAAGTCAGCTTATCGAGAAGCTCATATCCCTGGAAGACCTGGAGGGGAACCCTGTTTTTGAGACAGTCCTGCCCCGGGAGGAATGCTACTATGGGCCGAATATGGCTGATGCCCCCGATATCGTTTTTATCCCGCGAGAAATGAACCACTTCGTTACCGCCTTAATACTGAATAAAATCTTTTCGCCTAATAATAAATATAACCATAAAATGAATGGCTTTTTCTTCGCTCAAGGCGAGGATATTCGCAGCGATGGGCATCTGGGTTCAACGCTCAGCATCTACGATGTTGCACCTACCATACTCCATGCTATGGGTATGCCAATCCCTCGTGATATGGACGGGCGCGTATTAACAGAAATTTTCAAAGAGGGGACCGAACCAGCGAGAAGAGAGATTATCTACCAAGAGACTGAAGCAGAGGATGAAAAGGAGCGAATAAAGCGGCAGGTAAAGGAGCTTAAGTCACCGGGCGACATCAGCTAGACAAACTTTCCCGGTTATGCTTTGTCGGCATGTTAGATTCCCAGGGGATTACCAGTTAATGACGAAAAGTAAATGCAACATAATCCTGATTACGATTGATGCTCTGAGGCGTGACCGGCTGGGGTGCTATGGAAGTCCCTACAGCACCAGCCCCAACATCGACAGATTAGCTGAAGGAAGCCTGTTATTCGAGAATGCATACACAATTGGTTTCGGTACAGACCCCATCCATACCAGTATATTTACCGGTTTGTTGCCCCAGTCCCACGGCATAATTCACCATGGACCGCATGTAACCAGGGGTGAGGTCGAGGATTTCCTCCTTGTGAAGAACCACTTCCTGCCAAACATATTGCAAGAAGTGGGCTATCGAACATTTGCGGTTGACCTCCTAGGACGATGGCATAGAACAGGGTTTGACCACTATAGTGGATATCTCGCCAACGTATTGCAGAAAGGGCGGAATGAGATATACAGAAGGTTAAGAGAACGCAGACTGCTACACAAGTTGCTTCCCTACTCTATTTCTCGATTCTTTTTCGACAGTATGTCTGAATACAACTCCGCAGCGACAGCTGTTCAACACGCCAAAGGTAAGATTTCTGGAACCCGGCAACCGTTCTTTCTCTTTTTACACTTCTGGGATACGCACACTCCCTATGATCCCCCGTCTCAATACGTCAGTATTTTTAAAGATGTTGCGACCGAACACAATACGCAAATGGACGTCGTCCTCAACAATATTCCCGACGCCAGGTTTAAAAGATATATGACAGGTTGTGCCTATGGTACCAAGGATTCAGACGAAATGGTTCACAGATACCTGGGCTCAATACGATATGTGGACGACCAAATCGGCAACTTGCTCTCCTATCTCGAATCAATGGAACTGCTGGATAATACCCTTCTCATTCTGGCCGCAGACCACGGAGAGCACCTGGGGGAACATGGCGTCTATTTCGAACACCATACTGTTTTTAACGAAATACTGCGTGTCCCCCTGATATTGAGATTCCCTGATGGAAAGCAGGGAAGAATAAAGGCCCTCTGTCAACTCACAGACATTACACCAACTATACTTGATTACCTCGATATAAAAAGGGACTTCGTCATGGATGGAAGAAGCGTTATGCCACTGATAGAGGCAGATGATACCAATACATTAATAGAGCGAGACATCTTTTTCGGCCGGACGGGAGAGAGTACAGGCACAGAAGACAGAAACGGCATTATCAAAGGGCAGTATAAATATACCCTTGGGTCCGAGGAGAGCAGAAAGTGCCGCAGATGTGGATTTATCCACCATGAACGAGAGGAGCTCTTCGAGCTGGAAAACGACCCGCTGGAATTGCACAACGTTGCCGGTATGCAGCCAGACAAGACTAAAGAATTAAAAATGAGTCTGACGCGTTTCCTTGAGGAATCCAGAAAAACAATGGAGAGAAGAAGGATTCGGGCTAAGATAAGAAGTCCTAAGACCTCAGGTGAAATCTAATTAAACAAACTTTCTCAATATATTCTTTATCGGTGTTGCATCTACCCCGGTTCTCCTCTCGATTGCCAGAAGCAGCCTGATATCTTCATCATCGAAGCTCTTCGTCAGCAACAAACACATTCCATATATCACCAGGAACAATATAAAGAACAGCGGCAGCATCCAATATTCAACGGTAAGTAAATTACTGGCAATCACATAGATAATCGAAATAACTATTCCCGATGCTATGAGCGGTTTCAGGTAGTTCCAAGTGAAAGGATGGATGCCGGAAATACGGTAGAGCGTTATAGAGCGGAATGCATTAATGGCGAAATAGGAAACCATAGAAGCAATAGCAGCACCCGTAATACCCAATGAGGGAATAAGCGTTGCATTAAGCACCACGTTCAACGATGCCCCTATCAACCCTGCCCACATCACCAGCTTTGTCCTGCCGAATACCAGCAGCGACATACCATTTGCACCGAGAAAGGTATGTACGAGAAGCCCCAAAGATAATAGCCTCAGCGCCAGTGCCGCTTCGGCATAGTCAGAGCCGAAGAACAGACTTAATATAGTATCCGGGAAGAGCAGTAAGAGCATGGCAACAGGGAGCGACAGGGAGAAAATCCACTTGGTCAGAACCTGATAGCTCCTTTTCAGCTCTTCGGTATGACCCCGTGAATATAACCGGGAGGCAACAGGAACGTAGATGAAGCCCATGGATGTTAGCGTTACGGGAATCACCTGAGCGAGCGGTAAAGCCCCGTTGTAAAGCCCTACAACTTCAGAATCTTCAAAGTAGCCAAGCATCAAAGTATCTGTCCAATGAATTATCAATATAAGCATAGAACTTCCAAGCAACGGGAGGGAGAAAAGCAAGAGCTCTCTCATTACCGGCCTTGAGCCCTCACTATTCCTTAAAGACAACGGCATTTTTTTTATCATATATAGCGCAAAGCCCAGGCAGGCGAGCCCTGCTGCAGCTATAAAGGCGTACATGATGCCGATGAAAGAGGAGCTGAGCAGAACAATTACACCCAGCGCAAGCAGAAAAAGCGCGTTCCTTAAAATATCATTGAAATATACTCTCGGCGCTACTCTACCAAACCCACGGAATATCGAGGTGAAGATGACGAGCAGAACAGCGAACGGTATGCCGATACAGATTATCCTCAAAGCAGGGGTCAGTTCAGGTATGTGAAATATATGTGTGGAGATTGCATCCGAGGCAAAGAAGAGCGCCAGGGAGAGAATAACGCTGGCAATTGCTGCAAGCACTATAGATGAGCGGATGATTCCCCGAACCTTTGCTTCGTCCTTATTTCCCCTGTGAAAAGCTATCTGCCTTGGAGTACCTCCCTGGAGCCCGAGGATGGCGACTGCAACTAGAATGTTAAATATGACGATAGCCAGCGAATATATGCCATATTCATCCTGTGTAAAGAACCTGGCAACGAGCGTTCTATTGGCAAGTGCCAGGAGCAGGGCGATAATAGTGCCGAGAAAAGCTATACCCGTTCCCCCAACAACCTTCTGGAGGGACCTATCTATAATTTGTGTTGCTTCTGTCACTAAATAGGCCTCGTAAGCCTTACCACTCTGGCGAATAGCGGATTACCCCGCGAACTCTCTCCTTATAGCGAAAAATACGTCCTGAGGCTTTTCAATGGGGTAGTCGATATTTACGGTTATGAGTAAGGCGTCTTCGTGATGGTCTCCTTTGAGCTCCCCCCACTCGGTTTTCATGGGGAGTGTCTGTATTCTCGCTTCGCCGAAGGAGCAGAAGCCGTGATCCGATATGACGATTAACCTGTTTCGCTTATCTTCCAGAAAGCCTGAGCTTAACAGGAGTTCACCCATTCTATCATCGACCTTCTTATACCATTCCAGAACGCAATCCTCGCCCCAGTGGAAGTGCTGTACACGATCAAGAAGGCTGTACACCGAGATAAGAACATCTGGCTCCTCTCTCATCAGTTCCTTAGTTTTCTCGGTAACCCTGTCGAGCTCCTCCTGCCACTCCTTCTCATTGGTGGGGAGACCAAACCCCACAGGTTTGAAATCAACTCCGAATGAGTAGGGCGGAACTATGAAGGGTACGTTCAGCGCTTTGATGTTTTTCCCCTCCCGTCGCAGGATATCCCAGATAAAGTCCACTTTTATGTCCTCTCTCTTTACTATGCTGTCACCGGATGCAAAGCTGTCGTGCCCGTGCTCATCGAAGGTCTTTCCGCAAAACATGCCGCACCATATAGAGGGAGATACAGGCTTCTCCTTAAGCGTAATCGTTCCGCACTTTCCAATCTCGCAGAGCCGTTGGAATGTCGGCAGCTTATCCATATTGGGGCTTACAACCGTCCAGGTGGCAGCATCGATTCCCAGTACAAATATCACCAAAACCCCCTTTAAGCCATCAGTAATCAGCCTTCAGCACTCAGTTTTTGCATTGAATCTACAACCAAGTGTCACGCCTTAGAACTTGCTTCATCGGTGTTGAGTTTCTCTATCAGTCCTGTAAGCATACGCTTAATCTCGACTACTTGATCATTCAATTGATCATGAGTTCCATTGTCCAAGTATCCTAAATCACGAGCTAGAAGCAGATGATACTCTGCCTCACTAGCACTCCTCAAAGCAACTCTCAGAAAGTAAGCAAACTCACGATTCCTCTGGCATCCACAACCTTCGGCAATATTTACCGGAATCGACGATACCGCCCTTTGCAGCTGACCCGCCAATCCATAAAGCTCTTCACGAGGGAAAGAGCGTGTAGCTTGATACACGCCCAACGTTAGTTTATGAGCCTTTTTCCATACATTCAGGCTTCTGAAATCTCGCATTATTAACTCTCACGGTCAATGGGCAACTATCAATTGTTAGCAATCAGCAACTGGAGTAAGCTGACATCTGACTGCTAAAAGCTGATGGCTATTTCTAAGCACCTGTTTCCAGAACTACCCCGGCGCCGATGTTTCTGCCTTTCCTCGCCAGGACGAACCTGCCCAGCTCAGGTATCTCGGAGAACTTCTCCACCACAAGGGGCTTGGTTTCAAACACTATGGTTGCTGCCTCGTTTTCCTCTATCTGCCCTGCGGTGTCGCTCATTACCTCCCCCGTCTCCGAGCTTATCCTCTCCCTGATATCATGCGCCAGGCACCTCGTTCTCCTGGTTCCGCACTTCAGCTCAAATTCATCGCCCCGCCCCAGCTTCCCCTCAAGAAGAACAACCTCTCCCAGAAACCTGTCAACAGAGGCAGGTGGACTCGATAGATGTCCGCCGACATCACCTCTCCCTACCTCTGCACTCAGCACAATCCCTATGCTGTCCCCCAGCGTCGCCTCCTCCACCTCCATCGGAAATACCTTGATCTTCTCTACCCTCCCCCTTGCTCCAGAAGGCTGAAATACAAGCTCATCACCTTTCCTCAGAACCCCAGATTCCACCCGCCCGACCGTCACCTTCTCCGAATCGACGGAATAAACGTCCTGAACGACAAATCTGAGCGGCTTCTCACTCACCTGCTCCGGCTCCACCGCGTCAAGCGCCTGTATCAGGGTACGCCCCCGATACCAACCCATCCTCTCCGATGGTTTATATACGTTATCACCCTCCATGGCCGATATGGGTATGAATTCTACCTCCGGGTAGCCAAGGGATGAGAGCAGCCTGGTGGTCTCTTTCTTAGGTACTTCGAAGTCATCCTCCCTGTATTCCACGAGGTCCATCTTGTTTATGGCTACAATAATCTGCTTAATTCCCAGCATGTGCACCAGAAAAGCATGTCGTCGCGTCTGCTCCTGAACGCCCTCGGGGGCAGCGACAACCAGGATGGCGAGCTGGGCGTGAGAGGCGCCGGTGAGCATGTTCTTGATGAATTCCTTATGCCCGGGGACATCCACCACGGTGTAGTAGTCTTTTCCCTTGAAAAGCACCCGCGTGGTATCTATGGTGCGCTCCTCCTGTAGCTCCTCCTCGAAGGAGTCGAGGAAGTAAGCGAATTCAAACCTCTTCTTGTACTCCTCGAATAGCTTCTGCACCTCAGCCATTCTATCCTCGGGAAGGGTCTCGGAGTCATAGAGCAACCGCCCTATTAGCGTGGACTTGCCATGGTCTACATGCCCTACGATAACAACATTTACACTCACGGTACCTCCTTAGGAAGAAGCCCTCAGTTATCAGTTATCAGCATTCAACTGACGGCTGAAAGCTGATAGCTGATAGCTGCCCTCACATGTAGCCCAGGGCGCGGAGTTTCTGCATGGTGAAGCTTTTCTCCTTGTCCTGGGCCCTGCCGGACCGCTCGGCTATCTTCGTCGTCTTCAACTCCTCCACTATCTCATCTATACTGGCTGCGTTAGATTCGATAGGCGAGGTACAGGGTTCACATCCCAGGCTGCGGAACCTTCTGCCATCGACGGCGAAATACATGGGGTTAACCGGAATCCCCTCCCTCTTGATGTACTCCCAGACATCAAGCTCACGCCAGTGCAGTATCGGATGTATCCTCATGTGAGACCCCTCACCCACAAGCCCCTGGAACTGGTCCCACATCTCCAGCGGCTGGTCTTTATAATCCCATTTAAAGTCCTCATCACGGGGAGAGAAATACCTCTCCTTCGCTCGAATGCCGTGCTCATCCCTCCGTATGGCTAGAATGAGAGCGTCAAACCCGTGCTTCTCCAGAAATGACTTCAAAGCCTCCGTTTTCAATCTGGTGCAGCACTCCAGCTTCCCTCCTTCGGGACTAAGCCCCTCCCCGATAGCCTCCTCGTTCTTTGCCACCAGCAGGTCAAGGCCCCATTCCCTGGCGATCTCATCCCTGAACTTATACATCTTCTTGAATTTGTAGCCCGTATCTATATGAATTACCGGGAACGGTATTTTACCGAAGAAGGCTTTGCGGCACAGCCAGAGCATAGTGGTGCTGTCCTTTCCCACGCTCCAGAGCACCGCCGGTCTGTTAAACTCCGCGTAAGTCTCCCTTACTATGTATATGGTCCGGTTCTCGAGATCATTTAAATCCAGCATGGCTTTCTCCTCTAGAAGACATAGGTTCTCACCAGGGTTAGAACACCCAGGATGATCGTCCCCAATCCTATGATGATTCTCAGTTTTTCAGCGCTCACTTTTTTAACCGTCAGAGCGGCGAATGGCGCCGAAATAACCGAGCCTATAGTTGTGGCTGCGGCAAGCCTCCAGTAGATATCTTCTTCAACCAGGGCATAAGCCAGAAAGCCTACCGCGCATAATACTGCTATTGATACCGTGGTGCTTGCCACCGAGCTTTTCGCTTCACGTCCACTTATAATCTGCCCGCCTGTTACCAGCGGGACGTAGCCAGCACCACTTATTCCCTTGTTGAAAGCACCCAGAACCCCAAGGGCAACGATACCCTTCCAGGAAAACGCTCTCTCCCGTCTTCGCTGTAGAATGACTGTCAACCCTATAGCCAGAACCAGAGCGCCTATGTAGGCTTCAAGGGCAGTCTGGGATATATTTATGGCGGTGAACACGCCCACCAGCACCCCTATTATGCCGAAGGCGACGAGAAGAAGAATAACCTTCGCGTCGGGTGACCTTGGTAGATAACCGAGCCAGCGCAGTCGCTCCCTCACCAGCTTCTCATCGCGCTTGAAGTCTAACCGTATATTTCCGGCCCGGTGGTGGGCGATCCCCCCGATTACCCCGCCAACAAGCTGGCTTAAAAGCACAGCCGGCACTATCTGCAACGGCAAGAACCCGATGATAAGAAGTATAGGGGTGAGGGCGGTGCCATACCCCACTCCCAGAGAGACACTCATGTACTGGCACAAGAGAGCGATAATGACTACTGCCACGAATAGGGCTGTGGTTAACTCCATTCTCCGTAACCCGTCAATTGCTAGTCCAGATAACCCAGTGCCCTCAGCCTTTTCTTCACCTCTTCCTCCTCCTCCTTGCTGAAAACCTCCTCCTCATCCTCATCCTTGAGTACTTCCTCCATGACAAAAGCAACGTACTCATCAACCGAGCCGAAACCAGTAGCCTCCACCCTCTCCTGTATCTTCTGATAGATATCAGCGGATACGTATACGGCTTTACTATCCTGTTCCTTGCTCATTCTTCCTCCTTTAAATAACCCAGTTTCTTCAACCGCTCCCTTATCGCCTTGACCTCCTCTGCTGTCAGGCTGTCCTCGCTTTGTATCTCACCAGTAGAAGCCAGCGACCGCAATACGAAGACAACGAACTCAGTGACGCTGGAGAAACCGGTGCCTGCTATCATCTGGCTCAGCCGCTGGTAGAGCTCCCGGGGTATCTTTATGGTTACCTTGCTGTGCATGACACTCCAATTAGAGTGCTATTATAGCCTATATATCGGTTCTTGGCAAGGGGCATACCTGTTCCCGATATAAGCGCTAAAAGTTGACAAATATAGGTTGGTCACTGACTCAGCTTGTTACCGTGCTCAGCTAATTAAGTATTGATAGGTTAGGTGTGAGAGGGAAACTGGTAGTTAGTAATTGAACAATCTGGACATACGTTTAATAATGGGCGTAGCCATAGCGGGAATCCAAGACATATGAAATTGAAATAATATAGGATACCTAGAAATCAATACTAACGATAACTCCTCTTTCCCAGAGCTGACGGAAATGAATCTCTATCGATGTGGTGCTTAAAGGATTGCCTGATAAAACCACATAGTCCCCTTCGCTTAGTCCGCTATTATTCACTAATGGAGTAATATCACTTATCTCGTTCCCGCAAAGTTCTAATTTGTTGAGGCTCGTGAGATTGGAGAGTGATGATATATCACTTATATGGTTCCATGTAAGGTCAAGCACAGTCAGGTTGCTGAGGTTAGAGAGGGGTGAAATGTCTGTTATATCGTTTTCTATGAGGTAGAGTTCAGTTAGATTATTTAGTTCTGAAAGAGGTGATATATCAATTATAGGGTTACCTGTAAGCTGAAGCTTGTTTAAATTGGTGAGCTTTGATAATGGAGAGATATCGCTTATCCGGTTAATACTGAGACTGAGGCTTGTTAGGTTTATAAGGTCTGAAAGAGGAGATATATCGGTTATCTGGTTGTTTGAAAGGTAGAGAATTTTAAGATTGGCACAGTATTCTAGGCCGTCGAGCTTAGATATTCCTAAATCTTGTGCACCAAGACTAGTAATGCCCTCTAGGTCAGATTTGGTGATATCACCTGTTGTCTTTCCAATCTCTATACGAACTGCTGATTCAAGATTTTTGTCAGAGAAAGCAATTTCTTGTTCACCATTGCCACAGCCACATGAGCAGGACAGTAAAAGTATTGGAATTAATAACGGCGTTATATTAATTATAAATCTCTTCATTATCTGTTCACCTCAGATGCGTTATCCAATCAACACAATGAAATTAAAACTAGCGAATCAGGTGGAATTCTAAAGCCCTCCTAAAACCCAAAAATTAGTTTCCTAAGAATCCTTTTTGCAATAAATTTCGCGCCTTGCCAAGATGCGTATTTAGCCATTTGCCCAAATGACGGCTGATAATCTGCTTCTCCCCACTGGCCAACTACATTGCCACTTTCATCATACATAGTATACCTTACATCTGTATGGCCGAATGCCGTTTCGAGCGCATCGATAACATCTTCCTTCTTCCTACGGATTTCAGGCGGATAACTTGTAAGTTCTCCTTTATTTTGATAATCCAAAAAGCCTGGAGCGTGCGTTGGCACATTAACTACTACAGAAGGCCCAACATGCTCCCATCCCGGCTGCTTCAGGCAACCCCAAGTTTGGCAATGCCACCAGCAATACTCATATTCTTCGGTATGAACGGTTGCATGTACGATAAATTCATAGGTCCAAGGTCTTGTTTTTTCATCAAGGTCCACTTCAAGTTTGTATCCCTCTTGCGCGTTCATAATTGCTCTTTGCCATGTCGGCTTCGAATAAAATTCGTACACATCTAGATACAAATTCGCTAAGGCAGGATGTATATTACTACCAATTTCATCTACCGGATCGTACATCAACCACTCGCCGCCGAGATTAACCCAGATTCTACCACCGTCCACTTGTTCTGCATAATCAGGCATAAACATCTGATGCCCACTTGGATCGGTATACCTGAGTGGATTATTAAGGCAGTACGAATACCTGTTGAACGCCTGCGGGTTTGCCGGGCTGGGCACAAGGGTGTCGGGGCTGATAAACCTGCCGATGGTGGGGTCGTATAAGCGTGCGCTGTAGTAGTAGAGCCCGGTGTCGTCGAGGCGCTGGCCGGTGAAGCGTTTGTCTGTGTCCAGTGTGCCGGTGGACTCCCTTGTCTCGCCGTAGGGGTAGTACTTGATGCTGCCTACTTTTTCGCCATCGGTATCGGTAATAACGGCTGTGCCGGTAAGGTGGTCCTGGTGCACAAAACGCAATGTTGTGTCCTTCTTCAGCGCCACCAGCCTGTCTCCGAGGTAATAGTACGAGGTAACATTGCCCGTGGTCAAGTTCTTCTCTAAGGAGAGAAAACAAAACCAAGTTTTGTTCAACCACCTTGTATTGTGGCCACCCTGCGCCCTCCCCGCCAGCCCCGATGTTGCCTTTTCCCAACGCTTATATTATAGTCATCCCAAGTTTGCAGGGTAATCAGATTTGGCGTGAGAATAAAGCCTTCAACTCGTAGCATATACGGCCTGACGCTGGCTGTTATTTGCGGCATCGCTCTCTTTCTGCGCACATTTTTCCCCTACCACACGGTCTTCACGGGCGAGTGGGTCAGGTTCCAGTGGTACGATTCATGGTACCACATGCGGGTGGTGGAGAACCTGGTCCACCATTTCCCTCACCGCATCAGCTTCGACCCTTTCACCCTGTACCCACACGGGCAGGAAGTTATTACCGCGCCTTTCTATGACCTGATTCTCGGTTTCTTCATATGGCTCTCCGGCGCAGGCTCCCCGTCACAGAGCGTTATAGAGACAGCAGGCGCCTATTTCCCTGCCGTGCTTGGCGCGCTGGTAGTAATACCTGTGTACTTCATAGGCAGGGAACTGTTCAATAGAAAGGTTGGTCTTCTCGCGGCAGCCCTCATCGCCATAATGCCCGGCCAGTTCCTCGTGCGTTCCCTCCTCGGATTCACCGACCACCATGTCGCCGAAACCCTTTTCAGCACCCTGAGCATGCTGTTCCTTGTACTGGCAATAAAAAGCTCGAAACAAGCAATGATCTCATTCGACAGCGTCCGGTCGGGAGACTGGAGGACGCTCAGAAAGCCTCTCCTTTACTCCCTGCTGACAGGAATCTCCCTGGGTTTCTACCTTCTATCCTGGGTGGGCGGAGCGCTCATTGTATTCACCATTTTCATATTTTTCGTCATTCAATATATCATAGACTACTTGAAGGGCAGACCAACCGATTACCTCTGCATCATCGCCATACCCGTCTTCCTTATTACCCTTTTCATGATCGCCCCATTTTCAGGCCTCTATGGCTACGGTAACGTCCAGATCGCCTCCCTATTGGTCTGCATACTGTCCTTCCCTGTCCTGAGTATCCTTTCCTATTTCATGATTAGAAATAACATGAAACGAGCCTACTATCCCCTCATTGTTGTAGCTCTTGGCGGTATCGGCTATGCGTTGTTTTATGCGATCGACCCATCTATCCTCAACGCGATTCTCGAGAAACTCAACATATTCTGGCCGTCAGAAACCCATAGAGCAATCAGCGAGGCACTGCCGCTCTCCCTATCCATAGCGTGGGAGGAATTCACCACCGGATTCTACCTGGCAGTAGTAGCTCTCATCATAATAGCCTATCCGGTTGTAAAGGACGGACCCGCCGATAAAACACTATTCTTCCTCTGGAGCGTCATAATGCTGGTGGCCACAATCGGTCAAAACCGCTTCGCTTACTACTTCGCGATAAACGTTTCCCTCCTTACAGGCTACCTATCCTGGAGGATGCTGTCGCTTGCCAGCATAACAAGAACCCCCGTTAGAAAGTCCAAGCGTAAAATGCGTCGAACCCGGAAACCGGAGATGCGCAATCTTGTTAAAAAATACGCTTCGACCAAGTATACCTTAAGCATAGTGGCAATATTTGCCATGTTTTTTCTGGTATTCTTTCCCAACATAGTGAGCTCTATAGATGTTGCCAAGACGGTCAGCAAGCCCACCCAGGACTGGCACGATGCGCTGGTCTGGCTGAGGGGAAATAGCACAGATCCGTTCCCAGACCCGGATTTCTACTACGAGGTATACGAAGAACCGGCGCATGCCGGCGATTACAGCTATCCGGACTCGGCATACGGCGTTATGAGCTGGTGGGATTACGGCTACTGGATCACCTATATATCCCATCGCATACCAAACGCCAATCCTTCAGGTAAAGGTTCGCAGGCAGCAGCCATGTTTCTAGTCACACATGATACTTCATTAGCAAATCAGATACTCAATAAGCTTGGCTCAAAGTACGTAATCATCGACTTTGAGACAGCCATGCACGAAATTGACCCGGTAGAAGGAAGGTACGGTCATTATGGAGCCATTGTAGAATGGACTGGCAACGATACGAGCGCGTTCTTCGAGACCTATTATCTGAATGATGGGTCGGGGCAACTCACGCCTGTAACGCTCTACTATCCCCGGTATTATCAATCCATGTCATCCAGACTGTATATTTTCGGGGGAGAGCAGTGGATTCCCGACAACTCCACATGGGTTATTTCATACGTTGAGAAAACCGACGGCACGGGCATTACCCACAAAGAGCTCGTCGAGCAACAAAGGTTCGCTACGTACGAGGAGGCGAAATCATATCTGGATACCCAGGACGACCCCAGCTACATGATTGTGGGGAATAACCCTTACAAGAGCCCCGTTCTCCTTGAGAAACTGGAACAATACAAGCTGGTTTATACATCCCCATCAACAGCGGCAGAACTGGACGAGAGAACTATATCCCAAGTACAGATATTCGAGTATACTCCCGAGGAAGAAACTCCCACGCCTACACCGACGCCTACACCTGTGCCGACGACCACGCCGACGCCAACACCAACGCCAACATCAACGCCTGCACCTACGCCTACACCCACGCCGCCACCATTTGCCATTGAGGTCGGTAAGCTGAGCCTCAACCGCAACTGGCAGACAATTCACCTGACCGAGAGCTTCACCGCTCCTGTCGTGCTGGCCAAGCCGCTGAGCTACAACGGGGTTGAACCCGCCGTTGTGCGCATCAGGAATGTTACCGCAGAAAGCTTTGATATCAGGCTACAGGAGTGGGATTATCTCGATGGATTTCACAGTACGGAGGAGGTAAGCTGGCTGGCTATAGAGAAGGGACACTGGATATTGCCTAACGGGGCTGGGGTCGAAGCAGGAGATAGTACCATCAACCTAACCGGCGTGCCCTCATTCGCCGATATCGACTTCTCCCCGGCTTTCAGCAGCAGGCCGGTGGTCATAAGCTCGGTGACGACCTGCAACGATGCTGAAGCTGTGGTCACGAGGAACGGAAATGTAACAGCAGCAGGATTCTACGCTGCCATGCAGGAACAGGAGGCAAATGTGCAGGAGCACCCCCAAGAAACGCTTTCGTACGTCGCCTGGGAGCCGGGCAGGGGCACCGTTGACGGTATTGACTACGAGGTCGGCCAGCATAGCGGGGTCACAAAGTACTGGGCAATGGTAAGTTACGGGGGCTTTGCCAGCCCTCCCCGCTTTTTGGCCGATATGCAGTCAAGTAACGGGGTTGACACCTGCAATCTCCGCTACCAGAACCTAACGGGCAGCGGCGTCTACATCAAGATAGATGAGGAACAGTCAGCCGACAGCGAGAAGAGTCACGCCGCCGAGGATGTCGGTTATCTCGTCTTTGACTAAGGCATTATGCAGCCGGATTGGCGACACGGCCAAGGAACAGTATAGAACCTGTCTCGATGTCGCGGATGAGGAAGACGAAGGGACGGTCGAGAGTGACCTCAACAGGCATACCAGGTGCCGCCGACAGCTCCATAATCACCGCGGTAGCGGCCGCTGCTTCGGTGCCCGCCTCGTCCACGGAGACGAACGCCTTGTGCAGCACATTTCCAATGAAGAGCTCGCGGTTGCCGGTCATGCCCGAGAAGTCAGCCGACCCTGAGAAGGCCACCGGCATACCCATCGCCGCCAGCGTCTTCGCCAGGCTGAACTCCGACTCGAACTCGAACTTGGGCATCGTCAGGGCGACCTCCCCACGTGCCAGGTCATCCAAGATTGCATCCAGGCGTTCGGCGTCCAGAGAGCCCTCGAACGCACCGAACTGACCCTCCTCGGGGAGCAGTATCACCATCGAAAGCTCGCGGCCATCGTAGAGCAGCTCCACCGCCTGATACCCTTCACCCTCGGCGTAGCCATAGGACTCGGTCTGCTTCATCATGGGCACAGTGACCCTGCCGCCGTCGAGCAGATGGAAATCGCCGTCCTCAGTCATGTCCTCGTCGAAGGGATACAGCCACGCTGCATTGAAGTAGATGGCGTTGGTGAGGACAAGCCTCGTCAATGCGTCGATAGCGTCCGGTGGAATCAGGTCCTCTATCCTGCCCTCCGTCTGCTCGCTTACCCATTTGTTAATGGTTACGCGCGACTCCTCCGCCGCGTTGATGAAATCGAGCAGCCTCAGGCCGGCACCGTAGTTCTCCGCCAGCACATCGAGAAACGTATCGAGAAACTTATAGTCCTGCTGCCCCCAGATGGCATTGACGATATTGAGCCGGAATCCCTCGCCGTCCTTGCCCTCAGCACCCTCACCGCGGCTGGCAAGCTCGAGGTCGAGAGCGTTGAACGCGGGATGCAGGTCGCTCTGGGAGAGAATGAAGTTCAGGGTATCCGCCATCTGCTGCTCGGTCTCGCCACGGGCGCCGGCGTAGGTCATGGCCAGCGCCAGGGAGATGCTGAAGGGAGAGTAGAACAGGTTCCCCTCTTCCTCGCTGAGCGCCTGGTAGAGGTCGAAGGCGAACCCGCTGTTGCCGTCGACCAGTTCCGTCAGGTTACCCGCGGATATATCGGGAGCAGTCTCGCGCTCCTTATCCGACATCGCAAGGGTCACACCCACCACCGCGCCATCGCCGCAGCCCGCGACGCCCACCAGAACCAAAACCAGCGCCAGGGCCACCATTAGTACTTTCATCATAGCTACCTCCGGTATCCGTTATCAGCGGGCTCCAACCAGCCCCGCTATATAATAAGACGTAATAGGGGATGAAAAGGTTCCTTTTTCAGAAGGGATAATACTATCGAGCCCCAAAGACTATACCCTGAAAAAGCGATACCTTGAGGCCAAACTCAAAGGCACCGTAGATAAAGCCCAGCATCACAAGAGCGAAGACGGCGGCTATCAGCCAGTGCCTTCCCCGCCATTTAAGATAAGCGAAAGCATAAAGCGGGACAGATATACGGAAGCCAAACAGGTATATACACAGCATAAACGCAGCTACCCAGCCTACGACAAGGCCGAGGCGGCGAAAATCTATTTCTTCCCTCTTATCTCTGCGCAGCTTCAGTTCGCCAGATGTTGTCTCCCCCTTGCCCGAGCTGTACAGTTCCTTTCCGATTTCCACGGTTGCCATAAGGACCATGACGCCGCTCACCGCCGCCGGCAGGGCAACCGCTTCCCAGTAGCCGAACGTCAGGGATTGTATCAGGCCGTAGAGCCCGATAATCAGGAAAAATACGGCTATCCAGAGACCGCCCTTCGTTCTCATACTCCCTTACTCCTCCGCTTGATCCTGGACACTGCTCCTCTGATATAAGGGAGGGCAAGCACAATGATTATCACCGCGAACAGTGCCAGCGGAATCGGCCTGGCGAAGAAAAACGACCCATATATCTTCACGGAGAGCAGCGAGTAGCTCTCGAACATTGCTCCCAGAACAAAGCCCAGAAACAGGGCCGGTCGGGAGTAGCCGTATATCTTCATCAACAGACCGAGCAGACCGAAGGCCAGAACCACTATGAAGTTCAACGGCGATACGGTAGCAGCGATAATTCCGGCGAGTATCATTATCATAACCACGGTGAATATGAAATCGAGGTGAATGGAAGCCACCCGGGCCAGCAGAGGCGCGGCGAGGAAACAGATAACCCCACCGACTATATTGGCCAGCGCTATCCCCAGAAGAAGCATCAGGGCAAGCGGCAGGTGCTCCTCCATCATGCTCGGGCCGGGAGTAACCCCCACCATCATGAAAGCCGCCAGCAGAATGACCATGACGGCGCTTCCCGGTATACCCAAAGCCATCGTGGTCAGCAATGCACCGGCCTCCTTGCCGTTATTAGCTGCCTCCGGTGCAATAACGCCCTCGACAACACCCGTACCGAACTTCTCGGGATATTTCGAGGTCTGTTTCGCCTGCCCGTAGCATACCCAAATGGCTATCTCGGCTCCTATACCCGGAATTACGCCGATTATGTAGCCGATAACGGCGCTGCGAAACCACAACCACTTATGCCACCACACATCTTTTGCTCCCTCAAGCACGTCGGAGAACCTGGCAGCTAACCTTCCCTGGACAATGCTGCTCCGTCCCCTCATAGCCAGATATAACATCTCTGACAGGCCGAAGAGGCCCATAACAACAGGTATCAGCTCAAAGCCATCCCAGAGAAAGGTAGAGCCGTAACTGAAGCGGTGGATACCGGTTATCGACTGATAGCCCACAAATGACAGCAGCAATCCCAGCATGCCCGAGAGTATACCCTTGGTAACCGAGCCGGTTGTCAATGCTCCCATGAACGCTATCCCCAGCAGTACCAGAGCTGCCATTTCCGGCTGGCCGAAAGCCAAGATGAGCGGCATTACCAGCGGCACCATCGCCAGCGCAAAAAATACCGGCACAACACCGCCAAACATCGAGCTGGTCACACTGGCACCGATAGCTCTGGCACCCTCTCCCCGCTGAGTCATCGGGTATCCGTCGAGGCACGTAGCTGCGTTGGCACCCGTTCCCGGTACATTGAGCAGTATCGCGGATATACTGCCACCAGTTACAACCACCGCGGGAAGGGCAATTACCAGGATAAGGGCAACATCTTGAGGCATGCGGAAAATGAAAGGTAAAAGAAGCGGTATCGCAATAAGCCCGCTGAGCCCGGGTATAACACCTATGATGAGACCGGATATAACAGCGACCAGCAGAACAAGCAGGTTAACCGGCTGGAACAGTATCTCCAGTGCCGAGGCATATGCCTCAAGCATAACCCATACTCTCCATGCGCCTTAAAAACTAAAAGGAGATTAAAGCCGATACTTCTCAATCATCTCGAGAAACAAATCTTTAAAATATTCCAGGTCATCAGCCAGGTTCAACATTTTTTCGGCGACAGCGTCTCCGACGTTGTATGACTCCTCCTCACAACCGGAGATAAGGTCTATCTCCGCACGAAACGCTTCATCCTGAATCCATTCAGCGATTAGACCGTGCAGGAATGCCAGCCTATCCTCCGGTACACCCGGCGGAGCAACAAATAGCGAGGAACTAACAAGTACATCCTCCCACAATTCAACCAGTTCCAAGTCTTCGCCGGCTATACTAATTATTTCAGTGATAGCGGGCACATCGGGCATGAGCGGGTCCCTTTCTGTACCCAGAACAAACATTGGTTCTATCAGACCGGAGTCAATGTTCGTTTGAGTATTAGCTATTTGAGCAGTATACCCGACTATC